>JBKTBE010000017.1:29900-33932 GCA_046883645.1 Collinsella sp. | reverse complement strand
AGACGCACGTTCTTCACACCAGCCAGGCGCTTGGCCACGCGAGCCGCATCCATAGCGGTGTTACCGGCGCCAATGACTACGACATCCTCGCCCAGCTCGAGCTTCTCGCCCTTCTTGGCGGCCTCGAGGAACTCCAGCACGTCGAGCTCGGCACCCTCGCCCAAGCCCGCAGAGCCGGGCATCCAGGCACCGGTGGCCACGACCACGTTGGTAAAGCCCTGGGCCTTGAGCTCTTCAATGGAATCCACGCGAGCATTGAGCTGTACCTTGGCGCCAAAGGCCAAGCAGAGCTCGGCATCGTGAGAGATATCGTCACTGGCGATACGGAACTCGGGGATCACGTGACGGACCACGCCGCCGAGCGAATCGCGGGCCTCGAAGATGGTGACGGGCACGCCGGCACGCGTCAGGAAGAACGCCGTCGCCAGGCCGGCCGGGCCGCCGCCGATAACGGCAACGTTGCGCTCGCCGTCGTTGGCGATGGCCTGGGCGCGCAGCTTGGGCAGCACGGCCGTCATGGCCTCGCGGGCGGCCTTGAGCTTGCTGGCGCGGATCTGGGCGCCCTCGGGCTCGTAGAACGCACGCTCGCAGGCACGGCCGCAGGGATGCGGGCAGATGGTACCGGTGATGAACGGCAGGGCGTTGCGCTCGATGATGATGTTGAGTGCGTCCTCGTAGCGGCCCTCGTCAACAGCCGCCAGATAGGCGGGAATATCCTGCTGGATGGGGCAGCTCGTGCGGCACGGCGTGGTAAAGCAGTCGGAAAGCGGGCTCTTGCCGGCGACCTTGCGGTCGGGCAGCGGGCGCAGCGGCTTCTTGTAGAGCGGGTTGGTGAGCGAGTCGGTCTGGATCGCAGTCACGGCCTCGAGAGAGACGCCCGCGAACGGCTTGCCATCCAGGTCGGTAAACTCGCCAGCCATCTGGCTAAAGCGCTCGTAGCCACCAGGCTTGAGTACGTCGGTCGCCAGGGTGACGGGCCAAATGCCGGCATCGTACAGGGCGCGGATGTTGTAGACCGTAGCACCGCCAGAGTAGCTAATGCGCAGCTTGCCATCGAACTGCTCGGTAATGCGACGGGCGGCCTCGATGGTCAGCGAGAACAGCGAACGGCCGGACATGTACATCTCGGTGGAGGGCAGCTCGTTCCTCGTCACGTCGACGGGGAACGTGTTGGTCAGCTTGACGCCAAACTCCAGGCCGCGCTCGGCACACAGGGCAATCAGACGCTCAAACATGGGCACAGCGTCGACCCACTGCAGATCCTCGCGGAAGTGCGTGTCATCGAAGACGATGTAGTCGAAGCCCAGCTCGTTGAGGCGCTGGCGAGCAAACTCATAGCCCAGCAGCGTGGGGTTGCACTTGATGTAGGTGTTGAGACCCTTCTCGGTAATCAGATAGGTCGCGATGCGCTCGATCTCCGCCGGCGGGCAGCCATGCAGCGTGGACTCGGTAATGGAGTTGGAGACGCGCGCCGGGATGGACTCGACAAACGCGGCATCGACATTCTCAAACTTGTCCAGGTTAGCGAGCGCCCACGTGCGGCACTCGTTCCAAACCTCGGAGCCGCTGGCGTCCTTCATGCCCTCAATGTACGCATCGACCTTGGGGCTCTTGATGCCCTCGAGGTCATAACCCACGGACATGTTGAAGACAAAACCATCCGGGCTGCCCAGGCCGTACTCGCGAGCGATCAGGTGGCAGGCAAACCATGCCTTCACGTACTCGGCAAAGGCCTGCGGAACCTCGAGCTCGGTCGACCACTCGCAGTTGTAGCACTCGTCCTGCGCCACGATGCAGGGCTTGTTCACACACTTGGAGAGCTCCTCGCCGTCCATAACCTGAACGGTCTTGAGCTCAAAGAAGCGGGAACCGGCCACGTAGGATGCCACGATGTTCTGGGCCAGCTGCGTATTGGGACCGGCGGCCGGGCCAAACGGAGTCTCGATGCGCTCGTCAAAAATGGGAAGCGCGCCCTCCTGGTTGGTCGTGACCATCTTGCGCACGCCAAAGACGGCGCCCTGAGTCTTGTGCTCCTCGATGATCCAGTTCATCAGCTGCGAAAACGGGATCGGCCTCATGATGTCGCTCATAATGAGCTCCTCTCTGTAACGCCCGGCGAGACCGCGCGACGGGCGCAAATACGGTGTAGCGCTAGCACAGCGCCGGCGACCCCGCGGAGGCCGCCTATACGCGCGTCGAACGCGGCGAAACATCCGACGCGCGTGAATCTACTTGTAATTAGTAGGTGCGTTCGTTGAGCGTGCTCCAGAGCTTCTTGGACTCAGCCATGGTCCACGCGTTGATCTTGTCCTCATCAATGCCAACGAACTCGCGATCCTTGTACAGGACGCGGCCGTTGATGATGGTGGTGCGGCAGTTTTTGCCCATCATGCCAAAGAGCATGTGGCCGTCGATGTTCTCCTCGCTCAGCGGCGTAAAGGGCTTGTAGTCCATGACGATGACGTCGGCGGCAGCGCCGGGCTCGAGCACGCCGAGCTTGCGATCGAAGTACTTGCTGGCCATCTTGGCGTTGTTCTCGAACAGCATGGTCATGGCCTCGCACCAGCCCACGTTGGGCATGGCGGCGTTGTGGCGCTGGATGATCAGGAAGACCTTGAGGCTCTCGAGCATGTCGTGGGTGTAAGCGTCGGTGCCCATGCACACGGGGATGCCGCGGCGGAAGAACTCGAGCACGGGGGCGCAGCCCACGGCGTTGCCCATATTGGATTCGGGGTTGTTGACCAGCCAGGTGCCGGACTCCTTGACGATGTCCATCTCGGCGGGCGTCACGTGGATGCAGTGGCCGAGCATGGTGTCGGGGCCGAGCAGGTTGTGCTGCAGCAGGCGCTCGACGGGGCTGATGCCGCCGCGATTGAGGCGGGAGTCCCATACGTCGTTCATGCCCTCGCACACATGGATATGGAAACCGGTCAGGCCGTTGTTGGCCTCGGCCATCTTGTCCATGGTCTCGTCCGAAAGCGTAAAGGTGGCGTGACCGCCAAACATGGCAGCGATCATGTGGTTGTCGTTATCGCGACGCTCCTTGGCGGCCCACTGGGCAAACTCGGCGTTCTCGGCAATGGCCTGGTCGCACTTTTCCTGACCGCGGCGGTCGGAGACCTCGTAGCACAGGCACGAACGCATGCCCAGCTCCTGAGCGGCGTCCTTAATGGTAAAGAGGCTACCCGGAATCTCGCAGAAGCTCGCATGGTGATCGAAGATCGTGGTGACGCCATCGCGGATGGAATCCAGGATCGTGGCATAGGCGCTGGCCTTGGTGCCGTCGAGCGTCAAGTTGTCGTCGATCTTCCACCACTGCTGCTCAAGATTCTCCAGGAAGTTGGTGGGGTTGCAGCCCTTAATGGCAAGGCCGCGGGCCAGACCCGAGTAGATGTGGGTGTGGCAGTTGATGAGTCCAGGCATGATGAGGTTACCCTGGGCGTCGACGTACTCGGCATCCGGGTGCTTGGCCTTGAGCTCGCGCTCGGGGCCTACTTCGACGATCGTATCTCCGTCAATGGCAACCGCACCGTTGGGAATGAACGGGGTCTGAGCGTTGCGGGTAAAGACGGAACCGTTAGCGACCAGAAGCATAGATGCTCCCTTCAACATCAGAGGCGGGGTTTGACACCTCTGACATAGCGGAAGTGCGAAGCGCCGGCCTACACCGGAAACGGGCCCTCTCCCGTCAACGCTTCACCAAAGGGACAAGCCCTTTGAAGTGCGGCCTGACGCCGCATGACGTCGGCGGACGAGGCGATACGTCCGCCGACGAATAGCACCGAATTGGTTACTTCTTGCTCTCGGGCAAGACCAGATCCACCGCGGCGTCCTTGGCGGCATCGATGTGCTGAGCCACGACCGGCGTCTGCGGAAGGATCAAGTTGAGCACGATGGCCATGATGGCGGTGGGGGTCACGGCGTTGGAGCCGATGACGGTGGACACCCAAGTGGGCATACCCTCGCCGGCGAGGCAGCCGCTGGCCATCCAAATGCCCAGGCCAAAGACGACCGAGGTGCCGACGATAGTGG
>JBKTBE010000017.1:0-29890 GCA_046883645.1 Collinsella sp. | reverse complement strand
TAGTGGTGGTGCGCTGCGTGAGGCCCTCGCGGGTGAACATGCGCACGCCGTTCATGGTGATGGTGCCAAAGACGCCGACGGTCGCGCCGCCGATGACGGGCTGCGGGATGGCGGAAAGAACGGCCGAGAGCTGCGGGAACAGACCGGCGATGGCAAAGACGGCCGCGATGATCACGAAGACCCACTTGTTGACGACCTTGTTGGAGCAGATGATGCCCACGTTCTGGCCAAGGGCGCTGGTGGGAAGGCCGCCGAGGAAGCCGCCGACCATAGAGGTGAGACCCTGGGAGACGATGGCGCCGGAGAGCTCGCGCTCGGTGGGCATACGGTCGATGGAACCCAGGCAGGCGGCGGAAACATCGCCGATAACCTGGATGGCGACCATGGGGAACACGACGGCAAGGGTGATGCAGACCTCGGGATCAAACTCGAGCGCATAGGGCATGAGCTTGGGAAGGGCGAAGACCTGGGCGGTAGCGACGCTGGAGAAGTCGATCATGCCAAAGGGGATCGAGACGATCATGCCGACGATCATGCCAAAGAAGACGGAGCCCAGCTTGAGCGTGCCCTTGCCAAAGTTGGCGAGCGCGAAGACGACGGCGAAGGTGATCAGAGCGACAGACCATGCCTGCGGGGTGCCCCACAGCGGCGTGCCCATGCCACCGGCCATGTACTTGACGGCCGTGGGATACAGCGAAACGCCGATGGAGAAAATGACCGTACCGGTCACGACGGGCGGGAACAGCCATTTGATCTTGCTGTAGGCCAGACCAAAGAGAACCGCGACGGCGCCGCCGACGATCTCGCCGCCCAGCAGCGCGCCAAAGCTAAAGCCCGAGGCGCCCATGGCCTGCAGGGCCGGGAGGAACGCGAACGAAACGCCCATGACGATGGGCAGGCCGCCGCCAATGCGACGGAAGGGGGCGAAGGCCTGAAGGGCCGTATCGATTGCCGAAAGAATGAGCGCGACCTGGATGATGTCGGTGCTCTGCTGGCTGTTAAAGCCGTAGACGCCGGCCATGATGACCGCCGGGGTAATGATGCCGGCAAACGATGCCAGTACGTGCTGAAGGGCACACGGGATCATTTCCTTAACGGGAGGCATACCTTCGCGAGTGAACAGGGCTTCAGTGCCGTTCGTAACCGTCTCCTGGGTCATTTGACCACCAATCCTCGAAGTAGTTGTTTTCGCATCTAACGCTCTATTGTGACGCAGTGCGGGGTTGAGGTTGTGCCTTCATTGCATATCGTATTAAAGATGATTCTCATTCTCAATAATAATTTTTTGTTATCAGACCATTCTTCAGCTGAAATAACGCATTTCCGCAGGTCAGGAAAGTGTCTGGTCAAAATAACATCTAACTTTTCTTTTGGTCAACCGTTTACCGCTAAATTCCTACCGTTCGTCTGCATTACGCAATGTACCTGCGGATATACGAGATGGTGGGCAGCGTGTTACCATGAGAAAAAATTGTTATGAACATTTCCGTTTTCACCCAAAGGAGTTGCCCGTGAACGAGACCGTACGCCGCTTTTTGCCGATGGTCGATTTTCTGGAGCAGATACTCGGCAAAAACAGCGAAATCGTGCTGCACGATTTCTCGGATCCCGACCACGCCATCGTCGATATTCGCAACGGCATCGTGAGCGGCCGCAAGGTCGGCGGTCCCGCCACCGATCTGGCACTCAAGATCATGCACGACGCCAAGTATCGCGACCTGCCGTTTATTACGGGCTACGAGGGGCGCGGTGCCGGCGGCAAGACGTTGGAGTCGGCGACGTACTTTATCCGCGAGAATGACGAGATCGTCGGTATGCTCTGCGTCAACACCGACCTCTCGACCGTACGCTCCATCAACGCCATGGCGCAGCAGCTCATGGCGTGCTTCGACGCGGCGCCGACGCGCACGGAGCCCGCCCCTATCGAGGTCGAAAGCCTTTCGGAGTCCACACAGGAGCTCATTGACCGCAGCATTGCCGAGTTGCTGAGCGCGCGCGGGCTGGATGTAGCGTCGCTTGGTCAGAGCGACCGCGTGGACGTCATTCGCCACCTCAACGGCAACGGGGTGTTCATGCTCAAGGGCGCCGTGGCCTGCGCCGCCACCGCGCTGGGCATCTCGGAGCCCAGCGTCTACCGCTACCTGCAAAAAGTCCGCAAGGAGGGCTAGGTCCCTGATCCGCATGCGACGAATAGGTTGCGGATCAGTTTTGCCCCCTCGCTTGAAAAAAGAACCCTGCAGCTCGCACGCGCTGCAGGGTTCTTTTTTGCATGTCATGTCTGGGTTTTGCCTACGCCCTAGAGAACGGCGACGACCTCGATCTCGACCAGACCGCCGGCCGGAAGGGCGGCAACCTGGAAGGCGCTGCGCGCGGGGAACGGCGCCACGAACTTGGAGGCGTAGATCTCGTTCACGGCAGCGAAGTCGGCGATATCGGCCAGGTAAACCGTGGTCTTGACGACATCGGCAAAGGTGGCGCCGGCAGCGGTCAGCAGGGCCTCGACGTTGGTGAGGGACTGCTTAGCCTGGGCCTCGACGCCCTCGGGCATCTTGCCGGTCGCGGGGTCGATGCCCAGCTGGCCAGACAGGAACACCATGTTGCCGGTCTGGATACCGGGGGAATACGGGCCGATGGCTGCGGGTGCGTTATCGGAAGACACGACGGTCTTGCTCATGGTTATCTCCTTACGATCAGTTGAGAGAGCGTGAGCGCGGCGTTCACACCGGGAGGCACAGTTCGGTCTGAACACCGCGCTTGATTGGGATATTACGGGAGCTGCTTGCTCGATGCAAGATTATTATCACGTTGCGAGAATATTTTATCGCCCAACGGCGCCTGTCGGCCGCTGAACGGCGTGACCGGACGGTGAAGCCCACCGCAAGGGCTGCTGAAGACTTTGTCCTGCTTGGGCCACAGGACTCGCCCGCCACGACGACGCCACTATACTTTTGAGTATCTGAGCAATTTGAAAGGCAGGATATGACCGCAACCGCCAGTCGAACCACCAACCGCAGACCCGAGCTTTTGGCGCCCGCCGGAGGGCCCGAGCCCTTTGCCGCCGCACTCGCCGCGGGCGCCGACGCCATTTACTGCGGCATGGGCAGCTTTAACGCCCGCCGTAAGGCCACCAACTTTACCGATGAGGCCTTTGAGCAGGCGTGCCGAGCCGCACATCTGGCAGGTTCGCGCGTCTACGTCACAGTCAATATCGTCATCAAACAGTCCGAGATGGGCGATGCGCTGCAGCTCATCCATCGGTGCTCCACGCTGGGTGCCGACGCCTTCATCATCCAGGACTGGGGCCTGTTCTTTGAGGTCAAGCGCACGATGCCCGGCATCGAGACGCATATCTCGACCCAGGCGAACATCCACGACGACCGCGGGACCGTGTGGTGCCGCGAGCAGGGCGCCGACCGTGTGACCCTCTCGCGCGAGCTTTCCATCGACGAGATTGCCACGATTCACGACGCCGCGCCCGACGTCGACCTCGAGGTCTTTAGCCACGGCGCCATCTGCTTTTGCTACTCGGGACTGTGCCTGCTTTCGAGCTTTGCCATGGCTGGCCGTTCGGCCAACCGCGGCATGTGTGCTCAGCCCTGCCGCCTGCCCTACGAACTGATCGACGAGAACGGCCGCTCGCTCTCCCCTGCCGGTCGCGAGCGCGCGCTGTGCCCGCGTGACACCAACACTTCGCAGCTCGTCCGCCGTCTGTATGACGCCGGTGCCGCGTCACTCAAGCTCGAGGGCCGCATGAAGGCACCCGATTACGTGTACTCCATCGTCGATGTGTACCGTCGCGAGATTGACGACATGCTGGCCGGGGCCACCGTGGCCAAGGACGAGGAGGCCGCCCGCCAGCGCCAGCTCAAGCGCTGCTTTAACCGTGACTTTACGCACGCCTACCAAGACGGTACCTCGGGTGACGAGATGATGAGCTACGAGCGCTCCAACAACCGCGGCCAGATCGTGGGCACGGTGTTGGGCAGCCGTCTGGCCAACCGCGATGTGCGCGCCCTCAAGCCCGACGATCGCCGTCGCCGCGCCGCCATCGCCCGCATTGAACTGTTTGAGCCCGTGGGCAAGGGCGACCTGCTGGAGCTTCGCCACGATGACGAGTTTGACCAGTTCCTGACCACCATTGCCGCCGAGGATGCCGCCGCGGGCGATGTCATCGAGTGCCGCGTGCCCCGAAGCATGCCCGAGGGCTGCCGCGTGCGCGTGATTCGCAGCCAGCGTGCCATCGACGCCGCCGGGGCTGCGCTCAAGCGCGATGTCCTGCGCCGCCGCGCCGTAGACGTGTCCGTTGTGGCACGTCTGGGCGAGCCGTTTACCGTCACACTCACCTGCTGCGACAACCCCGCGCTCACCGCTACCGCCACGGGCTTTACCGTCGAGGCCGCCAAGACCCGCGCCGTCGAGTCCGCCGACCTGGTTGAGCATGTCGGCCGTATGGGCTCCTCGCCCTTTGAGGCCGCGAGCTTTGATGTGATGCTCGATGCCGGCTGCGGCATGGGCTTCTCCGCCGTGCACAAGGTACGCGCCGCTGCCTGCAAGGCGCTGGAGGAGGCCATTCTGGCGCCGTACGAGGAGCGCGCCCGCACGCTGGAGCCGCCGATGGTCATCACCAGCGACTCTCGCCCCATGCCCGAGCATTACCGTGATGAGCCGCAAATCTGCGCCACCGTCACCTCGATTGAGGCTGCTGAGACCGCCCGTGCCGAGGGCGCCACGCGCATCTACATGACTACCGACGCGCTCGAGGCCGCCGGGCTCTCCCCCGCTGACGCATCTGAGCAGGGCATCGTGCCCGTGCTCGACGAGGTCTGCCGCGCCGTCGACCATGTGCGCGTCGACCCCTGGATCAATGCCGGGGCCACCGTCGCCGTCGGCAATATCTCTGAGCTCGCCGTTGCCGCCCAGGCCGGCGCCACGGCCGAGATTCGCTCCTGCCTGCCCGTGCACAACACGCCCTGCATGGAGGCACTTGCCGAGCGCGGCGCCAGTGCGTTTTGGCTCTCGCCCGAGATCACGCTCGACGAGATTGTCTCGCTGGGTGCTGACGCTCCTGCGGCCCTGGGCATCACCGTCTTTGGCCGCCCGCGCGTCATGACAAGCGAGCACTGCATTCTGCAGGTTGCCAACGGCTGCATCCACGATTGCGCCAACTGCCGCCTGCGCTCCCGCAAGCTGTCGCTCAAGAATATCGACGGCAAGGTCATGCCGGTGCGCACCGACATCCACGGCCGCTCGCGCCTGTACGACGCCTACCCCATCGACCTCACGCCGCAGGTGCCTCAGCTGCTCGATGCCGGCGTGCGTCGTCTTATGGTCGATGGAACGCTGCTCGATGCCGATGAGATTGGCCGTGCCGTCGCGCGCGTCCGTCGTGCCGTCGAAGCAGCGCAGGCCGGTCGCAAGCCCGCCGCCCGCCTGCGCGGGGCGACCTCGGGCTGCATGTTTGTGGGAATTAGCTAACCGAAAGGCTTACACGTGAACGAAGAACCTCAAGTCCTCTACTGCGACCCCTGGCTCATGGCCATCGACAAGCCCGCCGGCATGATCGTCCACGGCGACGGCACCGGCGAGCGCACGCTCACCGACTACGCTAGCGACTTGCTGCTTGCCATGGGCGACGGCTTTGCCGCGACCGATATGCAGCCGCTCAACCGCCTGGACCGCGACACCACCGGCGTGGTGTTGTTCTCGCTCGACAAGCAAACGCAGCCCGCCTTTGACCAGATGGTCATCGACCACGCTTTCGAAAAGCACTACCTGGCGCTCGCCGAGGGCAAGATCGACTGGAACGAGAAGCTCATCGACAAGCCCATCGCCCGCGACCGTCACGATAGCCGCAAGATGCGCGTCGGCGCCAGCGGCAAGCCGTCCCAGACGCACGTAAAGGTACTCAAGCGTCTTAAGAGCCGTCATGGCCTGCCCACGCGCTCGTATATCGACGTTGAGCTGCTCACCGGCCGCAAGCACCAGATCCGTGTACACCTGGCAAGCGAGCGTCATCCCCTAGTGGGCGATGACCTGTACGGCACCGCGCGCCCCTGCGGCCTGATGCTCCACGCCCACAGCGTGTCCTTCACGCACCCCGTAACCGGCGAGCACATCCACATCGAAGCCCCCTGCCCCTGGGAGCCCTAAAACCTGCCAAAAAAGGGACAGGTTTATTTTGGCAGGTTTTATCTGGACAAACGTCAAAACCACCACAAAGGTTCCTGCCCCTTCGCGGTGGTTTTGGCCTTAGCCCGTCCCCTGCTGCTAGACCGTGATGACGTTGTCCATTGCCCGGTACTTGGCGGGGACCTCGCCCGCGGTAATAATCGTTGCGTCGCGGAAGTCCGCGAACTTGACGGGCGCCACCATGCCGAATTTGCTGGCGTCTGAGATTACGAAGCGTTTGGCGGTATGGCGCATCGAGATACGCTTGACTTGCGCTTCCTCGATATCCGGTGTGGTGAGACCTTGCTCGACGGCGATGCCATTGGAACCCCAAAAGCCGCAGTTGAAGTTATAGCGGTCCAGGGTTGCCAAGGCGTCGGGACCGACGAGCGCCTCGGTCTCGGGCTTGAGCTCGCCGCCCAGCACCACGGTGCGCATGCCGCGCAGAGCGAGATGCTGAGCATGGAGCACGGAGTCGGTCACATAGGTGACGCCCTCAAGGCGCGGAAGATGCTCGATGAGCCTAAGCGTCGTCGAACCTGAATCGATGTACACAAAGCTCTCGGGCTCCACCAGGGCCGCGGCACGGGCACAAATGCGCTCCTTGTCGTCGTTATGGAGATCGCTGCGCTCGCTGATCGTCAGGTCGCGCGTCACGTGCGCGCGCTCAAGACTCGTCGCGCCGCCATGCACTTTGGCGATGCGGTGCGCGCGGTCGAGCGTTTGCAAGTCACGGCGAATGGTGGACGGCGTCACGCCCAGGGCCTCAGCAAGCTCCGGCACGGTAACCGAGCCAGCCTGCTGCACCATCGACACGATCGCGTTGAGCCTATCTTCCGCAAGCATCGCTTACTCCTCCTCGGGGTACACGACTCCCCAATCGGCGCGGAGCTTGGTCATAAGCTCCATAACATCAGAAGCATAGCCCAGAAGCTCGCGCTTCGAATCGTCGCCGGCAACGGCCTTCTCTAGATCGGCCATCTCGTAGCACAGGGCATAGGCCTCGGTACCAGCGTGGACCTCCTCGCGGTGACCGTCTGCGGTCCACACGATGGTCGCGTGATCGGCGCGCGGATACTCGTTGACCTCGATATAGCACTTATCGAAGCTGATGACCGAGCGCTTGGGCTGCTTGGAGTGAAGCGTAAGACTCACGACGCCCAGCTGCTGCTCGGCGTTACGGCAGACGATGCCGCCCGCGACGTCGACGCCAGTCTCGCAGGTGTTGCCCAGAGAGACGACCTCGGTGGGCTGGCTGGCCATAAACAGTCGCATGACGGAGAGCGCGTACACGCCGATATCGAGCATGGCACCGCCGGCAAGATTACGGTTGTAGAAGCGGTTGGTCAGGTCGCCGTACTCCTTATAGCTGCCAAAGTTGAGCTGGGCGAGGTTCATGCGGCCAAAGTCGCCCGCATCCATGCGACGGCGCAGCTCCTGATACAGCGGCATGTGGAGCACCGTGGTAGCATCCATAAGGACCACGTTGTGCTCGTCGGCGATGGTACGGGCCTCGTCGAGCTCGGCAGAGTTGAGGGTAATGGCCTTCTCGCAGAGCACGTGCTTGCCGGCGGCCAGCGCGGCACGCAGATAGGTGATATGCGTGTTGTGCGGCGTGGTGATATAGACGGCGTCGATATCCGGATCGGCATAGAGGTCCTCAACCGTTTCATAGACCTTCTCGATGCCATACTGCTCAGCAAAAGCCTGGGCCTTGGACAGCGTGCGGTTGGCGACGCCCGCAAGCTTGCGGCCGGCCAGCGCGAGGGACTGGGCCATTTGGTTGGCGATAACGCCACAACCGATCACAGCCCAGCGAAGCTCGGGAGCCGTAAAGATGTCGTTAGGGAACGGCTTATCCTGGACCGAAGCGAACGCTGCTTTTGCGGCTGCCGCGGAGTCGAGTGGAGCCTGCTTGGAATCTGCCATATGTGCCTCCTGAGTCATCGGAAGTTCTTCATTTCCAACAGCCTTATATTCGCACAAATGCGCGCGCATTTGCTTGTATTTGCGTGTTTATTTGTTTATCGGTCATTATTTAGCCATATTTTGCACATTTTTACGCGGTCATACGCATTAACACGCAATGCTATGCGCGATAATGCGCATACGAGGATCCTTGTAAAGGATAAAGAAGCGGAACACCAAAGCCCAAAAAGGCAGAGCAGGCTGTCTTACTCTTCCCCTCTAGGGGCATCAGGCATCAATGGACCGTCCCAAACTGCCGACACATGGGGACTGTCCCCAACTGCCGGGACTACTCATTTAAGTCTGTCCCCAATGAGCACAATCACTCATGTGAACTGCATCCCATTTCTTGGACTTTGAAATTAAGGTTCGAGAAAAGGGAGGCATCGGAAATGCCCCGCAGGAAGAAGGCAAGATACGGTCGCGAGATGAGGGCACGCGCCGCCGACCTGTTCGAGGCCGGCCTCGGCTTCGAACTCGCGGCCAAGAAGCTCGACGTTCCCGCCCCGGCGGTGAGAAAATGGCTCTACGCGTACCGGGCAACCGGGAGGAAGGGGCTGATCGGGATGGGCGAGAGCCGCAGGACCTACGACATGGAGACCAAGCTCGCCGTCGCGAGGGCCGTCGTGGACGAGGGGATGCCGCGGTCGGAGGCGATGGCCCGCTTCGGCATCGCCGCCGCCACATCGCTCGACCGCTGGTGCAGGCTGTACCGCGAGGGCGGGCCGGAGGCGCTCGAGCCGGGACGCCGCGGCAGGCCGGAGGGCCCCGGGGGGCGGACGCGCGAGCGGGAGCTCGAGGAGCGCGTGCGCAAACTCGAGGCCCAGGTGGCGTATCTAAAAAAATCGATAGCCCTGAAAGCGGAGAAGAGCTCTCAAACTGGGAGAAAGCCCAGGTCGTAGCCTCCCTTTCAGGGCACCACCGCCTATGCGACCTGCTCGCGGCCGCGCGGCTCGCGCCGTCGAGCTACCACTATGCCGTAGCGCACCCGCCGAGAGCGACCCGGCCAGAGCTCCGGGAGGCCGTGCGCGAGATCTTCTCGAGGACGGCGAACGGGTGCGGCCACCGCCAGATAGCGATGTGCCTGAGGGCCGAGCTGGGCGCGAGGATAGCGGACAAGACGGTCCTCAAGATGATGCGGGAGCTCGGCATCCGCTGCGGCATCCGCCGGGAGACCGACTACCATCGCTACAACTCCTACCGCGGCCCGGTCGGCGAGAGATTCGACAACCTGATAGCGCGTGACTTTCGCGCGGGCGCCCCGTGGGAGAAGCTCGGGACCGACGTCACGGAATTCAGGCAGCCCTGGGGCAAGGCGTACTTCGCCCCGGTCTACGACTTCTGCACGAAGGAGATCGTCTCCTGGTCGGTGTCGACGAGCCCGGACATGGCCCAGCAGGAGGAGGTGCTCAGGCGCCTGTTCGCGAGAATGCCGGCCGGGGCCTCGCCGATCGTCCACAGCGACATGGGCTGGCAGTACCAGCACCCTAGGTGGACCGGCGAGCTCAGGAGGCACGGCGCCAGGCAGAGCATGTCGAGAAAGGGCAACTGCCTAGACAACGGGGCGACGGAGCAGGTGTTCGGGCATCTCAAGGACGAGTTCTTCAGGGGCGTCGAGTGGGCCGACTTCGAGTCCTTCAAGAGGGACCTCGACGCCTACGTCGTGCATTGGAACACGAGGCGTCGCCAGGTGGCGCTCGGCGGCCTCACCCCGGTGGAGTTTCGGAAACGGCTATTGAAAGCGTCCTAGTGTTCGCTTCTAATAAAAGAAGGCCAAGATTCGGGACGCAGTTCACATGTAAGTCTGTCCCCAATGAGTATCCCCAATGAGTGGGGATAGAAAAAGGCCCGGGTGCCGTGGGGCATCCGGGCCTTTGCTAGCAACTTGATGTTGCGGGCAGCTTAGAACTTGTGGCCGCACTTCTTGCAGACGCGCAGCTTGTTCTTGCCGTCCTTCTCGTGACCGACGCGGGTAACCTTACCGCACTCGGGGCAGACGAGATTGACGTTGGAGGCGTCGATGGGAGCCTCCTGCGAAACGATGCCGCCCTGCTGGTTGGCAGCGTTGGGCTTGACGGCCTTCTTGACGACCGAAACGCCCTCGACAACGACCTTGTTCTCGGCGGGGAGTGCACGCAGGATAACGCCCTGCTTGCCGCGATCCTTACCAGAGAGAACCTGGACCTTATCGCCCTTCTTGATATACATATATCTCCCCTAACTACAGGGTCTCGGGAGCGAGCGAGACGATCTTCATGTACTTCTTGTCACGAAGCTCGCGAGCGACGGGCCCGAAGATACGGGTGCCGACGGGCGAACCATCGTTGTTGATGACAACGCAGGCGTTCTCATCAAAGCGAATGTAGGAGCCATCCTTGCGGCGGATCTCCTTAACGGTGCGAACGACGACGCAACGGACAACGTCCTTCTTCTTGACGTTGGCGCCAGGGGTAGCCTCCTGGACAGCACCGATGAACACATCGCCGATGCCTGCATAACGACGCTTGGAACCGCCAAGCACCTTGATGCAGCGAATCTTGCGAGCGCCGGAGTTGTCGGCGACGTTCAGCATGGTTTGCATCTGAATCATGGTAGATGTTCCTCCGAACTAAGAACCGAAGAGAGGTGCGCAGCCTTTACACAGCCCGTGGTATGCAAGCCAGGCATACGCACATCTTCGGAAACGTACAAGTCGTAAGAGCGACAGCTTATTTAGCGCGCTCGACGACCTCGATGAGGCGCCAACGCTTCATCTTGGACATAGGACGGGTCTCCATAACGCGGACGGTGTCGCCCACGCCAGCCGTGCACTCCTCGTCGTGAGCGTGCAGCTTCTTGGAGCTGGTCATCATCTTGCCGTACTTGGGGTGACGCTTGCGCTCGGTGATGGTGACGACGATGGTCTTAGCACCGGAGACGGAGGTAACGACACCCGTACGGACCTTACGCGAGTTACGCGAATCAGTCATGTTCTCTCCTTAGGTCCTACTCGGCGACAGCGGACTTCTCCGCTGCGATCTCGCGGGCGCGCTGCTCCGTGAGGACACGAGCGATGTCCTTCTTCACGGTGTTGACGCGAGCGGTGTTGTCCAGCTGGCTGGTGGCCATCTGGAAACGAAGGTTAAAGAGCTCGGCGCGCATTTCCTTCAGCTTCTCAACGAGCTGAGCGTCCGAGAGCTCACGAATCTCTGCGGGCTTCATTAGTTCTCCTCCTTGGCGGCGGCGGCGTCCTCAGCAGCCCACTTGGCCTCGAGAGCGGCCTCCTCAGCCATCTCCTTCTCGATGCGCTGCTCAGCGTTCTTAGCAGCAACAATCTTGGTCTTGATGGGAAGCTTGTGCTGCGCCAGACGCAGAGCCTCGCGAGCGACCTCCTCGGGCACGCCCTTGACCTCGAACATGATGCGGCCGGGCTTGACGACGGCCACCCACTCCTCGGGGTTACCCTTACCAGAACCCATGCGAGTCTCGGCAGGCTTCTTGGTGATGGGCTTGTCGGGGAAGATCGTGATGTACACACGACCGCCACGCTTCATGTAGCGGGTCATGGCAATACGAGCGGCCTCGATCTGACGGTTGGTGATCCAATGGGCCTCGAGAGCCTGGATACCAAACTCGCCGAAATGCAGCTCGGTATTACCCTTGGCCTGGCCCCTCATGGAGCCACGCTGCACCTTGCGGTGAAGAATACGCTTAGGGGCAAGCACTACTGACCCCTCCTCTCGGAGTTACGACGACGAGGACGGGAAGAGCCCTCGAGTGCAGGGTTGGGAACAGGCTGGCCCGGGAGCTTCTCGCCCAGGTAGATCCAGACCTTCACGCCGCAAGCGCCCATGGTGGTGCTGGCGACAGCCGTGCCGTAATCGATCTTGGCACGGAGGGTGTGCAGAGGCACGCGACCCTCACGGTACCACTCACGACGGCCCATCTCGGCACCGCCGAGACGACCGGAGCACTGGATACGGATGCCCTTAGCGCCGGCCTTGCGGGCGGACTGGACAGCCTTGCGCATAGCGCGACGGAAGGCAACGCGGCCCTCGAGCTGCTCGGCGATAGACTGAGCAACGAGGTTGGCGTCGAGCTCGGGGCGCTTAATCTCGACAACGTCGACGGAGAGCTGGCCCTTGGAGACGCCAGCGACCTTCTCGAGCTCGGTGCGGAGGGTATCGATCTCGGCACCCTTCTTACCGATGACAACGCCGGGGCGAGCGGTGAGGATGATGACCTTCACCTTGTCGCCAGCGCGCTCGATCTCGACACGGGAGACAGCTGCGCGGGAAAGACGCTTCTCGAGGTACTTGCGGATCTCGAGATCGTTACCGAGGGTCTTAGCGTAATCCTTCTCTGCGAACCAGCGGGAGCGCCAGTTCTCGGTGATGCCAAGACGGAAGCCGGTGGGGTAGACTTTCTGACCCATACAGCTTTACGCCTCCTTTCGAGGAGCAACGACGACGGTGATGTGGGAAGTACGCTTCAGAATGCGAGAAGCGGAACCCTTGGCGCGGGGACGGATGCGCTTAAGCGTCGGACCCTCGTCAACATAGGCAGCGGCGACAACCAGGTTGTCGGCACGCAGACCGTTGTTGTTCTCGGCGTTCGCAACGGCGGAACGGAGAACCTTCTCGACATCCACGGCGACGGCGCGGTCGCAGAAGTGGAGGATGTCGAAGGCCTGAGCGACAGGCTTGCGGCGGATCAGATCGACCACCAGGCGGGCCTTGCTGGGGGAAACACGCACGTACTTAGCGACGGCGCGAACCTCGGTGGCCTCAGTTTCAATAGACTTAGTTGCCATTTACGGTTAACCCCCTATTTGGCCTTGTGGCCACGGAACGTACGAGTCGGCGCGAACTCGCCGAGCTTGTGACCAACCATGGACTCGGTAACATACACGGGCACATGCTTGCGGCCGTCGTGGACGGCGATGGTGTGACCAACCATCTCGGGGAAGATGGTGGACGCGCGGGACCAGGTCTTCACGACGTCCTTCTTGCCAGCCTCGTTCATCGCGGTGATACGCGAGAGAAGGCGAGTCTCCACGAACGGGCCCTTTTTGAGACTTCTGCTCATAAGTGCTTTCTCCTAAAACTCGGTATCCGAAATTACTTCTTACGGCGACGAATGATGTGCTGGTTCGAGACCTTCTTCTTCTTGCGCGTACGAAGGCCCTTCGTCGGCTTACCCCAGGGGGTAACGGAGGGACGACCAGAGGTGTGGTTCTTGCCCTCGCCACCGCCGTGCGGGTGGTCGACAGGGTTCATGACGGTACCGCGGACGGTCGGGCGCACGTTCATGTGACGCTTACGGCCGGCCTTGCCGATGACGATGTTGGCGTGATCGGCGTTGCCGACCTCACCGACGGTGGCGCGGCAGGTAACGAGGATGCGACGCATCTCGGAGGAAGGCATACGGACGATAGCGTACTTGCCCTCCTTACCCATCAGCTGGCAGGAGTTACCGGCGGAACGGGCGATAGCGGCGCCCTTGCCCGGCTGGAACTCGACGGCGTGGATGAGCGTACCGACGGGGATGTCGGCGAGGGGCAGAGCGTTGCCCGGCTTGATGTCGGCGTCAGAACCGGACATGATGGTCTGACCGACCTCGAGACCCTTGGGGGCTAGGATGTAGCGCTTCTCACCGTCAGCGTAGTGCAGCAGAGCGATGCGAGCGGAACGGTTCGGATCGTACTCGATCGTGGCAACCTTGGCGGGCACGCCGTCCTTGTTGCGCTTGAAGTCGATCACGCGGTAACGACGCTTCACGCCGCCGCCCTGGTGGCGGGTGGTGATGCGGCCGTTGTTGTTACGACCGGCCTTCTTGGGCAGGGGCTCGAGAAGAGACTTCTCGGGCTTGGTGCAGGTGATCTCGGAGAAGTCGGAGATCGTCTGCCAACGCCTACCAGCGGAGGTCGGCTTAAGGTGCTTTACAGCCATTACAATCCCTTTCAATAGGAATCCGTTAGCCATCGCAGACAGGGATTCGAGGTTCTGCCTCGGGTGCGATGACACCGGACGTATACACGGTTCCGGGCGTGTCCATTTTATACGCCCAAAACCTTGAGCTCCCGCCTCCCCTATTTGGGAGGCATGAGCTCACTCAACAGCAGCGAGTCTTAGGCCTGGTTGCCAAAGACCTCGATGGTGTCGCCCTCGGCCAGCGTGACGATGGCCTTCTTCCAAGAACGGGTCTTGCCGGCGACATAGCGCACGCGCTTGGTCTTGGGCTTGACCGTCAGGGTGTTCACGCGAACGACCTTGACGCCGAAGATCTCCTCGACAGCGTCCTTGATCTGATACTTGTTAGCATCCTTGGCGACCTCGAACGTGTACTTGTTCAGCTCCATGCCGGAGAAGGAACGCTCGGACACGATCGGACGGATGATGATCTCGTGGGCGGTCATTTATGCAAGCACCTCCCCGAAGTGAGCGGCGATGTCGGCGGGCATCAGCACAGCGTTGTTGTTGACGAGATCGTAGGTGTTGGCCTCGTCAGCGGTGATGATGAACGTCTTGGGAATGTTGCGGAACGACAGGTAGGCGTTGACGTCCTCATCGCGAACGATGATGGTCAGACGCTTGCCCTCAAGGCCGAGAGCCTTGAGCATGGCGACGGCAGCCTTGGTGGAAGGCTTCTCGAAGCCGTAGTCGTCGACGAGCACGAGCTCGCCATCAGCCAGCTTGGCGGACAGCGCGGAGCGCATAGCCAGCTTGACCTCCTTATTGTTCATACGCTTAGCGTAGGAACGGGGCTTGGGGGCGAAGACAACGCCACCGTGACGCCACTGGGCAGCACGGATGGAACCCTGGCGGGCACGGCCGGTGCCCTTCTGACGCCAAGGCTTCTTGCCGCCACCGGAAACCTCAGAGCGGCCCTTAGCGGACTGGGTGCCCTGACGCCAAGAGGCCATCTGGCACTTGACGATGTGGTGCATAACGTGGATGTTCGGCTCGATGCCGTACACCTCAGCGGCGAGCTCGGCCTCGGCGACCTTCTTGCCCTCGCTGTTCTTAACTTCAAACTTTGCCATTTAAGTGTTCTCCTTGGTATGACGCTGGGCTAAATGGGCTGGGCCCTTAGGCCATACGGATGGCGACGAGACCATTCTTGGCACCCGGGACAGCGCCCTTGACCAAGATGAGGTTCTGCTCGGCATCGATGCGGACAACGGAAAGGTTCTTGACGGTAACGCGCTCGTTACCCATGTGACCGGCCATCTTGACGCCCTTGAGGACGCGCGCAGGATAGGCGCACTGACCGATAGAACCGGGGTGACGCTGGAAGTGAGAACCATGCGTCATAGGACCGCGGCGCTGACCCCAGCGCTTGATGCGACCCTGGAAGCCCTTACCCTTGGAGGTACCGATAACGTCGACCTTCTCGACATCAGCGAAATCAGCGACGGTGACGACCTCGCCGACCTTGTGCTCCTCGCCGTTCTCGACGCGGACCTCACGAAGGAAGCGGACAGGCTCGACGCCAGCCTTGGCGAAGTGACCAGCCATGGGCTTGTTCACGTTCTTGGCCTTGATGTCGCCGAAACCGATCTGGACGGCGTCATAGCCGTCGGTTGCCTGAGTTTTAACCTGCGAGACAGCGCAGGGGCCAGCCTGGATGACCGTGACGGGAACGACGTTGTCGTCCTCGTCCCAAACCTGGGTCATGCCAATCTTGCGGCCGAGAATCATGCTGATCAAGATATGATCCCAACTCTCGCGTGGTCTTGGGACAATGCGTACACCACCGAGCGTACGCCCCTAGAGGACCACTACTTACACGACGTGCTCCCCAGCCTTGTATTGCGTCCGGACTACCTGACAACCCTATTAAGCAGGCATTTTGTCCAGCCAGAATACTCCCCTGGTTACACACAGCTGATTAGTATACACGGCTGCGGGCGTATCCATCGAGATTCATATTTCACTCACATTGTTTACGCAGGTAAAGTGCGTGGAGTCGCCTGGGCTTGGCAGAGGGGCGGCGAAATATATTAAGTTTGCTGCTCTACAGTCCTGCGCAAGACGGAAAGCACATTAAGTGCTTTCCTTTGCGTACGGAACTCGCGACAAACTTAATATATTTCGCCGCCCCTCTGCCAAGCTCGGGAGACGACACGTTGATGTCTGCTTAACTCTGCTTGCTCAGCTAATTACTTTGTTGGGGATCCACAATTTGCTGGAGGGTGAACTTGCATTGCATTGGCTCGCCTTCTGCTTGTGGCTTTGTCTCATCGAAATCGAAGATCATGATGGCACAGTTGGGGAGTTTTGTTGGGAGCTCGAAGCCCTCTGGGGCTGCAGCCTTGATGAATTGGCGGCTGGCGCTGCCGTGGCTTACTGCTAGGAGGGTTTCGATGCCCTCGGCTCCCATGAGATTGGTGAGGGTGCCTACCATGCGCTCCTGTAGGGCATGACTTCCCTCTCCTCCAAAGGGGACCAAATCCTCGCCGGGGTCCCAGACGTCGGTGGGCAGGACGTCGTGAGGGCCTTCCTCGAAGGTTCCGTAGCAGCGCTCGATGATGCCTTTGCAGGGCTCGACAGCAGCGTCCGGGCCGAGGAGCTCGCATGCGACGAGACTTGCCGTGTCCATGGCTCGGCCTAAGGGTGATGAGACCACTTTGTCGGGGGCGACGCCGTGGGCTTTGAGCCATGCGGCTGCCGCCCGTGCCTGCTGACGACCCAAATCGGTGAGCGGAGAATCGCAGCGACCCTGGACGAGCTTTTTGACGTTGAATTCTGTCTGACCATGGCGAAGTAGATATAGACGCTTCATGCTCTCCCCTTCTGTATAACCAGCTTTACCGGCGCAGCCCTACTCGTGGGTATGGCCTACGTAGTCTTCGTCGATCGTGATCTTGGCAATCGACTTGGGATATTCCGATTCGACCCGTTTCGCCAGCGCGCGCTTTAGGTCCTCGGCGCTCATCTGCAGATCCGAGGGTCGCACGCAGTCAAAGATCACGTTGGTGTGCGTAGGACCCGGCACACAGCGCAGGTCATGAATCGAGAGGCGACTATCGATCTGTTGGGCCATGGCGTTAATGCGTAAACGCATGCTCGCCACCTTGGGGTCGTCGGTCACGATGGGATCGTAATGGAGCGTGACGATCATGCCGTCTTCGTTCCTAAACGCCTGCTCGATGTTATCGAGCGTGTCGTGACTTTCCAGCGGGCTGGCCTCGGCTGCCATCTCGGCGTGAACGCTTGCGAACTTCCTGCCCGGGCCGTAGTCGTGAACCATCAGATCGTGAACGCCCAAAACGCCGGGGTAGCTCATGATCTTGTCTCGAATATGCTTGACCAGCTTAGGATCGGGCGTCTGGCCCAAAAGCGGGCTCACCGTATCCTGGATGAGTTCAAAACCGCTCCAGCCAATATAGGCGCCAACGGCAAGGCCGACCCATGCGTCAAGATTGATGTGCGTCACCTGCGAAACAATTGCGCACGCCAGCACGGCGCCTGTGGCAAGGACATCGTTCTTGGAATCCTGCGCGGTCGCATGCAGCGTCTCGGACTCAATGCGATCGCCGAGCTTTTGGTTGAGGGCCGCCATCCAGAGCTTTACGACCATCGAAAGCACGAGAACTGCTACCAGGGCAAGCGAGAACTCGACAGGTTCGGGGTGGATGACGCGCTCGACCGAGGACTTCACCAGTTCAACGCCAATCAGCAGCACGAGCGCCGCCACGACCAATCCCGAGAGATACTCATAGCGACCGTGGCCGTAAGGATGCTCGGGGTCGGCCGGCTTGCTCGCCAGCTTAAAGCCCAGCACGCTCACGATATTCGAGCTGGCATCGGACAGGTTGTTCATGGCATCCGCCACAATCGAAACCGATCCCGAAACCACACCAATGGCACCCTTTGCAGCACAAAGCGCCACATTGGCGACAATACACACCATGCCCGCTAACGTGCCCACACGCGCACGATCACCCTGCGCGCGCCTAACAATCCACTCGACCATCTGCATCCGCCCCCACGGTACTACTTATATATCTATTGCTCAAACGGATTGTAGTGTAGCCACTTTGTCCCCCAGATACAAAAAGGCCGCGCCCACACGGGCCGCGGCCTTGGAACACGACAAAGGGATCGTCCTTTTGTCGCACAGGTTTATGCGCTTACTTCAGCAGCGCTCGCCACTGTTTCGGGCGAATCGGCTTCGTCTTCTGCCGCCCGTCCCTTTGCCGGCACCATGCCAAAGCAGTAGCTCAGCGCCGCAGACACCGCAAATGCCACACCGCCGGCAACGCAGCACCACAGCAGGTTCGAAAAACCGCCCGTGGCAAAGCCAATAACCATGAGGACATTCGTCATGCCGATGGTATAGGCCGTAACGTGGCCCACGGCCGCAACAAGGCCTCCGACGGCGCCGCCAATGGCCATGCACGTCAGGCACCTGCCATATTTAAAGCCGCAACCGTACAGCGCCGGCTCGCTTACGCCGCCAAGAACACCCGAGATTGAATAGCCCAGCATGAGCGCCTTCTCGTCCTTATCCGCAACGCGGAGCGACGCGCCAAAGGGCATACCCCAAACGGCGAACGTTGCCATCGTCGCGGCAATCAGGATGCACGAATCCGTTCCCACACTCATAAACTGCGCATAGGCGAGCGATAGGACAACGTTGCTGACGCCCGCGATCTTAAGGAACTCCCAGCCCGCGGCAAGCCCCATGAGTGTGAGCAACGATACGATGCCACCGGAATTGCCAAGCATAAACATAAGCTGGCCCAACAGCATGCCCAGATAGCTGCCCGCCGGCGCCGTAATACACAGCGAAACCGGAACCATGACAAGCATGGTCGCAAACGGAACAAACGAAAACGCCACGGCCTGAGGGATAACGCGCCGAAAGAAACACTCCACTCGCCATAGCACGGGCACCGAGATGAGAACCGGAATAACAGTCGTCGTGTAATCGTTGACCGGCGCGGGAAGCAGGCCATACACGGAAGTCATCGATGCCCCCGTCGTCGATGCGGCATCGACGAGCTTAAGCAGATCGGGCGCAATCAATACGCCGCCCAGCATCATGCCCAGCTGCTCCGAGCAACCGAGCTGGCGGGCGGCCGCCCAACCAAGATAAACGGGCAAAAAGTAGTAGCCGGCGTTATAGAGCCAACTGTAGAACAGGCGATAGATTTCGGAATCGGCAGACCACAGGCCCAGCATGCCTTCGCCCATAATGACGGCAACGGTGCGGAACAAAGCCGCGCAGACAATAAACGGCAGCGCCGACATCATGCTTTTGGACAGATAGTCCACCACGGCCATGGCGTTTGATGAGACCGTCGTTGTAAACGAGGTGTTAGAAACTTGTGACACAGAAACCCTTTCCCAATGTGACATGCGGACTGTCCCTTTGTCACATCGTGCGATACTGACCGATTGCGCGGTACTTTTCGTAGCGGAGGTTTGTGAGGGTCGCGTCGTCGAGCCGCCCAAGCGTATCGAAGGCATCAAATGCCGAGGACATGACGGCGCCGGCGATCTCCTCATGCGACAGGCCCCTATCGTCGACAATGCCGTCGATGATGCCGAGCGCCAACAGATCGGGGGCCGTGAGCTTCAGCGCCTCGGCGGCCTCATTCGCGCGCTCGGTATCCTTCCACAGGATCGACGCACAGGCCTCGGGGCTCACGACCGAATAGGCCGAGCTCGAAAGCATCAGGATGCGGTCGGCCACGGACAGCGCCAGCGCGCCACCAGAGCCGCCCTCGCCTGTCACCACCGAGACAATCGGCGTCTTAAGGCCGCTCATCTCCATGAGATTCTGGGCAATGGCCTCGCCCTGGCCGCGTTCCTCGGCACCGATGCCGCAAAACGCGCCCGAAGTATCGACCAGGCACAGAACCGGTCGACCAAACTTTTCGGCCTGGCGCATAAGGCGACGCGCTTTGCGGTAGCCCTCGGGATGTGCCATACCAAAGTTGCGGCGCATGCGCTCTTTGGTCGTGGTGCCGCGCTCGATGGCGATAACCGTTACGGGGCGTCCGTCTTTCCAGCCAATGCCAGCCACCACAGCAGCGTCGTCGCCAAAGTAGCGGTCGCCGTGCAGCTCCACAAATCCATCCAGGCCCAGCGAGATCATCTCGCCTGCCGTGGCGCGATCTGCCGAACGGGTCTGCTTGACAATCTCGAGCGCGGTTTTTGGTGCGGCCGAGCGCTTAAACAAGTGTCCCAGCTTTTTGCCGCGGCGACCCGTATGCACGATTTCATGCGGTGCCCCCAAGCCGGGCGCGTGCCCTTCATGCAGCGCCAACAGCTCGCCTACCGTGAGCGCAATCTCGCCACGCGGAACAACGGCATCGCAAAAACCGTGCTCCAGCAAAAACTCGGAGCGCTGGAATCCCTTGGGCAGGCGCTTGTGCATGTTCTGCTCGATCACGCGCGGGCCGGCAAATGCCGTCAGGGCATCGGGCTCGGCCAGGATAATGTCGCCCTCCATGGCAAAGCTCGCGGTTACGCCTCCGGTCGTGGGGTCGGTGAGCACCGTGATATACAGGCCGCCCGCCTCGCTGTGGCGCCTAACCGCCGCAGAAATCTTGGCCATCTGCATAAGCGAGGTCACGCCCTCTTGCATGCGCGCACCGCCCGAAACGGTAAAGCCGACAACTGGCAATCCCAGCTCGGTCGCACGCTCAAATGCGCGACAGATCTTCTCGCCCACCACGGAGCCCATCGAGCCCATCATAAAGTTGGCGTCCATAAAGAAGAGCGCGGTATCGCAACCGCAGATTTTGCCCCTGCCGCACACAACGGCATCGCGCTCGCCCGAACGCTCGCTCACGCTCTTGAGCTTATCGGCATAGCCGGGAAACGAGAGGAAGTCCTCCGACGCCAGATTGGCATCCCATTCCTCAAACGTGCCCTCGTCGACCGTCATGCGCATGCGCGCGCGACCGCTCACGCGAAAGTGTTTGCCGCAACGAGGGCAGACCTCGAGGTTGTCGTGCAGGCGTGCCTCATCGATCACACGGCGGCACTCCGGGCACTTGATAAACACGTGGCGCGCGGGAAACTCGGCGCATGACTCGGTTATCGGCCCCTCGAGGACATTGACCGTCTTCGCTTTTCTATTCATCAGCATAGAGATGCCCCATCAGATCGGTGTGATACATGCCCGACAAGAACTCGTCGTTTGCCAGCACGTCGAGCTGAAGCTCGCTGTTCTCGCTCACGCCCTCGATCACGAGCTCGCCCAGGGCCGAGCGCATCTTGCGAATGGCGCCGTCACGCGTGGGCGCACACACGATGAGCTTGCCGAGCATGGAATCGTAGTACGGCGGAACGTTCGCGCCGGTAAACATGGCGGAATCCCAGCGCACGCGCGGACCACCCGGCACACGCAACGCGGTGACCGTTCCGCATGACGGCAGAAAGTCCGGCGTTTCGGCATTGATGCGGCACTCCATGGCGTGGTTGCGGACCGGCATGTCCTCCTGCTCAAAGGGCAGAGGCTGGCCGGCTGCCACGCGCAGCTGCCACTTGACCAAGTCGGTATCGGTCACAAACTCCGTAACCGGATGCTCTACCTGCAAGCGCGTGTTCATTTCCATAAAGTAGAAATTGCCGTCGTCCGAATACAGGAACTCGATGGTACCGGCTCCTTCGTAGCCGACGGCACGAGCCAGGTCACGCGCTGCCTTGTGCATGCGAGCACGAATGTCGTCGTGTCCGTCGAGGCACGGCGCGGGGCTCTCCTCGATCAGCTTTTGGTTGCGGCGCTGCACCGAGCACTCACGCTCGCCAAGCGAAAACACATGGCCCTGCTTATCGGCCATAATCTGCACCTCAACGTGGTGCGCCGGCGCGACAAACTTCTCCATGTAGCACTCGCCGTCGCCAAAAACGGCCTCGCCCTCGGCACGCGCCTCGATGAACGCCTTTGCCGCATCTTCCACGCGCTCGACCTTGCGAATGCCGCGACCGCCGCCACCTGCACGCGCCTTGATGAGCACGGGGCAGCCAATGCGCTCGGCCTCGACCGTTGCCTCCTCGGGACTTTTGAGCAAATCGCAACCCGGCACGATGGGCACGCCCGCCGCGGCAGCCGTTCGACGTGCGGCGTCCTTGTCGCCCATGCTGTCGATCACCTCGGCCGAAGGACCGACGAACGCCAGGCCATACTTGTCGCAGTCGCGCACGAAGCTCGCCTTCTCGGAAAAGAAGCCATAGCCGGGATGAATTGCCTTAGCCCCCGACTTCCCGGCACAGGTGAGCACAGCATCGTCGTTGAGGTAGCTCTCGGCAAGACGCGGGCCGCCGATGCAATATGCCTCGTCGGCAAGCTGCACGTGCAGCGCGTCCGCATCGGCCGTGGAGTAGACGGCGACGGTCTTGATGCCCATATCGCGGCACGCGCGGATAACACGGACCGCGACTTCGCCGCGGTTGGCGATGAGCACTTTGTCGAACATGAAGCCTTCCTTAACTTTCGTGCATGAGTGCAAAGGACATATCGGCGCGGCAGCAAACCTCACCGTTGACGCTCGCAGTACCCGTCGCAAAGCGGAACGGCCCGCGCGCACGCGTGATAGAGCACACCAGGTCCACCGTGTCGCCCGGGCGTACCGGACGCTTAAAGCGAACCTTGTCCAGACTCGTGTAGAACGGCGTCGCGCCGCGCGCCTCCTCATCGCCCATCAGCAGCACGCAGCAGTTCTGGGCGAGCATCTCGCACTGAATCACGCCGGGGACCACCGGGTTTTCCGGAAAATGCCCCTGCAAAAAGTATTCGTCGCCCGTAATCGTGATCTTGCCGTGGGCCTCGTCGCCCACCAGCTCGGCTTCGTCGAGCAAAAGCATCGGCTCGCGATGCGGCAACAGCTTCTTGAGCTCTTCTTTGTTCATGGATATCACCTATCCGATCCTCATGAGGCAGCTGCCAAACTCCACGAGGTCGCCGTCGGCCACGCAGATCTCGAGCACCTCGCCGTCTGCCTCGGCCGTCACCTCGTTGAGAACCTTCATGGCCTCGATGATGCAGAGGGTCTCACCGGCCTTGACCTTGGAGCCCACGTGCACAAACGGCTCGTCGCCCGGCGCCGGGGCAGCATAGAAAACGCCGACCATGGGAGCGGTCACCTCGGTGCCCTTGGGCTCCGGTGCGGCGACAGGCGCCTGCGCGGCGGGCTCCGGTGCGGCAGGCGCGACTGCGGGAGCCGCAACCGGAGCGGCCATGGCGCTCGGCATAGGCATGGGCACGGCAACCGGCTGCGTGGCGCTCGCGCGCTCGAGTTCGACCGCGGTGCCATCGGGCTCCTCAACGCGTACGCGCGTGAGGCCGCGGTCCTCCATAACATCGGCTATCTCGGCAAGTCTTTTGGAATCCATGCTCTAGCTCCTCGTATATCTACGCAGCGCGATGGCGGCGTTGTGCCCGCCAAAGCCCAGGTTGGTCGAAAGCGCCCAGGTAAGGTCGGCGCGAACCGCGCGATTGGGCGTGTAGTCAAGATCGCAGGCGGGATCGGGCGTGTGGTAGTTAATGGTCGGCGGCACCACGCCCTGCTCGAGCGCCATGGCGCAGGCCATGACCTCGATGGCACCCGTGGCACCGATCATGTGGCCGGTCATCGACTTAGTCGACGAGACGTGCGCGGCGCGCGCCGCGTCCTCGCCGAGCGCACGCTTAATGCCCGCCGTCTCGGACGAATCGTTGAGCTTGGTCGAGGTGCCGTGGGCATTGATGTAGAGGCCCTCGGAAGGCTTGACGTCGCCCTCGGTCACCGCCAGCGATATCGCGCGGGCAATGCCGGCAGCCTCGGGATCAGGGCTCGTGATGTGATAGGCATCATCGGTGTTGCCGTAGCCCACGACCTCGGCATAAATGTGCGCACCGCGCGCCTGCGCATGTTCCATGCTCTCGAGTACCAGCACGCAGGCGCCCTCGCCCATCACAAAGCCATCGCGGTCTGCATCGAACGGGCGGCAAGCCGTCGCGGGATCGGGGTTGGTGGTCAATGCACGGCAGGACGTAAAGCCCGCAACGGCATCGGGGATAATGGCCGCCTCGGCGCCGCCCGCGAGGATCGCGTCGGCATAGCCATGCTTGATGGCGCGGAACGCCTCGCCCACCGCATGGGCCGAGGTTGCGCACGCGGTCACCACGGGCAGGGTCGGGCCCTTTGCCTTGTGGCGGATCGCGATATTGCCCGATGCCATGTTGGGGATCATCATCGCGATCATATAGGGCGATGCGCGGCGGGGCCCACGGTCGGCAATCGTGTGGACGTTGTCGACGAGTGTCTGCATGCCGCCCACGCCCGAACCCACGTAGACGCCCAGGCGCTCGCGATCGATGGCGCCCTCGACATCAAAGCCCGCATCGTGCATGGCCTCGTCCGACGCTGCCAGGGCAAACTGAACGCAGGGGTCCAGGTGCTTGGCGTCACGCTTGCCAAAGTACTCGTTGCCGTCAAAACCCTTGACCTCGGCCGCCACTTTAACGGCAAACGCGTCGGTATCGAAGTGCGTGATCGGTCCGATACCGCACGTGCCGGCGCACATAGCCGCCCAGGTGGCAAGCGCCGTGTTGCCGAGTGGCGATACGGCGCCGATGCCGGTAATTGCAACCCTCTGTTCCATCATGGTCTCCTCATCCAAGCCGTTGTTCGGCCCTGGTTTCTACATCGCCATTCCGCCGTCGACGCGCACGACCTCGCCCGTAATGTAAGCAGCCGCATCGCTCGCTAAAAAGCGCACCACACCGGCCACCTCCTCGGGCTGCGCCATACGCTTAAGGGGAATCTGCTCCTCGGTTGCCGCACGCACCTTATCCGAAAGCTTTGCCGTCATATCGGTCTCGACAAACCCGGGGGCAACCGCGTTCACGCGTACGCCGCGGGACGCAAGCTCGCGTGCCACCGCCTTGGTCAGACCAATGACGCCCGCCTTGGAGGCAGCGTAGTTGGCTTGCCCGGCATTACCCATCAGGCCCACAACCGAGCTCATGTTGATGACGCAACCGCCGCGCTGGCGCATAAAGGTCTTGGTAAGCGCGCGCGTCGTATTGAACGTTCCCTTGAGATTGACATCGAGCACGCGGTCGAAGGCATCGTCGCCCATGCGCATGAGCAGACCATCGCGGGTGATGCCGGCGTTGTTGACGAGTGCCCAGATCGAGCCGAAGTCGCTCATGACCGCTTCCACGCACGCGTTGACGACATCGGGGTCGGCCACGTCGCATTGATATGCGCGTGCCGTGGCGCCAGCCGCCTCGCAGGCTTCGCACGTCTCGCGCGCTGCATCGACACTGCCGGCATAGACGACGGCGATATCGTAGCCATCCTCCGCCAGACCGACAGCGCATGCGCGGCCGATACCGCGCGAGCCGCCCGTAACGAGCGCCACCCGACGTGAGTCGTTGCGCTCGAGCGCGCCATTGTTCAAGTTGCCCATGTCGTTCCTTTCGGGTTACAGCCCTGTGGGCTATGCGAGCTCGTCGGCAATAGCTGCGACCTGCGCGGCCGTTTCGCACGAATACACGCGAACATCGCTCAACGTACGCTTGACCAGGCCGGACAGCGTTTTTCCGGGACCGACCTCAATAAACGTGTCGATGCCCTGATCCTGCAGAGTGTGCAGCGTGTCAACCCAGCGCACGGCATGGCTCACCTGGTTGGCCAGGACCTCCGATGTCGCCTGAGGGTCCGCCGGATAGGGCGCCGCCGTCATGTTAGCCATGACCGGAATGAGCAGCGGGGACGGAGCGTGGCCGGCTTGGATATACGTCGCCAGCCCCTCATTCGCCTCTGCCATATAGGGGCTATGAAATGCACCCGACACCGCGACCTTCATGGCGCGTCCGCCGGCTTCTTTTACCAAGACGTCGAGCGTCTGTAGCGCCTCGGGCGCTCCAGCCACAACGGTCTGCTGGGGGCTGTTATAGTTGACCGGCCAGCAGTCCTCGCCCGCCTGCGCGGCGAGGTTCTCGACCTGTTCCGCATCGAGCTTGATAACGGCGCGCATGCCGCCGGGGTGATGCTCAGCCGCCGTGGCCATCAATGCCGCACGCTCGCACACGAGTTCAAAACCCGCTCGCGTATCGAATGCACCTGCAAAAGTGAGTGCGGCGACCTCGCCCAACGAGAATCCCGCACAAGCGGCAGGCACCACGCCGCGCTCGCGCAGGGCAGCGGCCGCTGCCAGGTCGTGAACGAACACGCACGGCTGCGTGTTCTCGGTCTGCGACAGCTCCTCCTTGGAGGCGCTCCGGCACTGCTCACTGGTCCCCGGACGCACCTCATCGGCAATCGCAAATACCTCGGCAGCCGCCGGCGATGCCTCGATGAGGTCGACACCCATCGCGGGATGCTGGGCACCCTGGCCGGCAAACAAAAACGCTACGCTACCCATGCGGACGCACCCTTCAAGACACGCTCGGCACCATCGACCAGGTCGTCAACGATCTCGCGCGCGCTCTGGCGCTCGTTGACCATGCCGGCAATCTGTCCGCACAAGTACGAACCCTCTTCGTAATTGCCGTCCTTGGCGGCCTTACGAAGCGCACCCGTACCCATGGCGCCAAGCTCCTCGGGGCTTGCGCCTGCAGCCTCGTTCTTGGCATAGGCGTTGGTGAAGGGGCTCTTGAGGGCACGAACAGGATGTCCCGTCGAGCGACCGGTCGCCCGCGTCGACGTATCGCCCGCCTTGAGCACCAGCTCCTTGTACCGCTCGGATACGGTGCATTCGTTTGCGACCAGAAATCGCGTACCCACTTGGACGCCGGCAGCGCCCAGCATAAAGGCGGCCGCCACGCCGCGACCATCGGCAATACCGCCAGCCGCCACAACGGGAATATCGACCGCATCGACAACCTGCGGCACCAGCGCCATCGTCGAGGTCTCGCCAATGTGGCCGCCCGATTCGGTGCCCTCGGCTACCACAGCGGCAGCCCCACGACGTGCCACGAGACGGGCGAGCGCCACCGAAGCTACAACGGGGATAACCTTGATGCCCACATCGTTCCAAGCTTTCATGTACTTGGTGGGATTACCGGCACCCGTCACGACGACCGGCACTCGCTCGTCAATCACGACCAGCGCGACCTCGTCGGCAAACGGGCTCATGAGCATGACGTTGACGCCAAAGGGTTTATCCGTCCTGGCGCGCAGCTCGTGAATCTGGTCGCGCAGCCAGTTGGCGTCGGCGTTCATGGCCGCGATAATCCCTAAGCCACCCGCCTCGGATACGGCCGATGCCAGCGAGGCGTCGGCAATCCAGGCCATACCGCCCTGGAACACGGGCTTTTCGATGCCGAGCAGATCGCAGAGAGGAGTCTTGATCATCTCTACTTCTCCAATGCCGCCTCGACTGTATCGGCGAACTCGCCGACCGTCTTGGGGTTCTCCTCGGTATCGAGCTGAATGCCAAACTCGTCCTCGACGGCGACGAGGATCTCGACGGTACCCAGACTGTCGAGACCAATCTCCTCGAGCGTGGACTCGGGCTTCATCTCGACATCGTCAAGACCGGCGGTCTCGCGGATAACGTCGCAAACGCGCTCGAAGGTCTTCTGATCTGCCATGGTAGTTCTCCTTTGGTTGTGCCCTAGGGCGTTTTTATTTCCTATGTGCGACTACTTCCAACGAAGCAGATAGCCACCTATATCCAGACCGGCGCCAAATCCAACCAAGGCGATGGTGTCGCCTGTGTGAAGTGCACCGGCGTTTGCCAGCCGGTCGAGGGCAAGCGGAATGCATGCGCTCGAAATGTTGCCGGTCTCGCGCAACGTGCGAACCACGCGCTCGTCCGGCACGCCCAGGCGCTTGACCGCCTGGCTCAGGATTCGTTCGTTGGCCTGATGGAATACAAAATGATCGATGTCTTCGACCGAAATGCCCGCATCGCTCGCAAGCATATGGACCGTGTCGCAGATGGCGTTGACGCCGAACTTGAACACGCGGCGGCCATTCATGGACAGCACACTCTCGCTTTCTGCGGAGGCCTTAAACGGCGAGGTGCCGACCAGACCGGGAACGCGCAAGGTCTCGACGTCGGGCGCCGTCGAAAGCTCAACGGCAAGGGGGTTGTCTCCCCCAGCTTCAATCACTGCGGCGCCTGCCCCATCGCCAAAAAGCACGCAGGTGGCACGGTCGGTCCAGTCGAGCGCGCGCGTCATCTGCTCGGCAGCAACAACAAGCACGCGCTCGGCACGGCTGCGGGCGATATAGCCCTCGGCGACATCGAGCGCAAATACGAAGCCGGCACAAGCCGCCGAGACATCGAAGGCAGGGCACGTCGCGCCTAGTCGCTCAGCAACGGCACACGCCTCAGCGGGAACAAGGTGGTCACCCGTCGTCGTCGAGCAGACGATCAGATCCAGCTGGCTCGCGTCGATTCCGGACACCTGGAGTGCCCGCTCGCTCGCCGCTACGGCAAGGTCGTCAAGTGACTCGGTGGTGCAGACGTGGCGGCTCTTGATACCTGTGCGAGTAAAAATCCACTCATCCGAGGTATCGAGGAACTCAGACAGCTCGTCATTGGAAACACTGCGCTCAGGAAGTGCCGAACCTGTTCCAAGAATCGTGAAACCCATCACTAACCTCCTTTGAGTTGTTGACGTGTTTACATCGACCAAGAGAGGATAACGCATTTCAGTCTTTGTTGACGTGTTAACATTAAATTGTCCAAATGCGACAAAGGCTTCACATTGTGTCTATCTCTCGACACCATTGCGCCATTCACTTATTCAATAAGGAGGTAGCAGCCGCTATGGATGCCCAATTAACGATTGTCGACGTAACCGGATCGACCAACGATGACCTGCTCGAAGCAGGAAAACAGGGAGCGCCGCACGGCACAGGACTTGCCGCCCGGGCTCAGACAGCAGGACGCGGCCGACGCGGCCACAAGTGGGATTCAACCGCCGGCAACCTATTGCTTTCGATTGTCCTGCGTCCATGCGTTAATCCTGCAAAGTACTCTGGTCTTGCCGCCGTCAGTGGTCTAGCGGTGCTCGCGGCGCTCGAAAAGCAAGGCCTCGCAAGCGAAATAGCCCTCAAGTGGCCCAACGATCTTGTCGCGCGAGGGCGCAAGCTCGGCGGCATTCTGGTCGAGGCCGCACGCGATAGCGAAGGCAAACCTTTCGCCGTCTGCGGTATTGGCGCCAATGTGAACTATGTGCCCTCGAAGGTTCCCGATGGCGGCCTGCCGGCAATCGGTCTCTCGGATCTCAACGAGAACGTTCCCGCCGTCGATGTGCTACTCAAGGAGGTCTATCACACCGTCGTAAACGCTGTGGACGCGTGGGCAGATCTGCTCAATGCCATGGAAGAAAACGCCGGGCCGCTCGCGCCCGTCCACGGCGAATATGTCGCTCACCTCCATTGGATTGGGGAGCACGTTATCGCCCGTTCCCCTGCCGGTGACGAGCTGGCACGCGGCATCTTTAAAACCGTCGACGCCTTTGGTCGCGCGTGTATCGAAACGGAAGGCGGCTTGCGAACCTTCCATTTTGAGGAGGCATCGCTGCGCCCCTTGAGCGAATAGGTCACCGCAGCCACCTACTCGGCAGCATTACCCGGCAGTCCAAACCATCATTCAAAACAAAAGAGCCCCGCTACCGTAATGGCAGCGGGGCTCTGTAAGCTATGAGCGATATCGCTTAGAGCTTGATGTCGATGTCGACGCCAGCGGGGAGGTCGAGACGCATGAGCGAATCAACGGTGCCCGAGGTGGGGTCGAGGATGTCGATGAGGCGCTTGTGGGTGCGCATCTCGAACTGCTCACGAGAGTCCTTGTTCACGTGAGGA
>JBKTBE010000016.1:0-34076 GCA_046883645.1 Collinsella sp. | reverse complement strand
CAGACCGGAGGGGCCCCGGGGGCGGGAATCGCGCACTCCATATTTTGTTCACAAATGAATAGGTCCCTCAGTCGCATCGCTGAGGTTAAAACTGAAGCATTGGCTTCTGATATTGGCGATGACCAGCTGTTTTATGAGTATTGAGACATCGGTCATCTCTGGAGCGCTACTTTACTCCAAAGGCATCAGCTATTTGTTTCCCATCGGTAAAAGGCGGGTTTTGTTCGCCAAGCGTTCTTATATATAGATAGATACGGGTTCGAACCCGTGCACCGGCAACAAAAAAGACGGCCAACCGAAGTTGACCGTCTCAACAATCTTTGGGTGGGCCGTCAGGGGTTCGAACCCTGGACCTTGGGATTAAAAGTCCCCTGCTCTGCCAGCTGAGCTAACGGCCCGCGGGTGGCATTGTACCACGGTCTGGGACTATTCCCAACTCCATTGGCCGTTCTGGAAAATCACAACTTCACGTCCATCAGGCGTAATGCCCTTAATATCGATGTCGTCCGTGCCGATCATAAAATCGACGTGCGCGCTCGAGACGTTAACGCCATGCTCCAGGAGCTCTTCCTTGGACATGTCGTACCCACCCTCGATGCATTCGGGGAAACCGACACCTAGCGCGAGATGGCAGCTAGCGTTCTCGTCATAGAGCGTGTCATAGAACAGAACGCCGCTTTCGCGGATCGGAGTGTTCTTGGAAATGAGCGCGACCTCGCCCAGATGAGCGGCACCTTCATCGGTGTCAATAATGCTCGCAAGCGTCGCCTTGCCCACACGGGCATCGTAGTCCACCACGCGGCCGGCCTTGAACTTAATCCAAAAATCGTCAACCTTGTTACCGTGGTGAATGAGCGGCATAGCCGAATACACGATACCGTCGGCACGCATACGATCAGGCGAGGTGAAGACCTCCTCGGTGGGGATGTTGGGGAAGAAGGGGTGTCCATCGGGCGTCTTACCCTTGCCGCCGGCCCACTCGTGACCCTTCGTCATGCCAATCGTCAGATCGGTTCCATTTGCCGCGGTGTAATGTAGGCGGTCAAAACGATTGTCGTTCAGGAAGCGTAAGTTCTTTTCGAACGCCGCGTCATGAAGCTCCCAGTCGCTCTCCGGGTCCTGGCCATCGGCACGAGCGGTGTGCAGAATCGCATTCCACAGCTTATAGATTGCAACCTCATCGGCGTCTCCCGGGAACACCTCGCGCGCCCATGCCACGACCGGAGCGCCAGCGATGCACCACGGGTTGATGTTGTAGTCCAGTCCACGGCGGAAGACCTTGCACTGCGTATTCCTTGCCTTAGAAGCTGCAGCAGGCTTGGCGGGATCGATGCCCTTAAGGGCGGCAGGGTCCGCACCCTCGATAAAGATAAAGCAGGCGCCGTCCTGGGCCAGGGAATCCAGCTGCAGGCGCTTCCACTCGGGCGTCTGCTCAAAATAGCTTTTATCGACATGCTCGTACGTGAGCCTCGTCACGGCATCATCGGCCCAAATGACCGTCACGTGACCAGCGCCGGCGGCATAAGCCTCCGCGACCACCACGCGGGCAAAGGGCGCGCACTCGACCGGAGACTGAACGACAACCTCCTGGCCGGGCTTGACGTTTACGCCCTTGCGGACAACCAGGCGCGCATAGTTTTTAATCTTGGGCTCCAGGGCCTTCATGCCCTCCAGAGCTTCTTCGACCGTCAGGGCAGCTCGAATCATGTGCCACTCCATCTATCTATAGAACAGTGAAAAGGCGCGCCGCTAAAACGACGCGCCTTATATCTTAGCGATATGTATGAATACAAACGCTACTTCTTCTTGGAGTCCTTCTTGTCCTCCTCGGCAGCCGCGCGCTCAATAAGAGCGTTGAGCTTGTTCTCGGACATGCCCTCGGCCTGCGTGCGGTACATGTTGCGCAGGGGACGGATACGAACGAAGTCGTAGATAAAGTCACCCAGGATGATGACATAGGACAAAACGATGCCGACCATCTGGACGGGGCTGGACACCGTGCCGCCGGGAGCGAAGTAGAGCGAAGCCCAAATTGCCACGACGAGTACCATGCCGATGGCGAGCACGGCCCACCAGATACGACGGCGCTTGGTGTAGTCCTCATCCTGCTTGAGGAGGATATTCGACACCGTATAGATGCGGTCCTCCTTGGCGCGCTGTTTAGCCTTGCGGGCGCGCTTCTCCTCTTTAGAGAGGCCCTCGAGGCTCTCGCCCTTCTCGAGCTCCTTGCGGCGTGCCTTGGATGAAGCCGGCACGACGTGAACAGAGCTTGCTGCCTGACGAGCGGGCTTGGCGGATGCGGCGGACTTGCGCGCAACCCCGGTAACCTCGCGGGATTGCGTGCGCTTGTTCGTGGCGCTACGGGTACTCACTTATGCGTTCTCCTTCATGCTTGTGAACTGGGAGCCCGTGATGATCTGGAAGGCCTCGCGATAGCGCTCGGACGTGCCATCGATGACCTCGGCGGGCAGGTGCGGGGTCTCCCCCGTCATATCCCAGTTGGCCTTGAGCCAATTGCGGACGAATTGCTTGTCGTAGCTAGGCTGGATCTTGCCCTCCTCGTAGCTGGCAGCAGGCCAGAAACGGCTGGAGTCGGGCGTGAGGCACTCGTCGATCAGCGTGACCTTGCCATCAATAACACCAAACTCGAACTTGGTGTCGGCAATGATGATGCCACGGGTCGCGGCGTACTCGGCAGCGGCCTTGTAGATCTTGAGGGAAAGGTCACGAATCTGCGTGGCGATGTCCTCGCCCACGATCTCGCAGCAACGCTCGAACGAGATGTTCTCGTCGTGGTCACCGATCTCGGCCTTCGTGGACGGCGTGAACAGCGGCTCAGGAAGCTTGGAAGCCTCGGTCAGGCCCTCAGGCAGCTGGATGCCGCAGACGGTGCCGTTCTCGTCGTAGGTCTTCTTGCCCGAACCGGTCAGATAGCCGCGGACGATGCACTCGATAGGAATCGTCTGGGCCTTCTTAACCAGCATGGCGCGGCCAGCGAGGTAGTCACGATACCCAGCAAACTCCTCGGGGAAATCCGCCGGGTCGATGGAAACGAGATGGTTGGGGACGATGTCGGCAAACTTATCGAACCAGAATGCCGAGATGCGATTGAGTACCTCTCCCTTAAACGGAATCTCGTCGGGAAGAATGAAGTCGAACGCAGAAATGCGGTCGGTGGCGACCATCAGCAGGTTTTCACCGGCATCGTAAATATCACGAACCTTGCCACGGGAATCCGGACGACGCTCCATCGTTGTCACGTGAGTCACTCCTTACCTAAATACGACAGAAATGCGGGTTCTTTCCCGCATGTTTTCGCAAACTCGGAGCGGCAGGGACGCGGCCCCTCCTTCACCGAATAGCGAAAAGCTAGTGCTCCATTGTAGTAGATGCCGCGTCCGCCGTGTGCTCGCGGGGCAGATGAATTGTAAAAGTCGTACCCTTTCCAAGCTCCGACTCCACGGATATGTAGCCATGGTGACGCTCGACGATCTGCTTGGTCACGGCGAGGCCAACGCCCAGGCCGCCAGCTTCGCGGGCGCGGCTGGCATCGGCGCGCCAAAACCGCCCGAAGATGCGCGACAAATCGTCCTTGGCAATACCGATGCCAGTATCAGAAACGGCAATGCTGACGTGCTTGCGGTCACTGAGCACCGACACCACGACCCAACCGCCCTCGGGGGTGTAGCGCATGGCGTTGCTCATGAGGTTGATAACACATTGCGTGATCATGTCGGGATCGGCCTCGACGACATCGTCGTGACCCTGGGTCTCGTCCGCAAAACGCAGGCGCAGATCGCGGTCGACAAACAGGCGCTCCTGGGCATTAACGATGGAACGCACGAAAGGAACCATGTCCACCGGCTCAAGGTTGAGCGGAGCCGTGCTGTTTTCCATGCGCGACAGGTCGAGCATCTGCTGCACCAGACGAGCCAGGCGACGCGTCTCGGAAGCAACAGTCTCCAAATGCTCATCGTCGGTGGGATACACGCCATCCTGCATGGCCTCGACCGTTGCGAGCATGGCCATAAGCGGCGTGCGAAGCTCGTGTGCAACGTCTGAGGTCAGGCGCTTCTCGTGTTTCATATCCTTCTCGAGCGAAGTGGCCATCTCATCGAAGGTCTCACCCAGCTGATCGATCTCGTCATCACCGCGCAGTCCCGTGCGAGCCGACAGGTCGCCGTCACGGATTTGCTTTGCGGTACTGGTGATGCGATGAATCGGCTTGGTGAGCATGCGCGACACGAGCGATCCGATAACGACCGAAATGCAGATTGCAACAACCGCGGCGAGGGCCATGGCGTTAAAGGTCTTCTCCCTAAACGCAGAGTCCGCCTTGGTGAGCAGAGCGTCGGAGCCGATGGCCCACAGCTTTACCTGTCCGACATGCTCGCCGGAAGACGTTACAATCTCGACGTTAGCAACACTATCGGAGTCGGTTGGAGCAGACGAGACCGGGCTATGCGATGCCCTCTTGTCGTGCGTGTCGTCGGTCGTAGCCTGGTTTTCGCGTACATCGGCGGTGGCGCTTGCCGAGGGCCAGGAATCGTCATAAACGATCACGCCCTTTTTATTGACGACCTGCATGCCCAGATCGTCGGAAACCAAACTCGACGTTGCGACCGTGCGCAGTTCTCCCGCGGTCCAAGAGCCGTTTTCCTCATATGAAGTCGCCAACTTCTCGGCAGCGGAATTTGCGATTTCGACGATATTGGAGCGTGTGTAATCCGAAAAGACCGTGCCCCACACAACAGAGACAACGCCCACCAGCACCAATACTGTCATGAGCGATGTCAGAGCAAAAGCAAGTGCCATGCGCGAGGGATAGCTCATCGTTGGCCGTGAATCGGAACGAGGCGTGTTCCAACTAGCCTTGGAACCCGCCTCGCTCTCCTGCTTGTGCTTTTGTCCGATTTCAAAGCGCGCAGGTGTCATATGTGATTTCCCTATTTCTCGTCCGACTTATCGGTCTTGGCCGGAGCCTCGAAGCGATAGCCGACACCATGGACGGTGTAGAGCCACTTGGGCTTCTTGGGATCATCGCCCAGCTTGGCGCGAAGATTCTTCACGTGGCTATCGATGGTGCGCTCATAGCCCTCAAAGTCATACCCGAGCACTTTCTCGACCAGCTCCATACGGTTATACACACGGCCGGGATGGCGGGCAAGCGTGGTGAGCAGCTTGAACTCGGAAGCCGTCAGATCGACTTCCTTGCCCTCGACCAAGATCTTGTGGCCCGAGATATCGATGACCAGATCGCCGAAGTCGAGTACCTCGACGGCGGGCTCGTCGGCCTGATGGGCACGGCGGAACAGAGCGCGAACGCGGGCGACGAGCTCGCGCGGCGAGAACGGCTTAATCAGATAGTCGTCGGCGCCGAGCTCAAGACCGATAATACGGTCCTCGATCTCGCCCTTAGCCGTCAGCATGATGATGGGGACATCCGAGGTATCGCGAATGGTGCGGCAAACGCGCTCGCCGGGGATCTTGGGGAGCATAAGGTCGAGCACGACCAGGTCGAACTGATGCTTCTCGAACTCCTCGATCGCGGACTGGCCGTCGCCGACGCCCACAACCCAGTAGCCTTCGCGCTCGAGATAGGCAGCGACGGCGTCACGGATTGCCTTCTCATCCTCGACCAGCAGAATCTTTTTTGCATCTGAAGCCATAACACGGCCCCCCTGTCTCAATTAGCTAAGAACAAGCCCATTTTAACGCACCTGAGCCCGCCGGATGCCGCTATGACGCGGCAGCTCGGCAGGCGGTACTCACAATTACAACGCGTTTATTCCCCTGTTGGCGCCTTTTTAACCCCTCTAAGCTTAAAGAGAGAATAGGCGTGCAGTGACCGTCTCTGGTATACCCTGGCTGTTGCGCACCGTGGCGTACGTAAGGAATGAGTCCGATTTTCCCGCCGTAGCTGGATAATCGCCATACTCCAAAGCGCGGTCGGGCGACAGCAGCGAGCCATAGGTCTTGGCAGAGGTGTCGATCAGGAAATGCGACGCCTGTACCTTAACAAGGTATTTATTCTTCTTGCCAGCCGCACATGCGAGCGGCTCGCGTGACAGGAAGAGGTACGGCCCTCCCTCATTACCGATATACGTGCCCATATTGCCCAGGCTGCCCACGCCACTATAGGCCGCCTCGATAGAAAACACGAAGGTATCGCCCATATATACGGCCTCGAAAGGCGAAACTGACGAAGGGAGGACTAACTGGGCACGCTTGGTGTTGTTGCCGTCGGTCAGATCGATCGCCGTTATGCCGTAGTAGACGCCCTCGTCGTTGCGGACACGCGGCGAGATGGTCAAAATGCCGTCGCTCGCGCGCGGGGCCGATGCAAAGCGGCCCGTCGATTTCCAAATTGTCTCGGCCTTGGATTCATCAAGCGAGCGACGAAAGCAAAACGAATCACTACTCGTTTTATTGCCGCCTGCCGAAGGCATTTTATACCAGATGATTGATGACCCGAACGCCGTAAACAGCGGCGGATCGTAGTCCTTGCCACCTCGATCGAGCTCAACCACGTCGCCAGAGAGCGAAGCGCCCGACAGATTTTGAGCGTAGAGCTTCCACGATGAATTGGCAAAGTTCATCTCAACCCACGCGAATACGCCGTCGCCGGCACGGACATCGTAGAATGCGTATCCCGTGCCCTCGATAGGATCCTCGATTAATGTGGTAAGCGAGCCATCGCCCAGGTTGAGCACACCGAGCGTGTTGGCGTGCAATGCCGATGCGGGCGCCATCATCGCCGCGGCGTAATCGCCGTCGCAGTAGTACAGCAGCGTACCCAGAGGCAGCGTCCACGACGCCGCCGGCTCAAGATCGATGTCGACAGCCTCATACTCATCCGTAATCGAGATAATTTTGGAATCGTCCTTGATAACCTGCGGCTCGCCGGCGGCATCATCGCTGGTACCCGTTTTTTTCGAGCATCCGGCAAGCACCGTGGCAGCGCCCGCGGCAGCCCCACCGAGTACAAAGCCGCGACGCGATATTCCGTTCTTGATGTGATCGGCGATACCCATTAGGCGATCTCGGCGCGAGCGGCCTCGATGGCGCGCGTAAGCTGGTCGGCGCAGGAGGTCTTTTTCATACCGCAGGTATTACCGGCGAGAACCTCGATTACGCGATCGGCAGGAGCGCCCTCGACCAGCTTGGAGATTGCCTTGAGATTGCCGTCGCAGCCACCGGTAAACTCAACGCCTATCACCTTGTTGCCGTCATCGGAAAGGTCAAGGTGAATATTGCGAGCACACACGCCCTGAGGCTTGTAATCAAACGAAATCATGCGATCCCCTCTCAGAATGTTATTCGAGACGACTATTATCCCCGTCTTTCCCTAAATGCAACGAGGCGCTTTGCCGGCAACACACATTACCAGCAAAGCGCCCTAAAAAGCTAACGTTATGCCCGAACCTACTCGAAGCTCAGCTGCTCCAGACGATCAAAGACCGTGTCGATACGGGTGAGGAAGTCCCATGGATCAAAGATCTCGTCGAGCTTCTCCTGGCTGACGGTGCAGCGCGGGTCGGCCTCGAGACGCTCCTTAAAGGTGGGGCCGGAGACACAATCCTGTACCTCGTGCCAGGTTGCCATGGCGTTCTCCTGCACAATGGCGTACGCGTCCTCGCGGGTGATGCCCGTATCGACGAGGGCGAGCAGCACCTTGGAGGAGAAGATGAGGCCGCGGGTCTTATTGAGGTTGGCCATCATGCGAGCGGGATACAGCTGCAGGCCGTCGATAACGCGGATGAGGCACTGGAACATGTGGTCGAGCGCGATGAAGCTATCGGCCTGGGCGACGCGCTCGGCAGAGGAGTGCGAAATGTCACGCTCGTGCCACAGGGCGACGTTGTCGAAGGCAACCTGCGCGTTGGCCTTCACGACGCGCGACAGGCCGCAGACCTTCTCCATGGTGATGGGGTTGCGCTTGTGCGGCATGGCGGAGCTGCCCTTTTGACCCTTACGGAACGGCTCCTCGGCCTCGAGTGTATCGGTCTTCTGCAGATTGCGAACCTCGGTAGCGATGCGCTCACAAGTGGCCGCGGTGGTGGCAAGAACGCCGGCGAGGTAGGCGTGATGATCGCGGCTAATAACCTGCGTGGACAGCGGGTCGTGAACCAGGCCCAGGTGCTCGCAGACATATTCCTCGACAAACGGCTCGATGGAGCTGTACGTGCCGACAGCGCCCGAGATGGCACCAAAGGCAACGTTCTTGCGGGCATCCTCAAGACGGTCCAGATCGCGCTTGAGCTCCCAAGCCCAAGAGCCAAACTTCATGCCAAAGGTCATCGGCTCGGCATGGATGCCATGAGTACGTCCGGCGCAGAGCGTGTTGCGCTCCTCGAAGGCACGGCGCTTGCAAATCTCGCCGAGTTTCTTGACGTCCTCGATGATCAGGTCGCAGGCCTGGGTGAGCTGGTAGCACAGGGCCGTGTCGCCCAGATCGGAGCTGGTCATGCCATAGTGAACCCAGCGGCTGGGCTTGGGGTCGCCCTCGGGAACATCGGCATCGATGTACTCCTTCATGTTGGTCAGGAAGGCAATGACGTCGTGGCGCGTGACTTCCTCGATCTCATCGACCTTCGCCTTCTCAAAGTTGGCATGGTCGCGGATCCACTGGGCCTCGTCTTTGGAAATACCGATCTTGCCGAGCTCCGCCTGGGCCTCGCAGGCCAAGACCTCGATTTCCTGCCAAATGGCGTACTTGTTCTCGAGGGAGAAAATGTGTCCCATCTCCGGGCGGGTATAGCGATCGATCATAGCGGCTCCTTTTTGGTTATTGGCACGTTGGTCGTAACCCAACCATTGTACCGTGCGCAGGTGCAAGTATGGGCAGCAGGCATTAACCTAACATTTTGCCGCAAGAGCGGCCATGGGGACATCCGCGTATTTGCTTCGCAAATCTGCACCGGCTTCAGGCGCCTGTCGGCGCCTTCGCCTGCTCGCTACAAGCGCTTCGCGTTTGCTTAACGCTCGCACCCTGTCGGGTTCGAGTCCCGGCACTTTATTGAAAAAAGCACGGCACCGTGATGGTGCCGTGCTTGTGCTCTTAACTGGAGCGGGCAACGGGACTCGAACCCGCGAGTGTCAGCTTGGGAAGCTGATGCCTTACCACTTGGCGATGCCCGCTTGTGTGTTGGCTAGTATAACGCGGTTGTCTTGTTCGATACAAGGGTGTCGATGCTTGTTTTAGCTGTGGAGAATCGTTTGAAAACCGCGCCAATTGTGGAGATGAGGACCTTTGTCTTTCTTTTCTTACCATCTTCTACCTGCATTTTTATCTGATTGTTGTATTTGAGCTCGATTTGTCAGAAATCGGGCAAGCTTTTGGTCAGCTTCTGGTACTTACCCGCATGAACCATGGCGGTAGCCTCATCCCAAGCGCCGCGGCCTCCCCGTGCGGCGCACGAGGGATAAGGAGCAGCCATGTCCAACGCACCCACGCACTCTGTCCACAGCGCAATCGCAACAGGTCCGCTGCTCCTGCTCCTCTTCCTGCTTTTCGGCTGCCTGGCACCGGGAGCCGCATTTGCCGTCGATGGCTACGACCAGCTCGGCTTCCGCACTATTAGCGATGATTGTGGGCCCTTCTTCATCGGCAAGTATGAAGCTCAAGACGCCTCAATTGCCTACTGCATGAACCAGGAGCGCCCCGGCCCCACCAAGCCGGGCGGCCCATGGCTCAACTTTGATCAAGGCTGGGTGTGGCTCGACGACGAGTTCGCGGCAATCGTTTGTCACGGATATCCCACCACCACGTCGTTTGGCGGTTACCATCTTTCACCCGATCGCGCCCGCGCCGCCACCCAGCTTGCCGTATGGATGCTCAACGGCACTACCCATGTCGACGGCACCTACTCCTACACGACCGCTCAGGGTAAAACCAAGAGCGGACACTTTACCGCCGACAATGAAGTCGTGGCGGCTGCGCGGTGGCTCCACGACAGCGCAAAATCGGGAAGCATCAAAGCCGCTCCGCACCGCGCGCGACGCTATCTAGGGGCCGTATCGGGCGGCAGCAAACGTCAAGACATGCTCTATGTACTGCCGGCGGTGTCTGTTTCCTTCCAAAAGCAGTCTGCTAACACCGTTATTACCAGCGGAAACAATACCTATCAGTTTACCGAGGCAACATTCGATATTTTTGAGAGCGCCAGCGGCGCGCGTGTCGGCACCATCAAGATGGACAGCAACGGTCGAGCGCAAGCAACACTTCTGCCCAACACGGCATACTACCTAGTTGAAACGAAGGCGCCGGCCGGCTATGTCCCCCGCCACGATCGTATTGCCTTTACCACGGGGAATGACGGCGGGCGGGTCGCCATTGATGAACAGCCCGGCACCATCAACCTGCGTATCGTAAAACTCGATGCCGCGACGAATGCCGGCCCCCAGGTGGGATCTTCACTCGCAGGAGCAGAGTTCACGTGTGTGTCGCAATCAACCCCTGGATGGGCGCAAATCCTCACGACCGACGAAAGCGGTCGGGCCACCCTCGCCGATGTCCCCTTAGGAACCTTTACCATCTACGAATCAAAAGCCCCCGAGGGCTACCTGCCATCCAACGACAGCTGGACCTATACCGTTGGAGCCGACCAGCTCGGCGATTCAGGCGTGGTCGAGATCGAATCTCGCATTTCCGATATCCCCATTGCTTTTGACCTTGAGATTTCCAAATTCAAGGATTACGGCAATAGCGACCAATCCGGCCTGGAGCAGCCGGCGGGTGGTGTTGTCTTTGAGGTTGTCAGCAACAGCTCTCAGCAGGTTGTTGGCACACTGACCACAAACATCTATGGCTTTGCCTCCACCGAAGATCAGCCCGAAGCATGGTTCGGCACAGGCAAGCGACCCGCCGGTGTCCACGGAGCCGTCCCATACGACCGTGCCGGCTACACGGTTCGTGAGGTTCCGGAAACCGTCCCCGAGGGTTTTAAACGTGCAGGGGAATGGACCGTCGGGGCAAATCAGATTTCCGACGACGCCGAGCTTCAATATATCGTGGACAACCACGCTCTGTCGACGCATCTCCAGATTGTAAAACGCGATGCCCAAACAGGCGCTTCTGTTCCCCTAGCCGGATTCACCTTCCAACTCCTCGACAGCAATCACGAACCTGTCTCACAAACTTGCTGGTATCCAGCACATAACGTAATGGACACCTTTACGACTGACGCGACCGGGACCGTCACACTGCCAGAATCGCTCGTGCCGGGCACCTATTATGTACGCGAAACCTCGGCCAAAGAGCCCTATCTTGTCAGCGAAGAAATCGAGGTAAACATACCCGCCGACATGAACCTAACGCCCGTTGCAATCGCCTCGTATTATGACCGCGCCGCGACCGGAAATATCAGGATCGTTAAAACCGATGCCGTAGACGGCAGCAGCCTCGCGGGCGCCATCTTTGAGATCCGTGCCTCGGGTGATATCGTGCGCCCCGACGGTAGCATTGCCGCACTCGACGGTGAGACTGTCGCTACCGTCACGACGGATGAAACTGGAGAAGCACGCGCGGACAACCTCCCACTGGGATCTGGCACCGCACGCTACGAGGTTGTCGAGACTCAAGCGCCGGCAGGCTTCTTGCTCGATCAGACAACCCATATTGTCGACCTTACTTATGCCGACCAGAAAACACCCGTTGTAGAAGCACGGCTTAACGTATCCGACGATTACACCAAGGTTGATATCTCCAAGGTCGATGCAAGCGGTGAGCAGGAAGTAGAAGGCGCACGGCTCACCTTATATGGTCCCGATAAAACCGAAATAGACTCCTGGACCTCATCCGACAAGCCACACCGCGTCGAACATCTTGCACCCGGCACCTACTCGTTGCGCGAAATGATGTCTCCGCGGACCTATGACCTTGCCGAGGAGATAACGTTTGAAATAAAGGATGCGGGAGAAGTCCAATCCGTCGCGATGAAGGATGCGCCCATCGAGATCAAGGGGCAGGTCGACAAGCGTCAGGAACTTGTCCAACCTATCGAAAAGGGCCTGTTGGCTAACGGCGATGGTAAAAACCGTGCCGCGATGCAAACCAATACGGATGGGCTTTTCTCCTATACCATCGACGCTCGAAACGATTCAACTACCTGGGTTGATGAGTTTACAATTACCGATGATCTTGAGCGTGCCGAGGACGATACGGCGAGATTCGTCTCAATCGAAACCCCCGTCGCCATCGGCGACCTCAACGGTCTGTGCAACGTGTGGTATCGCACGACGCCGTTGGACTCGACAGACGTCGATGAGCCGGCAAACGCGACACTTGACGATGGGCACGAAAATCCTTGGCTTGAGTCCGACGAAGTAAAGGAAAGTCTGGGTGAGGATTGCCGCCTCGTCGATTACGACGGCTGGCACCTCTGGAAGGCGGATGTCTCGACCACGGAATCCACCACACTCGAGGCGAAAGAACTCGACCTTGCGTCCAATACCGTCGTAACGGGCATTCGCATTGAATACGGTGCGGTAGCCGCCGGCTTTACGACTCGAAGCGATGCGGATTCTTGGACCCGCGATGATCTCAAAGATGAGCACGACGACCTTGACGATGCCAAAGCAATCCTTGGCACAGACGCTCGGGGCGCAATCGTGCACATGCAGGCGACGTCGGCTTATACGCCCCAAACCGCACTCACCAACAGCGCACGCGTCGATCTTTGCCGCAACGGCGGCGGCGATAAACTTGAGTCACATGACGAGGACCGTGTCATTCAACGCTGTACCCTACCGCAGGACCTACCGGCAACAGGATCAGTTCCCATCGCCGCTTGCATCACCGCGCTCCTGACCTCGGGTGCCGCAGCCCTATGGTTCGCTCGCCTTAGGTCGATCCCAAAGAAGCGCTAGCGCGATGAAAAAGCGGGCGAGCCAGTCCCCCTGGCTCGCCCGCTTTCAATCATGTAAATCGCCGTATCTACTCTGCAGACGAAGATCCACCATCAACGATTGCCTGCTCGGACTCAGGAATCCCATCGGCACCCGTACTCTGTTCTTGCTCCACCTCTTCGCTGATTGCGGAGGCGGGGGTCGAGCCCTTTGCACCCACGATGTAGGCAGCCCCAAATCCTAACGCAATGGCAATCAAGGTCAAAATCACGTAGACAGGCCAATGGCGCTTAATATACGAAAACACGTTGACTCCTTAGAGCTCCGTCTACGAACGGCGGATAACCTCGGTCACGACCTCGGATACCGTGGCAATGTTCGTCGGGTTGACATTGTGGGGCAGGTCGTCCTCGGTACGAGCGCAAGCCAGACGCGTGCCGTCCACGCCGGCGATGGTGAGGGCTCGGCGGCTCGCCTCGAGCGCGGCATAGGCATCGGTCTTGGCATAGGGCATCTCGAGCGCGCCACAATCGACATGGAACGACTTGCACACCTTGCTGACCAGGTTCATGATGCGGCGATCGCCCTTGAGCAGCTGCTGTTCGCCCTCGACCGTCACCACCGAAAGCCTACCGGCGCCGACGGATTCAAGATTGATGAAGAATACGCCGCGGAGCTTATCGCGATGCGAAGCCAAGAAGGCCTTCATGCCGGCGCCATCACAATCCGAGGCGCCCGTTGCCACAAACCAGATATCGTGACCGAGCAGCTCATCATCGCCCATAGAGGCGACAGCCGAGAGCATATCTTCGGAAGAAGCGCCATCGGAAGACGCAGCGCCGCCCTTCCAGCCATCGTTATCGTCCTCGAAGTTATCCCACGAACCGATACCGCGACCGGACTTCTTGGCATCGTAATCGTCTTCGACGCCCAGCCAATCACTCATGCTGTCCTGCTCGTTTTTCCTTTTACGACCGAACAGGCCACCCAGGCCGCGTTTGCGAGACTTGGGTGCCGCTGGGGCGGGAGCCGAAATGGTCTCGATCGGCTGCGCGCCCGACGCAACGGGCATAGAAGGCGCAACGGGTGCCGATGTGGGTTCGGGACCCTGGGCAGTAGCAAAGGGGTCGTTGACCTGGGCAGAGGGATCGGGAAGGTCGAACAGCGACGTGCGAGACGCAACGTTTGCCTGCTTCATAGACGGCAGCGACGGATCGGGGACCGAAGCCAGCGGAGACGAGGAAGGTGCAGGCGACGGTGCCGACGCCGGATCGGGAACATTCATCTGCGGACGCGGCGATGCCTGGGAGGAAATCTGGGCCATAAGGGAATCGACCGTTTCGTCCTGGGTGGGAGCGACATTGGCAACCGTGGCACCGGAACCACTCGGGGTCGGCATGGTGAAAATCTGCGTGGAGTAAGGCCTCGACTCATCCGTCTCGGGAGTCTCGGAAACCGCAGGCACTTCCTCCTGCTCGACCTCGGTCGAATCACCTTGATCGGCTGCCGCGTATTGCTCTTCGTCAGAGTTGGCCTCGACGGACTCGTCCTCGGCGGCATCTTGGATTTCGGCAGCATCAATGGGCTCGTCATCGTCTGCCGCGTCGCCCTGCTCATCGGAAACAGGAAGGGGCTCGGCAATTGCGGTGCCTTGCTTTTCAAACGTTATCGTGGAATCGAACTGCGCGGCATCAAACGACATGGTGCTATCGACGTGCTGCTGAGCCTCGAAAGATGTTGTTGCCTCAACAACATCCGCTGACGTCGGTTGCTGAGCCTCGAAAGACATTGTAGCTTCGGCGGCGTCGACGGGCGCGGACTGCATAGCCTCGTTCTGCTCGAACTCTTGCGCCGCGTGCTCACGTGCCGCCTCGGCTGCCTGCTGCTGAGCGATAGCCTCCTGCTCGGCAGCCTCGCGTGCGGCAGCGCGCTTCTCCTCGAAATCGTCGACAAGTTTCTTGCCCTTTGCAAGCGCACCCTTAAAGAAGTTGGAAGCGCTGGCGCCAATCGACGAGAACGCGGATGCAATGTCGGCATGGGGCGTTGCCGCGGGAATCTCGGCCGAGAAATCAGTATCGCTCTCGTAAGACACGCGCCTCGGCTGTTCAACGTAATCGTCGTCAGACTCGTCCGCAACGTCTTGCGCCGGCGCGGCGGGAGCCAAAACGTCCAGTCCTGCCGCGGAATCGATCGCGGACACCGCCTCGGGCTCGGCAACGGCAGCGGTAACCGCGGCAGACTCATCATCCGCAGCGACAACGGGCGCAGGCGCAGCCACGACGGGGGCAGGCTCGGGCTCAAACGTCGGCTCCTCGCCCTCCTCGTAATCGAGCGCGCAGGACTCGGGAAGCATTCCGAGCGCACGGATGGCATCCGAACCAAAGCGGATGTTGCCGGCGGCGTTGCGATAGAGCTTGGGCTCGGGCTCGGCCGCGGCAGGCTCCTCCGCCGGCTCAGCAGCGGGAACCTCGTCATTGAACTCTTCGGCCTGGACAGCCTGATTCTGATCCTCGGGCACGATGGCGCCAATCAGCGTCTCGTCGGCAGACGCACCCTCAAAGCCCTCGATCTGCTCGTCAAAAGCCTCGCCCTGTTCGGGCTCGGTTTGAGCGTCGGGAGCAATCGGCTGACCGAACTCGTCCTCGGCGTAGGTAGGCTCTTCGTACTCGATGGTGTTGCCGTAGTCGTTTTGCTGCTGGGCCGCGGCATACTCCGCCGCCGCGCGCGCCATTTCCTCGGCACGACGTTTCTGCTCCCCAAAATAGGTATCGAACGGAACATCGTCGGGAAACTCGTTCTCGCCCTGGAAGGGAGCAACGTTGTCCATAACGCCGAGCATAGCGGCGACAGAAGACTTGTTGCACACCGCGCCGGACGTATAGGGAAGAACGTGGCGGTTAGAGATGATGTTTGCCGCGTTGGCAAGTGCAACGAGGGAAGCGAGGATCGCGACAATCCACAGCAGAACCTTGAGCGCGCCGGGGAGCGGCAGGATACGCAGGATGGCAACGGCAGCAGGGGCAACCGTGGCAACGGGCAACAGCTTGGCGATGAGCGCACGATACGAAGCATAGGGCTCGCGGGCGAGCAGCTCAGCACGGGGAGAGTCGTAGTGTGCGACAACGACCACCGGGCGGTTGCGCGGAGACGCGAGCGGGCCCGAGGCCTTGTGGTAGGCGATGACATTTTGGCTCACGCCCGTCTTGCCCAGGCGCGAAACCACGGGGTGGCCCGTGCGCTCGAGCACGTAAAGAACGGCGCCGACAATGGCCAGCAAGGTGCCGACCAAGCCGATACCGCTGCCGATGCCCATCAGCAGGGCGCCGGCAAACGCAAGAATACCGGTAACGGCAAATGCCAATCTACTGGGCGCCGGGGCATTGAACTCCTGAACCTCGGGGTCAAAGCCGTGGTTGCGGAAGATCTGAGCGATATCCTCGGCAGCCAAGCGCTCTTCTTCGCTGCATGCCGGCGTAATGCCGGTGTTCTGCAGCAGGTGGTTAATATAGTTCTGGGTGTTCGCCATGTGCGCTCCACATCCATAATCCGACAAATAGGCCCAATGCATGCACATTAGAACCGTATATAGTCGAAAGTATACCCCGAGCGAGCGCAAACGACCGAATTCGGGCCATCTTAACGCCTCGAGCGGACAAGGATATAGCCTAATCTCCATATCGGACTAAAATCATGGCAGCAAACTACCTTCTCATGCGAGGATTCTATGACGGCAAGCGACGCGACCGCGACAATTAAAAAGGGAAGTTCGGAGCCCGGTTTCGATAAAACGGCTCAGCGCATCCTCAATCTTTTCTTTGTGCTCAACAGCTCCCCCGAACCGCTGACGACCGAGCAGATCGTCTTGGATTCTGACCTGGGATATGGCTCGGGCAGCATCGACTCGGATAAGCGCAAGTTTCGGCGCGATCGTGACAAACTGCTCGAGCGTGGCATCTTAATCAAGGAGGTTCGCCCCGCCGGTGCGCAGGAGACCGAGGAAAGCTCGTGGACAATCGACCGCGAGCACACGTTTGCTGCAGGCGGCCTCATCACCGCAGACGACGCCGATATCCTGCTCAACGCCATCGACCAGACGCTAGCGACCGGCTCATCCACCTTTACCGCGCCGCTTGCCGATATTCGCTCCAAGATTGCCTATCTCACCGGTAGGACGACGGTTGACGAAGTACCGATCCGTCGCTCTCCCACCGTCGATGCGGTATGGAGCGCCTTTGCCGAGCGATGCGCGCTGCGATTTTTATATCAGAACGGACGCGGCGAGCAGAAAGAACGTACCGTCTGCGTCTACGGCATGTTCGAACGCGAGGGCGTGGCGTACTTCTGCGGCCTCGACAATGTTACCGACGACATCAGGACATTCCGCTGCGCCCGTATCGTTCGCGCTTGGCGCCCCTCAAAGGCCTACGCCATCCCCGCGAACTTCAATCTCAACGACTATCTGTTCTTTGAATTCGATTTTGCCGACCGACCGCCCGTTGCAGCTACGTTCTCGTTCGCCCCTCAGACGCAGATCGATATGATCAACGGCCTCACGCGCGGGCGAGGTGAGCTCGCACACACCGATGCAGGATGGACCTGGACCGTTGACGTGCGCGACCTTGAAGCCGCCGCCTCATTTTGCATGGCCCACGCCATGGACGGCATGAGGCCCGTGGCCCCAAAATCGCTCAAACAGGCGTGGAACCACCTCATTGAAAGGACGGTGCACGAGCATGCCCGTGCGTAAACTCACCAGCGAGCAGAGGCTCTCGCGCGCCATCGACATCATGGAGGCCCTCTACGCCGTCGGCGAGAGCGGCATGACACGAACCGAGATTTGCAGTCGCTTTGACATCACGGGGGTGTCGCTCGACGAGATTCTTGAGATCGTCTCGACGCTCGCGGACCGAGAATCGGGCGCGCGCATCATCTGCGAATGCCGCGGCGAGCGTGTGGCCCTCACTGGTGACGCCGGGCGCGTGCTACCGCTGCGTCTGAGTGCCGCCGAGGGCGCCGTGCTCAACCATGAACTTGAATCGTTGGGGATCGAGCCCCAGGCGGCAGCTCGGATTCGACATGCTCTTCTACCCGAAGAGCTCGGCTATAACCAGCGCGTCTTTGACACCGTCAACCACGGGTCGCACTGGCAGCAGCTGAGCTGTGCCATTCAGGACGGCGTTCGCTGCCGCATCTCGTATCGTTCGATGGACGATGCACGGCCACGCGAGCGTCTGGTCGACCCCTTGCGCATTACGGCAAACGGCGACCAAACATACCTGATTGCCTGGGACATCGCAGTCGATGAGCAGCGCACCTATCGCATGGATAAAATCGAGGGCCTCATCTTGACGGAAGACTCCGTCGTGCCTCACGCGCCGGACGTCGTATCCCTCCACGATTCCCTTGCCCGGACGCAGCGTAGCGCAAAGCTTTTGATGCCATTCGATATGGCGGAGCATCTGGACTGGGCCGGCATCACCCTAATCGAGCGCAGCGAGGCAGACACGGCAATGGTAACCGTGCATTACGGCTCCGAGCGTTGGCTACTGAGCCAGATAATCGCAGCGGGCGGAGCCATCCGCATCCTGGATGACCCCGCCCTGTCAAAGCGTCTGTGCGATATGGCAAAAACCCTCGTCTGTCCGCTTTAGCGCCGCCGCTCGTGGCGTGCGCGCCACAGTTGCAGATAGTGCCCGATCTGCGCCGATTCGATGCGCTGGTAGGAGCTCGTGGGCAGCGACGTTAAGAACTTCTTTCCGTAGCCCTTCGTCACTAGGCGCGGGTCGGCCAGAATCAGCACGCCGCAATCGGTCGACGAGCGGATAAGGCGGCCGGCCGCCTGCTTGACCTCGAGCACCGCCTCGGGCAGCGAATAGCGCGCCCAAGCGCGGTCTTCGCGCAGGTTGCGCTCGCACGAGAGCGGGTCCGTGGGGCTCGAGAACGGCAGCTTGGGAATGATGACGCAGCGCAACGTCTCGCCGCTGGCGTCGAATCCCTCCCAGAAGGCCTTAAGAGCAAAAAGCGACGAAGTCGGCTCGTTGATAAACCGGTCGCGCAGGCGACGAGGAGATGAGTTGCGCTGCTGGCAGTTGAGCTCCAGACCCGCACGGGCCATCTTGGGCTCAACGCGGGCGTACAGGTCTTCCATGTCGCGCCGATTGGTAAACAGTGTGAGCACCGATCCGCCCATGCCAAGATGGGCGTCGACCAGCACGCGCTCGAGCGCCGTAAGATAGCTCTCACGATCGCGCGGATCGGGGATATCGCCCGCAACGACTACAGCCATGTTCGAATCGAAGTCGTAGCTCGAGTCCAAGTGCAACGATGAGGATGTTGAAGCGCCGATGCGATCGAGGCCGACCGCGTGGTTAAAGTGTTCAAAGCTTTTGGACACCGTCATGGTCGCCGAGGCAAAGATAGCCGTGTGAACCTCGGGCAGCCACTCGGTTGCCAAAGCCTCGCCAATGTCGATGCGCTCTGCAGTCATTGACTCTCCGCCGGCGCGCAGTCTGCGATTGACCTGCAGCGAATACACGTAGTGTTCATCGGTGCCATCGATGATGAGTTTGAGGTTCTCGGCCAGCTCGTGCAGACGGCGCGAGATATCACCTAGGTCGACAACAACCTCGGGCTTGTCGGCGGCGACGGCTTGCACCAGCGCGTCGACGCTCTTGTCAGCTTGTTCCAATGCGTCGATGGCAGCGTAGGCCGACTGTAAGAAATCATGCCAGTCGTCAGATTCGCGCAACTCGGGGCCAATCCATAGATTGGCATTGTCATAACCCCCACGGGCACGGCGGCCGAGCTCGCGAACGCCATCGAACACGTCGGCGATTGCCAGGCTCGCGCGCGCAACTGTCGACGTCGCCTTGGCAGCAAGGCCCAGATAGAGCGTAGAGCCCTCGGAGGTTGCCAAATCACGGGAAACCTGGCTTAGCGCGCCGGTGCTCGAGCCACCCAGGCGCTCAAACAGAACGCGTGATTCGTCCGCCGACACCACGCGCGCCCACTGGCGGCGCGCCTCGCGCTCGATGGAATGGGCCTCGTCGATTACCCAATGACGAATCGGAGGTAAAATCCTGCCCTCGGCCGCGACATTGCGGAACAGCAGGGAATGGTTGGTGACCACCACATCGGCATGCGCCGCACGACGGCGAGCGCCGTGGACCAAACATTTATCAGGGAAAAACGGGCAGAGGCGACGAGCACACTCGCGCGAGGCCGTCGTAAAGTCGGGACGGTTGACGCTGCGCCACCGAATGCCGAGCGAGTCGAGGTCGCCATCGGCTGATTGGCAGACGTACGCCATAATGACCGCGACCGCCGTGAGCGTGTCCGCCGGATCGCGCTTGGTGGTAATCTCGACCTGGCCGCGGCTCATGCGCTCAAGCTTGCGCAGGCATGGATAGTGGTCATACCCCTTGAGAGCGCAAAATGACAGACCACCGTCCAGTTGCTCGGCAAGTTTTGGCAGCTCATGGTACATGAGCTGGTCGGCAAGATTGTTCGATTTGGTCGCAATACCAACCGTGATGTTGTTACGGCGCGCTGCCTCGGCAAAAGGCACCAGATAGGCCATCGATTTGCCGACGCCCGTGCCCGCCTCAATTACACGATGAGTGCCCGTGACCAGCGCATCGCGGACCTCGAGCGCCATCGCGATCTGCTCATCACGCGGCTCATAGGTGGGATACATGCGATTGACCAGGCCACCTGGCGCATAGTCTGCCTCAATCTCCTCACGACTCGGCATCTTGAGGACCGGCAGTTCGTCGGCGTCCACCCGATCGTCGGCGCGATCGGCCTTGAGAACGTCAGCACGAGCGGCGCTGAGAGAGAAGATAGAACCAGGGCTCTGCCCTGCCAAGAATGAGAAGATAGGACGATAGGACCAAGGCACATCCGGATGCATGTCGGCTAGGCGCGCCATGAGGCCCTGAGGCAAGTCGGTGAGCGCCACGAGCAACACGCGCCATACGCCACACAGGGCGTCGACGTCGGCATTGGCACGGTGTGATACCGAGTCACAGCCAAACAGATCGGCCATAAAAGACAACTTGTGCGATGCCAGGCGCGGAAGCGCGATGCGCGACAGCGCCAGCGAATCGATCCAGATATCGCTCACGTTGACGCCGCCTTTGACCGACTCGATAAACGAGCGGTCGAACGTGGCGTTATGTGCGATTACCGGGCAACCACCGACAAAATCGGCGAGAGCGGCTACGGCCTCAACGGCCGACGGGGCATCTGCCACATCGGCATTTGTAATGCTCGTGAGCTCGGTGATCTCGGCGGGAATCAGCTGCTTGGGATGCACGAAGGTATCGAAGCGGTCGACGACCTCGCGGCCCGAAAGACGGGCCGCCGAGATCTCGATCAGCTCATTGTCCTGCACCGAAAGACCTGTGGTCTCGGTATCGAGGACAATCACATCTTCCTCGATAAGGCCGAAGGACTGCGTTTTGGCGCGTTCGGCAAGCGTGGCATAGGAGTCGATGACAAACTGCGGCGTTCCTGACGAAACCGCGTCCTCGATTAGCATGCAATGCCCGCTCGACGAAGGCCCATACGAATCAGGCTGTCACAGACCTGCGGGAACGTCATGTCGTCGGTGTGGCGGATCTCGTCCGGATACAGCGACGTATCGGTCATGCCGGGAATGGTATTGGTCTCGAGGATAACGGGGCCGTCCTCACTCACGATAAAGTCGCTGCGCGAGATACCCAGGCAACCGAGGGCCTTGTGAGCAGCACAGGCAAGCTCCTGAGCGCGAGCGTAATTCTCGGGTGAAATCTGCGCCGGAATGCGATGGATGTCCGTAGGGTCGACATATTTCACGTCCAGATCGTAGAACTCGCAGTCCTCGGGTTTGCGAATCTCGACAATCGGCAGAGCGCGCACGTCGTCCTCGCCGTACACACCGACGGTGATCTCGGTACCCTCGATGCACTTCTCGACCAGCACTTTGTCGCCGTACGCAAACGCCTTGGCGATTGCCGCGGGCAGCTCGGAGGGCTCATGGACCAGGGAAATGCCATAGCTGGAACCGTTGACGGCCGGCTTCACAAAGCAGCGCTCGCCACAAACCTCGACGATATGATCGATATCGACTTCATCGCCCACCTCGAGCGCGAGGCCGGGGGCAATGGGAATGCCCGCCTTGGCGTACAGGAGCTTAGAGACCTCCTTGTCGGCACCGCAGGCGCTGGCAAGCACGCCCGAGGCCGTGTAGGGGATACCCAGGGTCTCCATGGCGCCCTGCATGGCGCCATCCTCGCCGCCGGCACCGTGCATGGCGATAAACGCCACGTCAAAGCCGCCGGTCGCCATGGTCACCATAAAGTTATCGGCAGCCGTGTCCAGCAGTTCAACCGAGGTGTAGCCGGCCTCCTTCAGGGCCGCCACGACGTTCTTTCCCGAATTGAGCGAGATCTCGCGCTCAGCGGAATGACCGCCCGCCAAGACCGCTACGTGCATGTTCTCTAGGCTTTTACCCGGCATGGGCAGACTCCTCCTCTATAATTTCTGCAGCTGATACCATATTGTAGCGATACCCTCTACGTTTCCCCAAAATCGAAAGGCTTCCATGAATCCCAGGACTAAATCTCAGGACATTCGCGACTTGAGCCAAAACGATATTCGCGAGCTCGTGGCCGAGCTTGGCCAGCCCGCCTTCCGCGCGAAGCAGCTCATCGAATGGGTCTTTGAGAAGAACGTTTGTTCGTTTGACGATATGACCAACCTTCCCAAGGCTTTCCGCGAGCAGCTTAAAGAGGCTTTTGCCTTTGACACGCCGACTGAACTCACCAAGCAGGTTTCCAAAGATGGCTCTCGCAAGTATCTGCTCGAGTACCACGACGGCGTTTCCGTCGAGACCGTCGGCATGCCCCGTCGTAACAAGCTTTCCGTCTGCGTTTCCACCCAGGCAGGCTGTGGCATGGGCTGTGCCTTTTGCGCTACCGGTCTCAACGGCCTCAAGCGCTCTCTGACCGCTCAAGAGATCGTCGACCAGGTACTTCATGTATCCAACGACTTTGGCGAGCGCGCCACGAGCGTTGTCTTCATGGGCCAGGGCGAGCCGTTTGCCAACTACGACGAGGTTCTCAAGGCGCTGCGAATCCTCAACGACCCCGATGGCATCGGTATCGGCGCTCGTCACCTCACCGTCTCTACCAGCGGCGTTATTCCCGGTATTCGCAAATTTGCCGACATCCCCGAGCAGTTCACGCTTGCCGTTTCCCTGCATTCCGCCATCCAGTCGACGCGCAATAAGCTCATGCCCGGTGTTAAGAAGTACACGCTGCTTCGCCTTCACGAAGCGCTTCAGCTCTACACCGAGAAGACCGGCCGCCGCCCGACCTATGAGTATGCCATGATCGAAGGCGTCAACGATACGAATCCCGAAATGCAGGCGCTCTGCGACTTCTGCGAGGGAACGCTGTGCCACGTTAACCTCATTCAGCTTAACGACATCGAGGGTAGCCCGCTCAAGCCGTCGCCGATTCATAAGGTTGAGGATCTTCAGCGTCGTCTTGAGTCCCGTGGCATCGAGACCACGATTCGTAACTCCCGTGGTAACGATATTGACGCCGCTTGCGGACAGCTGAAGCAGCGCTTCAAAGTTCAGAAGAACGCATAGGGGAGTCGCATCCCAAAACGTTTCATGTGAAACATCGAACGACCCCGGTTACAGAATATGCAACCTGGGTCGTTTCATTTATTGACCTTAATTTTGAATCAGCTGCTACCTGTCCCATTTTTACGGCCAAAATAAGGGGTCCTTGTCTCATGAATCAGACAAGGACCCCTCAAAATATGCTGAGTAATTGTTAGGTACCTAATAGCCTACATTTTCCCATTGGTTGCTAACCCAACCTTGATTAATCTTGGGATTCTTCGTTGCCTGAGCAGTACGCATGGCAACATCTTCTGTCATAACATCCATTTTCTTTTTGGAAGTATCGACGATATCTTGCGCGCTACGAAGCAAACGACCTCGAAGTTCATCGTCTGTCGCGATCCTATAGCCAGCAAAGGCACCAGCCGCGACAGTCGTCACCAATGCAATCGCTGTTAAAATCTTATTCCTCATCTTGGCCTCCTTGATCAAACTGAATCATTTCGCCAAGAATACGAGAGAGCTCTTCCTCGTCTTTAAACTCAATCTCAATCTTATTCTTTCCACGCGAGCTCTTCACACGCACGTTGGTATTAAAAACCTGACGAAGCACGCGGGCAGCCTTTTTAAAAGACTGAGGCGTTGCAGGCCTCGGCGTCTTAGGTGTCTCTCCGGCAGAAAACAACGGAGCAAGATTTTCTGTCGCTCTTACGGAAAGGCCCTCTGTAACAACTTTCTCTGCAAGTCGAATACGCGTGTCCTCATAGGGAACTGCAAGAATCGCACGTGCATGACCAGCAGTAAGTTTGCCCTCAAAAATCATCTGCTGAACTACTTCGGGGAGATCGAGAAGACGCAGCGAGTTTGTAATTGCAGAGCGTGACTTGCTTACTGCCTTCGACAATGCCTCCTGGGTCATCCCGCTGGCATCAATGAGTTGGCGATAGCCCTTAGCCTCTTCGACGGGATTCAGATCAGAACGCTGAAGGTTTTCGATAAGAGCAAGAGCCAACATCTCTTCATCATTTACCTCTTTAATGATGACTGGCAATTCTTCAAGGCCAGCAAGCTTTGACGCCTGGTAACGACGCTCACCAGCGATGATCTCATAGCCGTTTCCATGCTTGCGAACCAAAAGCGGCTGCAAAACGCCATGTTCTTGGATTGACTCGCTCAACTCGCGAAGTTCAGTTTCGTTAAAGTGAATTCGCGGCTGATTAGGGTTGGGAACGATATCCTCAATAGGTAGTTTTGTTTCAGATGCGGCATTTGAAGCCGATGCAGCCGAACCGCCGGTCTCATACTCGGCCTCTGAGACCAAAGCATTGAGTCCACGTCCCAATCCGCCACGTTTCTTTACACTAGGCACGCTTGATCACCTCTTTTGCAAGGTTCATATATGCTTTTGCACCCTTATTTTGAGGTGCATAGGTAATTACCGGTTCTCCAAAAGACGGAGCTTCGGAGATTTTAACCGTACGGGGGATTAGCGTCTTAAACGCCTTATCACCAAAGTACGATTGAACCTCCTCAACAACCTGATTCGATAGTGAAGTACGCGAGTCATACATGGTCATAAGCACACCATAGGTGTCTAAGCCCTTGTTCAGCCGTGATTTGACCATCTTCATTGACTCAAGCAGCTTCGTAACGCCCTCGAGTGCGTAATATTCGCACTGGATCGGAATCAAAACGCTGTCTGCTGCGGTCAAAGCGTTGATAGTAAGCAGGCCGAGCGAAGGAGGACAGTCAATGAAAATAAAGTCAAACTCGTCCTGAATCGGCTCAAGCAAATCTTTGAGGCGGGTTTCACGAGCAATTGCGCTTACGAGCTCAATTTCCGCGCCTGCAAGTTGAATTGTAGCCGGAATAACGAATACCTTTTTACAATTTGTATCAAGAACAAGCGATTCTGCCGGCACATCATTCAACAATGCATCATAGATGCAGTGATCAAGGTCTTCTTTTTCAATTCCGAATCCACTGGTGCTGTTTCCCTGCGGATCAAAATCGACAATCAGTGTCTTACGACCCTGCTCACCCAGTGCTGCTGCAAGGTTTACAGCCGTCGTTGACTTACCGACGCCGCCTTTTTGATTGATGATTGCAATGATACGCGTGTCTTTTGCGCTCTTAGAACGCTTAACGTCGCGAAATCCCACGGTCCCTCCTGGTGTGTATTAAAGCTGTCAAACGGAGGATGTTTCACGTGAAACATTCCGAATCGATATCAACCGCCATGTTTCACGTGAAACACTGCAAGTTGTTAGTATCCATTATGTTTCACGTGAAACATCTAGGCAAGCGGATTCTTCTTTGCCACGCCATTTGCACGAGGCAATGAGACAGATGCTGGATGACTCTTCTTAAGAACAATGAACTCCCTGTGACCCAAGCCTTCAGGCAAATCAATTGCGTCATTCAGAAGCAAAGTGAAGCCGCAAATCTTAGCTGCTGACATGCCAGAAGCAAGCTCCTCATCCGAAGGATTGCCCTTGGTTATAACAAATAGCCCTCCATCCTTCAGATACGGAGCCGCATACTCAACAAGAATCGGTAGAGGGGCCAGTGCGCGGGCGGTTACAACAGAGAACTGCTTCTTATGGCTTCGAGCATATTCTTCAAGACGATCATGAACCGCATGAGCATGTTTCAATCCAAGAGCATGGACAAAGGAATTAACCGCATCAACCTTCTTGCCAACAGAGTCAATATAAGTAGCTTTACGATGCGTGGTTATGGTTAATGGAATACCAGGGAAGCCCGCACCTGTTCCCATATCGAGCAAAGCTCCCTCAGGAGCCTTGTTGATATAGGGGAGCAAAACAAGTGAGTCGAGGATATGAAGTACTGCAGCATCTTCTACGTTAAGAATACGGGTGAGATTGGTTGTCTTATTTGTTTCTAGAACCAAATCCAAATGCTGAATACATTTCCTCAGCTCAACATCAGTTACGCTCAAGGAATACTCTTTGCAATAGGAAGTTAGACGACTCAACATCTCGTCAGCCTGCTGATCAGTAAGTACTAACAACGAAAGCTCCTTTCTGACAAAAATCAGTGTATCGAGAACTTTTGACAAAAAAAGGGGACGTGGAAACCACGTCCCCTTAGCATAAGCTCGAGAAGATTATCGAGCAACAATCACCACATGGCGATCAGGGTCAGAACCCTCAGAATGAGTATCGACGGCATCATTGCCACGAAGTGCAATGTGAACCAGTCGACGCTCGTAGGCATTCATGGGCGGAAGCGAAACACTCTTATGAGTGCGGATGGCACGCTCGGCAGCAGACTGAGCCATGGAAGCAACCTTGTCCTGACGGCGACTCTTGTATCCCTCTACGTCCACTACAACCGGATACCTAAAGCCAAGTTTGCGGCTCACCAGCAAAGAGAACATAACCTGAAGGGCATCAAGGGTGCGACCATGACGGCCAATGAGAACAGCAAGGTCGGGAGCCGTTACATCCAAAATCAGCTCACCCTCGTCGCCCTCATACTCATCGATAGGAGAGTTGGCGGCATCGAAGTGCGAAAGGATGGAACGCAGGATGGAAATCGCAACATCGGCAATGGTGTCGAGCTCCTCATCGGTCAGCTCTTCACCAGCCTTGTAGCGCTGTGCAATCTCGGGATAATCGCCCGCGACCTGCGGGGCAACCTCCTCAAGCATATCCTCGATGATCTCTTCAGACATAACGTACTCCAAAGGTTAGGTACCTAAATAAGATTGATATCCCGTTACTTCTTCTTGTGCGGGCGCGGCTTCTTCTCTCGACGAGTGACCTCAACCTGCAGCGGAGCGTTCTTAAGACGCTCCTCCTCATCGGCCTTCGCCTTGTCGATGACCTTCTGCGTCACAAAAATCTGCTGGATAACCTGCCAAGCAGACGAGACGTCATAGTACAGCAGAACACCAACGGGAAGGCTCCAGCCCATCCAAAGCATCATGACCGTCATGACAACGGCCATCATACGCATGCTCTGAGCCTGCTGGCCGGTCTGGTTGCGCGACATATAGAGCTGCGGAATCAGGGTCAGGACGGCGAACAGGATCAGGCAAACCAGCGCAGGCAGTGCAACCATAAAGCCATCGGCAAAGGAAGCGCTCGGCGTGGTGGTCAGGTCGGGCAGGATGTTGAAGAACGAGAACGTGCCGTCGTTAAAGTACTGCGGCAGGTTGCGCAGCAATGTAAACAGGGCGAACAGGATAGGCATCTGAATCAGCAGCGGCAGACAGCCAGCCATGGGGTTGAACTTGTTCTCGCTGTAGAACTTCTGCATCTCCTCGGCCTGACGCTGGGGATCGTCGGCATAGCGCTCCTGGATCTCGAGCATCTTGGGCTGCAGCACCTGCATGCGAGCCGTCGACTTGGTCGACTTGAGCATAAGCGGCGTCAGCAGCAGACGGATGATGACCACCAGAATGATGATGGACAGGCCCCAGTCGACCGCAAAGGTCTGGATGAGCTTGAGCAGCTCGAAAAGGATGTTAACGATCCAATCCCACATGTAAGTTTTCCTCCGATAGCGAGTGCCCGCTAGGGCACAGGGTCATAACCGCCGACGTGCAGGGGATTGCAGCGAGCGATGCGCCTCACGGCAAGCCAGCAGCCTCTCAAAACACCGTGCTTCTCAATCGCCTGGATGGCATATTGCGAGCACGTTGGGTAATAAATGCAGGCGTCAGGCAATAAGGGCGAAATAACCTGTTGATATATGCGAATAGGAGCGATGGCAACACGTCGCAAAACGTGATTGCTCATCGCTCCTCCCCGGCAACGCCGGCGCGCTTCATAAGCGAACGCAACGCCTTGTCCATCTCCTGCGGCGAGGAAACCCTCGTCTTGGGAGTTGCAAACAAGATGATGTCATAACCCGCAACGGGAAATCCGCAGCTGCGGGCGGCCTCGCGCATCACACGCTTAGATCGGTTGCGCACGACGGCACAACCGAGTCGCTTAGCACCAACGAAGGCGACCCTTCCGGAGTCGCCTTCGCCAACCGATTCACATATGGTCATTCGAATCAGAGGGTGATTGAAACGACGCCCCTGACTGAACACATGCTCGAAATCTTGCCGAGACTTAATAGTCTTCATGCGAGATGTGTGTATCGCTGCTAGACAGTGAGACGCTTGCGGCCCTTGGCGCGACGACGGGCGAGCACGGCACGACCACCCTTAGTGGCCATACGGGCACGGAAGCCATGGGTCTTGGCACGCTTACGCTTATTAGGCTGATACGTACGCTTCATCTTAAGTTCCTCCTGCTGCATTTCGAGTGTCCGCGGGGACGCGGACGCAGATATAGACACGTGAGCTTGAAGATTGTAGGGAAATCAATGTTCAAATGTCAAGAAATCAAAGGTAAAAGGTTGCGCAGTTCACACGGTTCCCCCATAAGCCAAGCTCGATTTAGCGGTGCATGGCAACTTTTCACGATATTTCATCGAGTTTTCAACAGGTCATGTTGGCAATGTTGAGAACTTTTCGTCCGTTTTCCAAAGTTTTCAACAGGTTTTGAAAGTTTGTCGAAAGATGAGAAACATTGCGCGGTGAGCTACTATTTGTTCGAAACCTTTTGGAAGATTGCGAGCGGCATGTCTGATGACTTTTACACCATGGTCGATTCTGGAGACCCGGCACCCGACAACGAGCACATCACCGGCGTGCGCGAAGAGCGTGCGGAAGGCGAGCAGACGACCACGCAGGCGCCAAAAGCCATGTACGCCGCGCGTATCGCCGTCTATGACGACATGCTGTCGACACCGCGTGTGATCGTCATTGATCCGCAAGATGTCCGCACGTATTTGGAAGAGACGACCAACACCGTCTACCAGTGCATGAAAGAACAAGGTGGCCATATCTCGCTCATGGTCATCCGCGAGATTGTCGAAAACTTTATCCACGCGCACTTTGCCGAGCCCATCATCTCGATTCTGGACGGCGGAGACACCATCCGCTTTGCCGATCAGGGGCCCGGCATCGACGACAAGGAGCGCGCTTTCGACTTTGGCGTTACCAGCGCAAACAGCAAGATGAAGCGCTACATCCGTGGAACCGGAGCAGGGTTTCCCATGGTGCAGGAGTATTTGGAAAACGCCGGCGGTGCCGTATCCATCGAGGACAATATGGGCAACGGCACCGTGGTTACGGTAAGCCTGAACCCTAAACGCGTGCAGGAAATCGAACGCGCCGGCGGACGCGGCGCTGCCGTGCGGCCCGAGACGGAGCATCCCACATATCCCCTGCCGGGAGCTTTTGCGCAGCAGCCCATGGCAACGCAACAGATGCAGCGCCCCGTGGGACAGATGCAGCAGCCCGGAATGCTTCCTACACAACAGTCCCAGGCGGCATCGATGTCGATGCCGTCAAACGCGCCAGAGGCCATGCCGCTGGCGGATCAGGATGCAGCAGCAATGCAGCAGGCGACGGGGGCACCGGGTGGCCAGCAAATGGGCTATCAGCCGTACCAACAGGGATATCCATATCAGCAGATGCCGCCACTGGGGTATGGCCAGCAGTTCCCGCAGCAGTACCAGCAGGGATATCAGCAGCCGTACCAGCAGATGCCGCAGCAGCAGTACAGCCCTTGGGCCCAGCAGATGCCTCCGCAGCCTTACCAACAGTGGCCTCAAAGTTTTCAACAGCAAATGCCACCGATGCAGAGTTCTCAACAACCAGCAGCTCAAATGATGTATCCTAATGCAGCAAATCAGTATGCGCAGCCACAACCGGACGTGTTCGTAAGCGACCGCGGCAACGCCGCGCTGGGCTATCTGGCGCAAAATCAAGCGTGCGGTGCAACCGATCTGGCGAGGGCGTTTGGAAACTCGGCCCCCACTTGGTCACGCACGCTCAATGACTTGGCGCAGGCCGGCTTGGTCATCAAGCATGGCCAGAAATACCATCTGACCGAACTCGGCGGCGCTCGCGTGCGAGCTCAGAGCTAAAGAACGGGAGAGACAGTGGACGAGGAAGCAAGCATCATCCTGGGGGATGCCATCGCCTTTTGCCAGCGCGACGGCCAAGATGCACGCCTCATCAACATGCTGGGGCAATCGCGCGCCATAAGCCTGACCGAAGATACGCTCACGATCGAGGCCCCCTCGCGCTTTGCCATCGCGCAGCTCAAAAAGCATCAGCCGACTATTGAGGCTTATCTGGAAGAAATCGCCTTTGCACCGATTGCGCTCGACATCGTGGCACCGCAAGGCGCCGCGACGGAATCCACTGCCGCGACGGCGCCCGCCACGGCTCCCGCCGCTTCCCCGTCGGTGCCGGCCTCCGCAGACGACGTGCCGACAATCGAGCACCAGCACAGCGATGTTTCCCGTGAAACCATGGCACCGTTGCCGACCGCGGCGGCGACGTCAACGAGCGCACCCGTCACGCACATGCCCATCGCTCACGACGCAGCGGCGGGCGCGGATTCGGGCATTGCAATCAAGAACACGCTCTCGGCCGATGACTTTCGTCGCATGATGAACCAGATGAAGGGCGGAGCGCCGACCAAATCCACGCAAGCTGCGACCCCCGCTTCACCCATGCCGGCACCAACCGTGCCGGCCGAGCAGAATACGGATGGAGCCCCGCTCGCCGCGAACTCAAAATTTACCTTTGAGAACTTTGTCTACGGCCCCGAGAACAGCCATGCCTATCGCTCGGCGCTCAAGTTTGCCGCCCTCGCGGACGAGCGCGGCACATGCACATCACTGTTCATCTACGGCAAATCGGGCCTGGGCAAGACGCACCTGCTGCTTGCCATCAAAAACGAGCTCGCCGAGAAGTCGCCCGAGATCAAGGTCAAGTATGCCAACTCCCAGGCATATCTGGACGACCTGATGACCGAGTTCGACCGCCAAAAGAAGAGCAACGCCCCCATCATGCAGGCGTACCACGGCGTGGACGTGCTCATCATCGATGACATCCAAAACATCATCGGCAAGCGCGCGAGCGTGGACTACTTTTTCCAGCTCATGGACGAGTTCATCCGCAACAACAAGAAAGTCGTCATCGCGGCAGACCGCGCCCCCAAGGACCTGAGCATGGACGAGCGTCTGACCAGCCGCTTCAACGCCGGCATGCTCTGCCTAGTCGCAGAGCCCAGCTACGAGATGAAATACAAGATCTTGCAGCGCTATTACGAGAACACCATCGTCGCCGCTCCCGAGGCAGGCGACGACTCGCTGCTGGCGGCCTATGGGGGCGACGGCGGGCACCTGACCGATGAGCACTTTAAGCACATGGCAGAGGTGTCGGGCACCAACATCCGCGAACTCGAGAGCTTTTGCGAGCGCTGCGCCGGCGAGGCGGGCGACCGCGAGCGCGAGGGCGGAGAGCTCACCTTTGACGATATCGACGCCATCGCCAGCCAGTACTTCGACACATCGGCCAAAAAGATCAACGTCCAGACGGTTCAGTCCGTCATCGAAGAGCAGTACGGCGTGACACACGAGGAGCTCATCGGCCCGCGTCGCAACGCCAATATCGCCAAAGCACGCCATATCGCCATCTATCTGGCCATCGAGATGTGCGAGATGACGACCACGGCGGTGGGCGCCGAATTTGGCAACCGCAACCACTCGACCGTCAGCACGAGCTACAAAAAGGTCCAGAAGATGATCCAGGAAGACCGCACCGTCACCGAAGATCTCAAATCGTTGCGCGATAAAATTACACTGCGCTCGTAGGGAAATAGAGACACCTGTTGAAAACTTGTCGAAACCACGGGCATAAGGTGTCTAAAACCCAACCCGCGGTGATGAAAAGTTTTGCGCAGGTTTTGAACGTGGAAAACCACCCCTGTTGCACACAGGTTGCTGTCGATTCTCTTTCTGGGTCTGACCTGCGTCTTTGGGAGTAATCAACAGTTTCGTCAGTGCTATTACTATTATTAAGATATTTATATCTATAGAAAGGTATTAAAAGATGAAGTTCACCGTCAGCCAAAGCTCGCTTACACAAGCCATCGGCGTCGTTATGAAGGGTGTCGCTTCGGCATCCACCCTTCCCATCCTGTCGGGCGTGCTCGTCAAGGCGCAAGACGGCATCTTGGAATTCCAGACCTCTAACTACACCATCTCGATCCGTCATCGCATCGCGGCGCATGTCGAAGAAGAGGGCGAGATGGTTATCCCCTGTAAGATGCTCTCCAATATCACCAAGACCCTCCCCGATGCCCCGGTCACCTTTGAGCTGTCCGAGCGCCAGGTGCTGATTGGTTGCGAGAAGAGCTCTTTTAGGCTGAACACGCTCGATGCCAATGACTTCCCCGAGTTTCCGGCCTATGCCATCGAGAGTGCCGTGGAGCTGCCGACCGATATCTTGTCCGAGATGGTCAGCCGCGTGTGGCGCGTCACCTCGACCGACAAGGCCCGCCCCATCCTGGGCGGCGTGCACATGAAAGTCGAGAACAACACCGTGCGCCTGGTGGCGACCGATTCTTTCCGCTTGGCCGTGTGCGATACGCAGGTCGAGACCTCGACCCTCGAGGGTTCCTTTGAGCTCAACGTTCCGGCTGACGCCTTTAACGACGCGCTGAACATCATGGCCAGCCAGGCGACCATCATGATCGGGGCTACCGACACCCAGGTCGTCTTTGAGGCCGGCAACACCACCTACGTGTCGCGCCGCATCGAGGGCGTGTACCCCAACTACAAGCAGCTCATCCCCGATTCGTGCGTGACGAGCGTCAAGATCGACGTCGCCGCCTTTAACGCCGCCCTCAAGCGCGTGGCCGTTATCGCGAGCGCCAACCCCGCCGTCAAGTTCGAGATTGATGTCGAGAACGGGCAGATGGGCCTGTCCTCCATTTCCAATGACCAAGACCTTGCGCAGGAGACGATCGATGTCGAGGCCGAGGGCGAGTCGGGTACCATCGCCTTCAACTACCACTACATCTTCGGCTGCCTCAATGCTCTGTCCAAGGAGAAGGAGATCACGCTGGAGCTCAAGAGCTACTCGCAGGCGGGCATCTTCAAGTCCTACGACAAGATCAACTACCTGTACCTGGTCATGCCGGTCCGCATCTAGCAACCGCCCTATGACCATGTTCGCCCGCGATCTTTCCGTCGCGCACTACCGCAGCTTCGATAGTTATCGCCTTGCCCTGGACGAGGGCGTGACGATACTTGCGGGACCCAACGCGGCGGGAAAGACCAATCTCATAGAGGCGCTGCAGCTGCTGACGAGCGGCGCCTCGTTTAGGCATCCGACCGCAGCCGAGCTCGTCCATGACGGCGTGGGCTCGTGCAAGGTCGAGCTGAGGCTCGAGGGCGACGGCCGCGTGCTTGATATGGGATTGAGCGCGGAGGACGGTAAGCGCTCGTTTAGCCGCAACGGCAAGAGATGCTCTGCCGCCGGTGTACGCGGGGTTCTGCCGAGCGTGCTGTTTTGCCCTGACCATCTGGACATGGTTAAGCGAGGCGCCAGTGTGCGCCGCGCCGCCCTCGATGACTTTGGCATGCAACTGAGCGCACGCTATGCCGATCTTGCGAGCACCTATGGGCGCTGCGTGACCCAGCGTAACGCCTTGCTCAAGGAGACCTGGTGCTGCCGTGAGACGCTCGGCGCGTGGAACGATTCGATTGCCCGCGCGGGCGC
>JBKTBE010000015.1:0-34320 GCA_046883645.1 Collinsella sp. | reverse complement strand
GCGCTCGGTCCCGCTCAGCTTCGCCATGGCCCGTTTGAAGGCGATTAGCAGGTCCTCGGCGTTCATGCTGCCCCGCGGTCTACGAGGCTAACGATATGGCGCCGTGGGGACAGATGTGTGTCAATCCTGGTCTAACAGAGCTTTTTTAATTGACGCGCCCATATAAATCTTTTCTGCATACTCGACTGCTTCTGCAGCCTCTGCGGCGCTCCGTAATTGGTAAAGCGACCTGACAGAGAGTGGAATTCGATGTCATAGCTGGCGTCTTCATCGGAGGACAAGACTGCTTGATGACTATATGTTTTCATCTCTAGCCATCTCAGGCTATTATAAATATATCCGTTGGCAGCTTTTACGATTTCCGGTACGTTCCAATCGGAATCATTTTTTGGTAGTTGATAGACATGACTTCTGCTTCGTATGTGCATTCAGTATTTTTGCATTGGATAAAATCAACTGCATCTAATTTAGCTAGATCGGGAAGCGATATTGCATGGCGCTAAGCTTGACACAGAAAGAAACATATCGGGAGACGCTGGCTAATCTCGTTGCCAAGCAAAACGATGGCGCCTCCATTGTTTCCGCAAAGAAGGAGCTGGAAGCGCTATCGACTTCTCTCGTCCCGCGAATGCTTTACCGCTATCGACCTCCAAGTGAATACGCTTTTGCCGATCTAGAAAACGCGACTGTTACATTTTCTCATCCAAAGGTTTTCAGCGATCAGTGCGACTCGGTACCGATCTATAACTGGAATGGTATAGATGAAATCGAAAGTAATCTCAATGATGATGAACAAGCGTTAAAGATAATAAATCAAATTGATTTTAGACGACTTGCGTTTGTTTTAGGGGTTCTGGGGGCTCCTTTTAATCCAGCAAGAATAGATGAGTTCGAGATACTATCCGATGAGGGAAAAGTTAGTCTTTTTCGCTCGGCTGTTAAAAACTTGCGCTTATTTGTTGGAGGATTTGTTGCCCCAGTTCATCAGAATAGCTGCCGAAATTGTTGTCGCATTTTGTGCCTAACGGACAATCCTAGCGATTCGAATATGTGGAATGTATATTCCGAAAGCCAAGCTGGTTTCGTTCTTGCTTACGACAGAGAAGCTATTCGCAATTGCAACATAGCTAACGGAATGCGCACTGAATTATTACCAATTTTATATGATGACGAACCATTTAATTGCGACCCTCAAATTGCTTGGACTGCTGCTAGGATGCTTGGTCTTAATGTGAGCAGTGATGACATGCTTAGTGATCTACGGGCAATTTACAGAAAGGGCAGTGTGTTTGAGCGGGAGAACGAATATCGTGCCCGTCTTGTACCAGAGCCAGATGAGCTTGAGATGAATTATGTACAACGCCCATGCAAGCCGTTGCGAGTTATTCTTGGGAGCAGGATGACTCAAGAGGATAAAGAGCTTTGCATTTGCGCGGCGAATAAACTGGATATTCCTGTAGATGAACAGTGCTAGTTATCCTTTAATAGTGCCGTATAGTCAATTATTTGTCAGCTGAATCGGGCGTCAGTAGACTTCTGAGCTGGCGATTGCTATATCTACGGGGGCATTTCGAAAGATAATTTGGTGTAATTTACGTTAACGGGAGTTGCTTGTCTATGAGTTTATCTTTATCAAATTGGGATTACTACTTGGTTCTTGAAAGAGAGCTTGTTAATTCCTTTAATTATGTTGAGCTGAGCAACGATAATTTCTCAACTTATTCAGTTGAATTTGCAAAGATGCTTTTATCGATTTGTTCTGAATTTGATTCGGTTTTTAAAGATTATGTCGAACTTCGATCCGGAAATAGACCATCTAATATCAAGGAAGCATTCGAGTGCCTGTCTGCTTTGAATGATATTGCCTTTGTAAATGAGGTAGTTGACATTGCGATTAACCAGAGTATTTCACTCAAACCTTTTAATGCGTGGATAAATGGAATGTATGCAAAATTAACTTGGTGGGATAGCTATAACGCTGTGAAGCATGATCGTGGTACGTATTTTAGAAAAGCTAATTTGGAGAACTGTTTGAATTCACTGGCAGCTTTATTATGTATCGAAATTGTCAGTTTGAAATGTTTTGGAGTTAAGCGTTTGACTCCAGTTAATCGATTGTTTCGTATACCTAACAAACAACTTTGCCGATCATTGCCGGGCCAAAATGGACAATGGGATTTGGTTATCGATTCTAAGGAGCTGAATGAAACATCAAATATGAGACCTGCAAATTTGATGATAGTGAAGAGCGTGAGCTAGCGATACTTTGGATCGCACAAAAAATAGATGGCGTAAGCGTGGGGGGTTGATGACGTCTGCCTGACGCAAAACGGCTTTCGCACTAGAATCTGAAATAACCACAAGGAAGGTTCTTGAGAAGGATGAGAACCGCAATGTAGATCTTAGCGGACGCCGCGCCCGACATGTTCGCTGAGCCCCACCTCAGCGACGGGACGATCGACAGCTGGTGCTTATCCGCAAGCTCTCCGATCAGGTGCTTAATTCGATCATAGAAGCCGAGGCCGGTCAGCTTCACTGCAGTGGCGTGAACAGCCGGAACATCTATTGCGAATGTATTCTTAAGACCTGCAGCGTCGACATTGTCGTTGCTCTCTACTATGAAGTGACTCAAGTGGTCACCGGGAATTGAGCCCGTGAGCACGAAATACTGAGCAGTTTAATCAAGAGGGCCGCTTCCCGGGGACTGGGGGCGCAGCTCTCGGCCAATGGTTTCACCGGGTGGTTACTCTGACGTGCTCGAGCAGGAAGGATGGAGGAGATGGTCCATGCCCCTGGACACAGTGAGTGCTATTGTTTTATTGGTTATTGTGTCCTTAACCGCTTATTCGATATCAACTGACATGCAGTCTAATTATGTTGGTTGTTATCTTTATTTTGTCGTTATTAGGTGCTCTTGCGCTAAGGCTGATGGAGCTGATTTTTATGGCATATCCTCCGAAACGTCCAAATAGCCACATAATTGATACAGAGGCATGCTCTTTCGTCACCTCCCTTATGCCTTCTGAAAACTGGGTTGTTCGAGACTTAACAGAACGTGATTTTGGAATCGATAAAATTTTTGAGCGCTTTGAAAACGGATTCGCTACTGGTGAATTAATGGCAATTCAGGTGAAGGGAACAAACAAGCCACTCGAAGATAAACCTGAAATTCCATTTTCCATTGATACGAAGACGCTTTTATACGCTGAAATGTTTGCAATACTTTTTCTTTTAATTAGATGTTCTTTAGCGGATGATGGAGCGTGCTATTTTGTCTGGTTGCAAGAGTATATTCGTGTTCGATTGAATTTCGATAATTCGTCTTGGCGAAAGCAAAGGTCAAATACTATTTTAATTCCAACTTCTAATAGATTGGGCGATACCTCTGCTGAAAGTCGGTTAATCCATATCTCTCGGTTTCCAAAAATGAAAGAGTCATGGATCAAATATTATATAAATACATGTGATTTAGCGTATCGACTTCCGAATTATATTGAGGATGATACCGTCACATTAGATTTCGCAATACAATACGTTTTGCCTGTTCTTGATAGCCTTGAGAAGGCTAATAACATGCTTGGTTTAATTTCCAACCACTTTGTCGCTACTAAATTGAGCCAAGCTATTGAGCTTGGAAAACGTATATGCGACAAAGAGTTTGAAAGCGAATTAACTGATTCGTTTTTTAAATTCGTTTGCCTGTGTTCTGATGTACGCAAATCTATAGATGTGCTATCACTTAGATTCGATGTCGATTATATGAGGTTTTTATATGAGTCCGAAGGCATGGCGGAGTATTAGTGCTCTGTTTTTTCTGCGGGTTGAATGTAATGCGGGATTTCTTGTCGGATACTTTAATCTACTGCTTATCTTCAAGAAAGACCTGAAAGGTATTTTGTTTGACTACGTTTGTGCCTAAGTTGCTTTGAAAGCATGGTTTTTAGAGAATAATCCCCGAGCCTTGCTCCGTGTGGCGGCACGTAAAAGTTGTACTGTGCTTGGGCAGGTAAAAGTCCAAGACGATTAGATATCCGAGAGGATATCGAGCCCGCGTCGGGGAGATAAGGTGAGTCCGCGCCGGGGACTTTAATTCCGGAGGCAATTAGGTTTCCGAAAGGATGCCGTGGCTGGCAGCCAGCAGAAAACCGCTCTACACACTCCTTCCGCGTGCCGCCTGCTCAAACGATTTGCGCCGAAAAGGATATCCGGTTTGTGCCATAAGACGTTGCTGTCGACAATGCACGGGACGGCAAGGACGTGGCGGCTCTCATCAAATTGCAGTCACAAAGATACCTTTTATCGATTTCCTGTTGAAAAACTAAATTGATAGTCTGAGAATAACTTAAGAGAGCCTTAAATCTCGGAGAAAGGATGTCGTATGAATAACCTTCGAGAAAGATGGCGAGGACTAACAGCGCTGGGAGTTGCTGTATTTGCCGCCGCCTGCATGACGGTTGCCCCGGCGCCCTCATTTGCTGATATTGATTCTCTCGTTGGTCTTCAATATATTGATCATAGCGAGTCTCGCAATTTGACAGGTTTCTCTGTTTCTCGTCCTGCTGGAACGTATTATTTCGACAACGATGGCTCGATGCAGACCGGACTCGTTCGGTGCGAGGACGGCAACCTTCGCTATTTCGATCCCGAGACTGGCGTCATGGTCACGAACCAGTGGTATAACGATTACGAAGCCGTTTGGTACTATTTTGGCGCTGACGGGACCGCGGTGTCGAACTGGCAGCTTATCGGCGGGGATTGGTACTACTTCTATCCCGAAAACCACGATATGGCATACGGCCGAGTTCAGATTGATGGCAAAAACTACTTCCTGAACACCCCTGGCGCCAATGCTGATGGCCGCATGCAGCATAGTGGCTGGATTTATGACTCCATCTATGGAAAGTGGCTCTATGCGACTTCCAGCGGCGAGCTGTTGACCGGTTGGCATAATATCGGTGGAACTTGGTACTATTTCAATGAGTACGGTGTCATGCTAACTGGCTGGATCAACGATTCGGGCACCTGGTACTACGCCAACGCCTCCGGCGCGATGGCCACTGGCTGGCTCAACATCGGCGGTACGTGGTTCTATCTCGACGGCTCGGGCGCCATGGTCGCTAACGGCTGGCGCAGCTTGGGCGGCTCTTGGTACTGGTTCGGCGACTCCGGCGCGATGGCTACCGGCTGGTTCCAGGTGGGTGACTCTTGGTACTACGCCAACGCCTCCGGCGCTATGGCCACTGGCTGGCTCAACATCGGCGGTGCGTGGTTCTATCTCGACGGCTCGGGCGCCATGGTCGCTAACGGCTGGCGCAGCCTGGGTGGCTCTTGGTACTGGTTCGACGATTCCGGTGCGATGGCCACCGGCTGGCGTCAGGTCGGCGGCGCCTGGTACTACTTTAGCGGTTCCGGCGCTATGGCCCACGACGCCTGGGTCGGCGACTACTACCTCCAGTCTTCCGGCGCCATGGCTACGAATGCCTGGGTTGGCTCCTACTATGTCGGCGAGGACGGCAAGTGGATTCCGGACTACGGTTTAGTTTGGTATAAGAGCGGTAGCGATGTTTACCATACGCATAAGTGTCGTACCGTTGGCAAGGACGCAAAGGGCTATTCGCAGATCTCTATCCAGGAGGCCCGGAAGCGCGGTGCTTTACGAGAGTGCAAGAACTGCCAACAAATTGGCTAACGCATTATTGAGCTAGTTTTGATTGAGGCCCCGTTGCCCTGAGGTGACGGGGTCGCTGCGTGATTGGATACCGTGCTGCTATGAAGAAATGCTCATTCGGGGTGTTGGTCTTTTCGGGCCTTGTTTCTTTGGGACTCCTTTTGGGTTCGCCCTCGATGTTATACGCCCTTGATTCGAATAACACTGACGAAGGTCCCGCATCTAACGTTGCTATTGCTTCTGTCGAGTCAGGCGTTGATGCTCAGCGCGAATCGACCTTCGCTGTCGAGCAGAACTCTCAGGTTGATAATGAGACCCCTTCTGAGGTTTCGAATCAAATTGTTTGGCATCAGGGGTGGATATCACCCGAAGAAGGGGCTGGTTATTGGCGTTGGGGCTTGTCCGACGGAACAATCGCTGTTTCTTCTTGGAGACACATAAACGGTAGCTGGTACTGGTTCGACGACGAAGGTCGAATGGCTCAGGATGGATTGGTTCAAGTCGGGGGTGCAACTTATGGATTCTCCTCTTCGGGTGCAATGCGTGTCGGCTGGTACCTAGATTCTACAGGCCCCACTTCTGCTTGGCGTTATTTCTCCGGTTCTGGCGCCATGGTAAAAGGCTGGCTTTCAGACGGCAGCAACTGGTATTGGCTGGATGATGAGGGCAAGATGGTCCACGATACAATGCTGCAGATCGGGGAAGCCACGTATGGATTCTCCTCTTCTGGCGCAATGCTTATCGGATGGCACCTTGATGCTTCCGTCTGGCATTATTTCTCCGGCTCTGGTGCCATGGTGAAAGGCTGGCTCTCGGATGGGGGTCGTTGGTACTGGCTTGATCCTGCAGACGGTTCTATGGCCACCGGGTTGAAAGAATGTAATGGCACTTCTTATAGCTTTAACAGCTCAGGGGCCATGCTCTCCTCCCAGTGGGCTCTTATTGACAACAACTGGTATTACGCTGACTCCAACGGCTTACTGCATGGAGGCTGGTTACTTCTAGGGAATTCCTGGTATTACCTGGATCCAGGAAGCCATATTATGCTCACGGGCTTTATGCAAGTGGAGTCGTCCACCTATTTCCTTACGAGTTCAGGCGCCATGGCAACAGGCTGGGCACTTGTTGATGGTACTTGGTATTACGCCGCATCAAATGGAGCTATTCAACGAGGACGATGGATAAAGTTCGGAAGCGCCTGGTATTACCTTGATGATGTATCCGGCGCAATGTGTACTGGTGAATTCGCGGTAGGAAACACGCGCTATTTTTCTTATGATTCCGGTGCGATGGCATCTTCGTGCTGGATTAACTTGAGCGACGGTATGGCATGGGCGAATTCGTCTGGAGCACTGAGCGAGCCGTTGCCTACTTCATCTGATGGATCTCCCGTAGTCGCTGATCGTGCTGACTCGTCTTCATTGCCAGGTGTGATTCATATTGGAGACGCGGTTTTCTATGCGGATGCAAACGGTGCCGTCAATGTAGCATCTGGTTGGATTATGTCGAAAGACGCTTCTGACGAAAGCGGCAATACTTGGTATTACGCATCTTCCAATGGTGTCCTTAAGTCTGGTTGGCAATATGTTTACGGTGCGTGGTATTGGATGGATCCTTCCACCTACAAGATGAAGACCGGATGGCTCAATGACCGCGGCACGTGGTACTGGCTTCAGCCTTCGGGCGCTATGTTTGCTAACGGGTGGCTGAAAATCGATGGCGTCGACTACTACTTCAATGCAAGTGGTGCATGGTTGAATACGTCTGGTTCTGTTTTGGGGGTTAATAGGTCCAGCCTGGTCAATTGGCTTATGAGCCACGAAAACGATGGCTATTACCGTGGAACACCCTACGATACGCATCTTAGCCAAGAAACATGCATGTATCCAAAGGGTGATCCTCGTTGGGATGGGTATACCGGTATGAACTGCGGCGGATTTGTATCGCATGCGTATATGAAAGCGGGCGGTAATTTAGCTCCCATTGCCGCCGAGCAGAGCCATTCCCCTTGGAGTGGAGGTCCCGGAAGGGGCGGCTGCGTTAACGCTTATCGTTGGTACGGCTACGCTATCGATACGTGCGCGAACGTGACTTATTTCAACTCTATTGATGAGTTGTTGCGCAGTGGCTTGGCTCGTAAGGGGGACATTGTGTTCTTCAATCCTTACAACCCATATGCCGACGATAGCCACATTGGCTTTTTCTGGGGCAATTCGCCGAGCGAAAATTTGTTCTGGCATAGTGATGGTTATGGAAACCGCATCTCCGGTTTGACCGCTTTGGGTCCATCGAAAGTAATATTGATTCGTTAGAATTCTGAGTTGTAGGGGACTCTCTGGGTCCCCTACCTTTTTGACATCTAGTTTGAAAGTTTATTTGAAGTCGGTATTCTTGGGGGGGTAAGAGTAGGGACTAGGAGTCCTTGGTTTCACCCTGCTGGGAAGTTCTTGTTTACATTGTGGTATTGCGTGCAGTTATTTGTCGTCCTAGATGGCATCTTGTCCAGTTGGATGTTCGGAAATCTTTCACAGCCATGCTGTAAGCTAAACGCAAACAAGAACGAATGACGAGGTTTACATGAGCAAACATCTTAAGTTATTTTCGGCATTGTTGGTGCTGATGGTCCTTGCGCCCATTTCTGTGTTTGTTTTCCCCTCGAACGCGGAAGCTGCGCGGTCCCTAGTTGAGAATTCCTGGCGTTATGAGGATGGGCAATTGGTCGCAGAGGATGCTTCTTCCGAAGAAGATGGAATAGCCTTATTGTCCATGGACATTCTTCCCGATGGGGCTACGGCGCAGGGCATCGATGTCAGTGAGCATCAAGGACGTATTGACTGGAATGCTGTTAAGGCTTCTGGTATCGATTTCGCTATTCTGCGTGTTGGATTTGGCGCTCCATCTTGGGGCGGTCGAGTTGACTATCAATTTAATCGAAATATTTCTGAGTGCGAGCGACTCGGAATTCCCTACGGCGTCTATATCTATTCATATGCTTTTGATAATCAGCAGGCAGCCGATGAGGCATCAATGGTGATCAATTGCCTTTCTGGACATAATCCAAGATTGCCGGTGTATTACGATCTTGAGGATAACTCGATAATTGCAAATGGACGTCAAACCGGAATTGCATCGAGGGCGCAGGTTTTTTGTAATAGGATTTCTGCCGCAGGATATGAGCCTGGTATTTATGCAAATTTAAATTGGTTTAACAACATTTTGACTGACTCTGTATTTAAGAGTAGCTCTTGGGATCATTGGATTGCTCAATATAACTCGCAATGTGACTATACTGGTAATTACAGTTTTTGGCAGTACAAGAGCAACGGAAAAGTCCCTGGAATCAACGGCAACGTTGATATGAACTACGCGTATGTTGATGTCTCCCTTTATCATTGGCAACTAATTGACAGCACCTGGTATTATGCAGCCTCCAACGGCAAGGCGTATACCGGATGGTTGTTTCAGAGTGGCACGTGGTACTGGCTCGAGCCCGACGTGGGCGGTGCCATGGCTACCGGCCTTCACGAGTGCAACGGCTCCCTGTACTGGTTTAATTCGTCCGGCGCGATGGCGACCGGGTGGGTCCTCGACGGCGGGACCTGGTACTACGCGACTGGCTCCGGCGCGCTGGCGCGCGGCCCCGTATCCGTCGGCGGCGTGCCCTACTGCTTCGACGCCCGGACGGGGGCCATGCTGACGGGTTACCAGACTGATGCGCAGGGCGTCCGCCGCTACTTCGGCAGCTGCGGTCCCCTTAACGGCTGGGGCCTCGTCGACGGCTCCTGGTACTGGTTCGCTGACGGTATCGCCTCGACCGGCTGGCTTTACACTGGCGGCTCCTGGTACTGGCTCGACCCCGACGCGGGCGGCGCCATGGCGACGGGCCTTCACGTGTGCAACGGCTCCGCGTACTGGTTCAACGCCTCCGGCGCGATGGCGACCGGATGGGTCCTCGATGGCGGGACCTGGTACTACGCGATTGGCTCCGGCGCCCTCGCCTCCGGCTGGCTCAACCTAAACGGTGCGTGGTACTGGCTCGATCCCTCGACGTACGTCATGGCTACGGGTGTCCAAACTATTGGATCATGTGAATACATATTTAATAGTTCCGGCAAGATGATGGCTAATTGCTGGTCAAACGGTGATGGGTCCTGGATGTATCATTCTTCATCCAGCGGTGCAATTGACCTTAAAGGCATCATGACTGATTCGGGAATCCAGCTGATTGACGATGGCGGGAATGTTAGAACGGGCTGGATTGAGAGTCAGGGTTCTCGATATTATTGTTCTGCTAATGGGGTAATTCTGACTGGATGGCAGCAAATAGCTGGGTCTTGGTATTACTTTAACTCGGATGGTCGAATGGCGACCGGCTGGCTTATCGATGGCGGTAACTGGTTCTGGCTAGATTCCTCTTCTGGCGCAATGAAAACGGGATGGCTATCCCTTGGGGGCACATGGTATTACCTTGATGCCGCACGTGGGGGAGTAATGTTGAGCAACGGTTGGTATTGGATCGGCTCTACTGACTACAAGTTCAGTTCATCCGGCGCAATGGTTGGCGCTTGGGTCGATGTCCCGTGCTATTCGCAGTACCCGGAACTTCCTACTGGCTGTGAGTCGGTCGCCCTTACAAACTTGCTTAACTACTATGGTTTCGGTTTAGGTAAGACGATTATTGCGGATTATTACTTGCCCAAGGGAAGCAACGGCAACTTTGTTACCGCCTTTGATGGCAACCCAAGGCGTAGTAGCGGGGGTCTCATGGGATGTGTCGCCCCTGCTATTACGATTGCTGGTAATAACTTTCTGCGTGCTGCTGGAAGTGGCAAGCAGGCAAAAGACGTCTCTTTCTCGTCAATTTCTTCCATTAAGAACAGGCTGACCTTTGGTCAACCTGTTGAGATGTGGAATACCGAGTGGGGAAGTTGGCCAGGAGGCCGTTATGCTGCTCGTTGGTATAACGGGCATTCCTATGGTCTGTGGGGCGGTAATCATGCCGTAGTCCTTAAAGGCTATGATGACGAGCGGGGAATTGTCTATCTTTCGGATTCGATTAACGGCAATGTTACGCGAAATGCCCAGGTGTTCTTCGGCACGTGGCAACAGATGGATAGCCAGGCCGTGGTAATTGAATAGCCATAATGCTAAAAAGGGAGAGCTCGACGAGCTCTCCCTTTTTACTGCATTGTTAATCAAGCTACGCTGTCTTATTTCGTCCAAATAGTTCGTCCCAGTTACTGGCTGCCAAAACTGTTCCGCATACAATTACAATGCAGCAGATTACAGATGCCATGTCGGGAATTGTTCCAAGCAAGATCAGGCCAAAGACCACCGACCATGCCGAATAGGATATATTCAGAGCCATCGCACGCGCTGCTCCGATTGCCGCAATGCCCTTGTAATAGAACAGATAGGATGCAGTTCCTGCGAGTCCGGCGAGTGCAATAATCAATGTGGGCATGCTCGGGATAGCACCCAGCGTGAAATGCCATGCTCCGAAGAGGGGGAGTACGAGCACTCCATAAACAAGCGCACTCGTAGTTTCACGGATTTGCAAAGCCGTTTCGTCATCAACGGCATCATCTTTCATTCCCCATGCGCACAGCACCGCTTCGGATCCCCATCCAATAACGGCAAGCACCGCGCCGAGTAAGCCGAGGGGGGCATTTGCAATCTCGCTCGATCCGGCCGATAGATAGCCCATCGTCATTACGCCGCAAAGAGCAACGAGAAGGGAAAGCATCTGACCTTTGCCCATTTTCTCCTTCAGCAGCACGAACGAAAGGAATGCTCCGACCGCGGGATAGAAGGCGGAGATGATTGCCGTGTAGGCAGCTCCGATGTTATTAATCGCCAATACGTAACCGGTCATTCCGATAGGTCCACCGAGCAGAGCGCCGGCGATGACGACCTTGCCCGAACGAGTTTTAAGTGCAGCGAGCGTATCTTTTAATCTGCCTCTAACTCCCATGTACCCAAAGAGCCAGACTGCACAGAAGGCATCATGGAGAAAAGATCCTGCAATGGAGGCGCATGCAAGCGCTTCCGCCGATCCTATATAGGGCGCGAGCGCCAAACCGATTCCAAGAATTACTGTATCAAGGCCCCAAAGAAGGCCGCTAAAAAAGCCGAATTGCATCGTTACTCACCTTTCCGATAGATCTCCAGTGCCTTTTTAAGGTATTTGGCACCGTAATTGAAGTAGATATAGAGCCACTCGCCCACGAAGTCACCTTCGGCTTCTTTCAGAAGAGACCAAAGGTACCAGCACCATCCTGCAAGGGCAATGTGCGCGTAGTTATGCGCAACTTCGTTGTTTGTTGCCTTGCGCCCAAAATATGCATCAAGCGCGCGGTCGACTTCATCTTCGGAAAGCTCGCAGCAGACACTGCACGTTCCAAAATCGTTTGCGTAATCGCTCATGCCAGCATATTCCCAGTCAATGAGATAGTACTTGTCGTTCTCATCGATAAGGAAATTGAGGTAAAAGAAGTCATTGTGGCAAAGGCATTTTGGTGCATTATCGGCCTGTACAAAGCGCTCCAATTCATCGATTTCGGCGGACATTTCCCTGTAGCCTGGAATGTCGATGGGACCTTTTTCCAGAAGAAGCGATTCGTAGCGCTTCGCTTCGAGGTAGAAGTCAAATTCGGTTTCGACATTTGCACCACTCTCGTGAAGCGAATGACACATCTGCATCATTCGATTCATTTGGGCAGCATCATGCGGATCAGGCTGCTTTGCGTTGGGTACAAACTTCGAAATTTTCCAACCACGCTTTGGGTCCTCATGAATGAACGTGTCGTCAAGGCCGAGTTCCTTGGCCTTTTTAAGTGCGGCTACTTCTCCATTTCTGTTAATAAGCAGTTCGGTCCCGACTCCCGGATGGCGGTAAACGTACTCTCCGTCATTGGTTCTAAAGTGGCACGATAGATTCGTAAGACCTTGTTTAAGGGGATAAACGTCGTGAATCTCTGATTTGGAGCAGCCGAGCACTTGCTCGATGTTATCGAAAATATCGGAGTCAACGTTTTCGATAAAATGCGGATCAAAGGCACGCAGTTCATCAAGAGAATCGAATTCGTTGATCTCGCCCTCAGGATACTTCTTGATAACCATATCGAGCTCCTTGATGTGCTCGATATATAGATCTTCCCAAAGCTTGTCCGTTGTTTCGGGCTTGTTATATTCCGTTTCGAGAATCTGCTTAAATGCAAGCGAGAAGGCTTTATCAAAGTAGACATGTCCGAGCATATACCAAGCATCGGAACCGCCAATCGTAACATTGGTGATTCGGTCCATTGCTCCGGTTTGAATGCACCATTCTTTGGTGGCGCCTTCAGCATATTGAGCAGAATAAAATGCTTTCCAAACGTATGCTTCAAACGGATTGTTTAGAAGGTAATCATCGCTTGAGCAAATATAGGTGTTGCCAAGCCGCTCTTTTACGCACATAAGCGATGCGTGGTTATTTTTGGATGCATATTCGTTGTTGACGACAATCGAGACGCCGAACTTGCTTTCAAGATAGAAGAAATACTCTTTTTTATAGCCGACAACGACGGTGATATTGCTGATACCCGCGTCTTGCAGCTGCCTAATCTGACGTTCGATGAGAATCTCACCACGTACCTTTAAAAGGCCTTTGGGCTTTTCATACGAAATGGGAGCAAAGCGGCTCGAAAGCCCCGCAGCCAATATCACTGCGTTTTCAACCTTATAGGGGTGAAGTGCTTCGTAACCGCTGTCGGTTAGGCTGTCCGATTCGAGAAGGCCCTCATTCGTAAGCTCTTTATTTGCTGCGTTTACCGATCCAAGTGAGAGGCCAGTGCGCTCGGCAACTTCTCGCTGGCTAGCATATGGGTTCTTTAGGTATTCGTACAGAACAGTAAAGTTACGCTTGGTCAGTTCCACTGCAGGCCTCCAATTAAGATGTTCATTGCTTATGGAAAGAATAGAATGATTGAACGTTATGTTCAATTAAATATATTTATCTACATAGACTGAACAGACAGTAACGAAAATCAATCCTGGAATGTGGATTAAAATAAATAAATGAGATATCTGGGAGGGTCGCTTATGTATCGATTCGAAAAGAAGGCCACGCTTGTTTGTGCTGCTGCGTCATTAATCACTGCTTGCTGCTTGCCCCTGAGTGCGAATGTCGCGTTTGCACAGGATTCCGTTGAGGCTCAGAGTATTGAGTCAAAAGCGGATTTTTCTTCTGTGGTTTCCGATGATTTGCAACCTGATAATTCTTCCGCCATAAAAGATGGCTGGCAACGAGACGAGTCGTCTGGAGTTTGGTATTACGGAAAAAACGGTAAACACCAAACTGGCTGGCTGCAAAGCGGGGGCTATTGGTATTGGCTTGATCCAGCCAATGATGGTGCAATGCAGACAGGTTATTTCAATGTGACCGATGCTGGCGGATCGATTGCTTCGTTTTATGCGAATGACGGCAATGCCGCAACGCCTTTTGGCGCGCTATATCAGAACTGCTGGCTACGTAACTCAGATGGAAATTGGTTTTATGCCAATGCTGGAGGCGATTTAGCTGCCGGTTGGTTTTATCAAGACGGCACATGGTATTACCTGGATCCTGCCACCAATATAATGCAGGTTGGTTTTGTCGACCTCGGGAGCGGGAAATACTATTTAGATGCCACTGGTGCTATGAAAACCGGCTGGATTCTCGTTGACGGGAATTGGTACTGGGCTTATTCATCGGGTGCCCTTGCTTCGTCTTGGCAAACGATAGGTGGGGCTCGCTATTATTTTGACTCACAGACGTTCATCATGTTTAAGGGTCGTCAAAAGATTGATGGAAGAACCTACATTTTTGGTGACTATGGTCTCGCAAATGGATGGTACAAAGACGGAGTAGATTGGTATTACTGCTCTAACGGTATTGCAGCCACTGACTGGAAACTCGTTAACGGCGCTTGGTATTATCTCGACCCAGCCTCCGATGGTAAGATGTCCGTTGGGTATTTAGACCTTGGCAATGCAGCTTATTATTTAAAGCCTAACGGGGCTATGGCTGTTGGTTGGGCTCAGGTCGAGGACGGCTGGTATTTCGCCTCCCAATCTGGTGCACTTATTTCTGGCTGGTATAAAGAAGGCACAAGCTGGTATTACCTGGACCCTGTTAGCCATCTCATGAAAACGGGCTTATTTGAGGTGGGCGGCAACGATTGTTTTGCAAACCAGAGCGGTAGGCTTGTGGTTTCAAGTTGGGTTACCGTTAATGACGGCGTTCAAAGATACGCCGATGATAATGGATATCTTTGCAAGGATGTGATTCGCGAAAACGGCACTATCCTAAAAATCGCTGGAGCTGATGGTTGGCAGGTTGCTTCCGGCTGGGTTAATGTCGCAAATTTAAGGTTTTACGCTGAGCCCGGGACGGGTGCCATTCATCGTGGATGGCTGAAGATTGACGGCGATTGGTATTGGCTTGATGCCGATTCTGGCGTGATGAAGACCGGATGGGTTTTTACTGGCGGTGCATGGTATTACCTAAACGCTGACGGAAAAATGGCAACTGGTTGGAAAAGCCTGAATGGAACATGGTATTACCTTGAGTCCAATGGAAGCATGCATGTTGGCTGGCTTAAAGATTCGGGTAAGTGGTATTGGTTAGACGGCAGCGGCGCTATGGCAACGGGCGTAAGGACCATCGATGGCGTTCGTCGAGTTTTCTGGAGCGATGGCCAGTGCGACAAAGTTGGCTGGCAAAATCCATCCCAGTATCCTCAGGTCAGTTCTTGGACTGTTCAGCTGCCTAGCTATTGCACCGGATACTTTACCTATGTGACCCCTTCTCGCATTTCTGTCGAAGCAACGCGGGAAGATTGCGTGAACGCCTTTATTCAGCGCGCCTATGAGTATATCGGTACGCAATATATTGAGCCTTGGTCTACCGCTCCCGGTGGAGCTGTTGATTGCTCTGGTTTTGTCTTGCAGTGCCTTTATGCTACTGGCATGGATATGGGTGTTTACAACCATTATAACCATCGCTGGGATCCGAGCCAAACCTATAATTCCATGAATTGGTATCGAAGCAATATCTTTATGCCCGTTAGCAAGAACTCGATTCAGCGCGGCGATGTGATTTATTACCGTGGGCATATCGCCATTGCACTTGGCGGCGGTATGATGATTGACTCCTGGCCTCATCAAGGTGTCGGAATTCATCCTATTAGCGCAAGGGGAAATGTAATCGGCGCAGCTCGTCCGTTTATTTAATAGATTCCCTACAAGACAGTCGGTACCGGTTGGGGGCCTGAAATGAATGCTCGGATTGATCATCGAATTTGCTGGCGAGTAATTGGCTTGATGCTATTTTCCGCCTTACTCTCAGTTACAGCCCCCGCATTTTCTTGCACTGCTTATGCCGTGGAAGAGGGGGCGGATAATGGTGTCGTAGAGCGCGACTCGACAGGAGGGCCGGGAGCATTTGTCGGTGGCGGTTGCTCTCAAGACTCCAGCGATTGTGCCGGCAAAACAACGGAAGATTCTAGCCTACAGGTTGTCGAAAGCCATGACCCGTCGACTACAGAACAACTATCTGGATGGCAATGGAACAGTTTGTCCTGGTATTACTATCTAGATGGCTGTCGTTTGACCGGTATGCAGAATATTGACGACTCGTTGTACTACTTGGACCCCGCTCGTGACGGCGCAATGAGCTGCGGCTGGATTTTTACTGAAAATAAGTGGTATTACGCGGGTCCGTCAGGCGCTTTGGCAAGTGGCTGGCAGTTTATTGGAGGCCAATGGTACTGGTTTGACTCTCTTAACAGCTGTTCTATGGCTACTGGTCGACGTGTTATTGATGGGCACCCTTATCTTCTTGGAACCTATGGACTGATTAATGGATGGTGCCTTGATAACGGTTTATGGTATTGGGGTAGCAATGGTGAAGTCTTAACCGGCTGGCTTCAAACTGGCAATAACTGGTATTGGCTTGATCCCGCCAATGATGGTGTTATGTCTAGAGGAATCGTTTCTGTCGGTTCGTCTCGTTACTATTTATCGGATTCCGGCGCAATGGCTGTTGGTTGGGCTTTTGATGGGACGAACTGGTATTACGCTGACGGTTCCGGCGCGCTTGCATCGGGCTGGCGTTTGGTGAATGGCGTTTGGTATTGGCTCGATGTCGCAAATGACAATAGAATGGCTACCGGCTTTTTTGTCATCGGATCCAATCAATATCATTTTTCTTCAACGGGAGCGCTGTCACTCGGCTGGTTTATGAGCGATGGAGACTGGTATTACGCTGAGCCTTCTCATGCATCGGGCATTGTAAAGACGGGATGGCTGAAGGACAATAGTCAATACTATTATCTCGATCCTGCCTCCGACGGTAAAATGCTGCTAGGTCATTTTTCTGTAAATGGGAAAAGCTATTATGCAAAAGTTTCAGGCGCTGTTGCTTGTCGTGAATGGGTAGATGTCCAGGACTCGGTCCAGGATGAGCCGTCTAAGGCTTTTGCTGGTTCTGATTGCTCATTGTGTGGAGCATTGCGTAGTGGAAAGCTATTTACAACAAACGGTGATGGCGAATTAGCCGAAGCTCACGGGTTTGTGACGCTTGGAGGGTGCAAGTTCTATGCTGATCCAACCGATGGCTCCCCCTGCGCTGGATGGAAGAACGTTAACGGAAAATGGTACTTCTTTGATGAGACCGCTGGCTATGCACGATCTGGCTGGCTGTACAAGGATGGCTTCTGGTTCTATTTGGACCCATCTAGCTACGTTATGAAAACCGGCTGGGTTGCCGTTAACGGATCTTGGTATTACTTGAATTCGTCTGGTTATATGCAAACAGGGTGGCTTAACCTGGGGGGTACCTGGTATTGGCTTGACGCTAGTGGCGCCATGGCTACTGGCTGGCGCGTTGTGGACGGATCCTGGAGTTACTTCATGGCCAACGGTGCGTGGGTGTCAGACTATGTGGATGCTAAAGCACAAAGTTATTCAAGCAATACAAATTGGCTAATACTTGTCGATACGTCACGTTGTGTTACGAGCATTTATACTGGGTCATGGAATAATTGGTCCTTAAACCGTCGATATGTATGCTCGACGGGTAAAGCCAGCACACCTACGGTGATAGGGGAGTACCAAATCTACGGAAAGGGATACTCCTTTGGGCATGGATATACTTGCTATTACTACACGCAGTTCTATGGTGATTATCTATTCCATTCCTCACCCTACTACGTCAACAGCAATCGCGTGATGGATCCCACGATGGGGGTCCCGTCCTCTGCCGGATGCGTGCGTCTTGAGATCCAGAACGCAAAATGGATTTACGATAATATTCCTTTTGGAACAAAAGTCGTTACGTATTAAGAGATTTCTGCATCAATATCTTCAACGGAAGAATAAGTCGCATGTCTTTTGTAAGAGGGTCAAGTTTCGTACTGGTTTTATGAATGGACGATTCATCAAAGATATCTACTTAGTGGATTAATTAGTCTGGGCATTGGAGTAATTCAAGAGATGAAAAAAACCTGTTTTGTTCTTAGTGGTAATGCGTATCTATGTCCTTATTTGTTCAACTTCTATGTCGATAATACTCCCGGGGAAAAATACCTTGTCTACTGGAATAGGGATGGCGTGGAAGAGACGCTAGGGTCGATTAAGGGTATTGAATATGCTAAGCCCTGCCCAGATACTGGTTTATTACGCAGGCTTTACAGCTATTTTGCCTATATGTTGTTTGTAAATAAACAGCTATTAAATAGTGATTTTGATCACATAGTTTTACTTAATACTATTGCTGGTTATTTTGCGTTTCCTGCACTGCTTATTAAGTATCGCAAACGCTATGTAATGGATGTTCGAGATTACGGAGGAGAGTTTAATCCGATTCTGGGCCTCATGTCTCGCGCTATAGTGTCCTTTGCTGGAATCGTGGTGCTTTCATCACGTTTTTATGCCGCTTTTCTCGCCCCTTCTGAATACAGTTATGTCCACAATCTGCAACGACCGTCATTCTCTGATCTTGATGCTAGTTCATGCGTGAATAGTTTAAATGGCAATCCTTCTTTACCGATCGTGATTGCATTCATTGGTAGTGTTGGCCAGTATATTGAGCAACATGTTAAGTTGATTAATATGTTTAAAAATGATTCACGTTTCCGTTTGATGTTTGCAGGAGCTGGATCTGAAAAGCTAAAGGATTATTGTAGAAATAATCACGTAGAAAACGTCCAACTGTTAGGGAGGTTTGCACCTGAAAAAATGTACTCTTTATATACAGGAGTCAACATAATCCACAATCTGTACGGCAATGGGGATCCATTTCTCGATTACGCTATTTCTAACAAAATGTATATAGCTGCCCAGCTTCATATGCCAATTCTTGTTTGCCCGAATACCGCAATGGAAACAATGGCAAGTGATTATGGTATTGGTTTTACACTTGATTTAGATAATACAAATGTTAATTGGCCCGATTTATTGTTCGAATACTATACCGGTCTCGATTCGAATAGCTTTATTAAGGGTTGCGAGAAATTGTTAACCGATGCATATAATGACAATCAGAACTATTCGGATAGATATACTTCGTTCATTTCTTAAGGCTTGGTTTTTTAATGACGAATGAAATTCTTTCTTTTGATGCGGTGAAACGCGAAGAACTGAAAATCTTGGTGGAATTTCACGATTTTTGTGAGAAATATAATTTGTGCTATTCGCTGTCGTATGGAACTCTAATCGGTGCCGTGCGTCATAAGGGTTTTATTCCCTGGGATGATGATATAGATGTTGTCATGCCGCGGAAGGATTACGATAGGTTTCTTGGCCTAGTTCAAAGCGGTAGGTTTTCTCCGTGGCTTCGCGTTCAGGCTACAGAGATTGATGGGTATTTACCTTCATTCGCAAAAGTAATTAATCCTAAGATCTCCGTTCAGACAGAGAGAGATCGCTCTTCAGTTCCAGAATGGCTTTGGATAGATGTGTTCCCAATTGACGGTATATCCGATTCAAATCTAAAGGCCACTATTATGTTTTACGAAGTGAAATTGCTTGATTTGATTTGTATTGTATCAAGGCTCAACTTCCATTATCCACATCCGATTAGCATGAAAATTCTCATGGCTATTTTTTATCCCATTTCTCTAGTACTGCCTATAGAGAAATGGGCTTCCGAACGTTTACATAAACTTTCAAGAAAATATGATATTGGCGAAACAAAGAGAGCGGGACAAATCGGATGGGGGTTTGGTCTCAGGGAGGCTTTTCCAAATAGTTATTTTACGGATGTAATGGATGCGGAATTTGAGGGTCATCAATTTAAAATCCCAACTCATTATGATGAGATGCTTACTCAACTTTATGGCGACTATATGACCATTCCTCCTGCTGATAAACAGGTGTCTCATCAATTAACTGCATCAGTTAATTCAAGAACGGAGTAATTGTTGGGTTCCGATAAAGTTCTTTCGATAAAGTCTAATATTTTATGGAGTTCTATTGGCTCGATTATCGGTTTATCTTGCCAATGGTTAATAAGCGTGCTGGTGGTTCGCCTATCCTTTGGTTTTTCTGATGCTGGCTTATACTCGCTTTCGATGTCTGTCTATGGTATTTTTTTCCCAATTGCTCAATACAGGATGTATACATATCAAGTTTCAGATGTTAATGGGGAAAACACGGTAGGGGAGTATCTTTCCTTTAGATTACTAACCATACTTTTATCACTTGCTTTGACTTTTGCTTATTCGCTATTTACTTGTCGCCCTGCTTCCGTTTTCTGCATTTTTCTCTACGGCTTATATAAAAGCGCCAACCAATTGATAGATGTCCTTCATGCTGCTGATCAGCAGTTCTCCCGGATGGATTATGTTGGAGTCTCACTTGCGCTTCAGGGAGCATTGTCTCTAGTTTTTTTCTGCGTTGCTTTATCTTGCTTTCGTTCGGTGCCGCTAGCTATATTTGCAATGTTTATTGCGGTCGTATTAGTTGGATGGATTTACGATTTGCCACGAACTACCGCCCTAACAAGCATTGTTGTTGGAATTAGCCGAAATAAGGCAAAGCGATTATTGATAACATGCTTGCCGGCTGTGGTTGCTGGCATAGCGGTTTCCGCGTCATCGTCAATTCCACGCCAATATTTATCTTCTGCATTGGGGGATTCTGCTCTTGGGGTCTACTCATCTATTGCGGCTCCTATTGCTATCATTCAAATGGGTGTTTCATATTTGTATAACCCCCTGCTGGGTTATTTCTCGAAAAGTTATTCAGATAAAGACAGGTGTTCTTTCTTTCGCCTATGCTTTGCCTGCTTACTTGGTGCGTTAATCATCGCCGTTGTGTTCGGTATTGGTTTTGAGGTGTTTGGAAATAGCTTATTTTCATTTGTATTTGGTGAGGAAATACTACCTTTCATGTATTTAGTTCCACCTTTGATAGCTTCTGCTGTTTTGACTGGACTGATGTGGCTTGTCAATGATTTGTTGATTTCATTTAGGTATTTTTCGCATACCCTTGTTGCTGGCGTGTTGATGCTTATCGTTTCGCTAAGTTCAATGAAGTATTCCGTAGAAGTATTCAATTTAAATGGTGTTACAGTGTGTACCTTAATATCTTGTCTTTTTGGACTTGTATATATGGTGGTCGTATTGTCTATCTTGTTGAGACGTCATTTTAATAATCTCGTTTAATTGCATCATTTGATTTCAGGGCGAATTGCTTTCTCCCTGGCTTCTTCCTCTGAATTATTTAAATGATTATTATTTGTTCGTAATGACTATGTGCATTTCAATGGTTTTTTAAGGGGCTGGTTCTTGAAATGAAAAAGGTAATGCTAGTTTTCGGAACTCGTCCGGAAGCAATTAAGATGTGCCCACTTGTGAATGTGCTCAAAACTCATCCGGATGATTTCAGTACCGTTGTTGTCGTGACTGGTCAACATCGGGAGATGCTTGAGCAGGTTTTGCATGTCTTTAATGTGGTACCCGATATTGACCTAGCAGTCATGAAGCCTGGGCAGACTCTTTTCGATGTTACGTGTAGCATCCTTCTTAAAATTAAGAAGGTTCTTGAGGGGGAAAGACCGGATGTCGTGCTTGTCCATGGGGATACCACGACAAGCTTTGCTGCAGCCTTAGCTTGTTTTTATCTGCAAATTCCGGTCGGTCATGTTGAGGCTGGTTTACGCACACATGATATCAGCAGTCCTTGGCCAGAGGAGTTTAACCGCCAAGCAGTTGACATCGTGAGTCAATATTATTTCGCACCAACCGAGGTGAGCAGACAAAACCTTCTCGATGAGGGAAAAAGACCCGAAAAGATTTGGGTTACAGGTAACACGGGAATTGATGCACTTCATACTACCGTGGATCCGGAGTATTCACATCATGAGCTTGACTGGGCAAAGGGTTCTCGTTTGATTCTTATCACCGCACATCGCCGCGAAAACCTTGGTGAACCTATGCATCGCATGTTCCGTGCTATTCGTCGCGTAATGGAAGATTATCCCGATACCAAAGCCATATACCCTATTCATATGAATCCTCTTGTTCGCAAGGCTGCTCATGAAGAGCTAGATGGATTTGATCGACTGCATATTATTGACCCCCTTGAAGTATTTGATTTTCATAACTTTATGGCTAAAAGCTATCTGATACTCACTGACTCAGGCGGTATTCAAGAAGAAGCGCCAAGCCTTGGCAAGCCTGTTCTTGTCATGCGTGACACTACTGAGCGTCCTGAGGGCGTTAAGGCGGGGACTTTGAAACTTGTTGGCACAGAGGAAGATGTAATTTACAACGAGTTTAGCAGGTTGCTCTCGGATGTCTCAGAGTATGAAGCGATGAGTCACGCTTCCAATCCTTATGGTGATGGCCATGCAAGCGAAAGAATCGCTTCGGTTCTTTCTGACGGTCATTTACGATGAACCGTACTAGTAGAAACTTAGCTATATTTGATTAAACAATTAATCTGTTTAGTTCTTTTCTATAAGATTCGTGGTATTTGCAAGAGGGCAGATGCAGGACACCTTGCGGTAATCACAGTGGTCACTACGCAGACCACAGATTGTCGATGGTGATAACAGCTATAGTGTTTATATGTTCTAGGACCGTTGTGGATACTGTGTTGCCTATCACGCTAGCTACTTGCATAACATGTAGTTCGTCTTGTTGGTGCTACTTTTACTTTTAGCTAAGGATAACGGGCTATCATTGAAAGGTTGTTCATGAGCAATCCTTATAAGGTGCTAGTTATTGTGCCTGCTTATAATGAAGCTGAATCAATTTGTGCGACAGTTAAAGCCGTGATTGATTCAGGATATGATTATGTCGTGGTCAATGATGGTTCAACTGATAATACGCTTGAGATTTGTCATGCTAACCATCTCAATGTACTTGATCTACCGCAGAATCTTGGCATTGGAGGGGCTGTACAAGCCGGCCATAAGTACGCTAAAAAATATGGATATAACATCGACGTTCAGGTGGATGGCGATGGACAGCATGATCCTTGTTTTATTTCCAGTATGGTTGAGCAGATTGAAGCTGGCTATGACTTGGTTATCGGGTCTAGGTTTCTCCAGCGAACTGGGGGGTTTCAGTCTACGTTTTTACGCCGAGTGGGTATTTCATGGCTTACTAGGGTGATTAAAATGTGTACGGGGAAGTACATAGCTGATCCGACATCTGGATTTAGGGCCTGCGGACCGAAGGCTATCGACTATTTCTGTAAGAACTATCCAGTTGATTACCCTGAACCCGATTCTATTGTCTCAGTGCTTGCTCGCGGTCTGTCTGTATCTGAGATTCCCGTTGTCATGAAAGAGAGACAAGGGGGCTCATCATCCATTTCGGGCTTTTCGAGTGCCTATTACATGATCAAAGTTACCCTTGCAATTATTATTTCTGCATGTTCAAAAACGAGGTGTTAAAGTGCCGGTGACCCTTCGCGTTTCTGTCGCAGCGGCCTGTATTTTACTTGCTGCGTATGTAGTTAAGCTTATTGTGAGTGGCAGGCTCCAACTTAAGTATTCTCTATTGTGGCTGGCTCTGGTCCTGGTCCTAGTCCTGTCTGCTCTATTTCCGCAGCCCCTGTGCTATTTATCGTCGGCGATGGGGTTTGCCACGCCTTCCAATTTTATATTTGTTCTGGGGTTTGTCTTTGTAATCCTAATCATGCTTTCACTTAGTTTAATTGCCAGCAAACAGGCCGATGCGATTAAGAACTTAACTCAACGAGTTGCATTGCTTGAAAAAGATATCGAGAGCATTCTGAGGGATAAGTAGTTCTATGTTTACGTGCAATGATCATACATTCGTAGTTTGCGCCTATGGCGAATCACCGTATTTGAGCGACTGTATATCGTCTTTAATGAACCAGAAGCAAGCCAGTAGGATCTTTATCTCTACTTCTACTCCGAATAAGCATATTGAGCAGATTGCTTCTAGCTATAACTTGCCTGTATTTATTAACAATGGGATGCCAGGGATTGGCCATGACTGGAATTGTGCAATTTCCCATGCTCAAACTCCATTGGTCACCATTGCTCATCAAGATGATCTGTATTCCCCTAATTATTCAATTGAAATGCTTCGCTCTGTGAACGCCTCCAATCATCCCCTGATCTTCTTTTCTAATTATGGGGAGATTCGTAATGGGGAATATGTCGATGACATCTCGATTCTTAAAGTGAAAAGAATAATACTAAGAAAACTCGCTCGAGTTGGTAATTCATCTATAGTCAGGGACAAGCGTCGGGCTTTGCGGTTTGGATCTGCGATTTGTTGCCCTTCGGTCACGTATGTTATGCCTAATCTCGAGACACCTTTGTTTTCGAGTGAGATGAAGTGTGACTTGGACTGGGAAGCGTGGGAGAGATTTTCGCGACTTGAAGGCTCTTTTGTTTATTCTCCCGAGATTCTTATGCATCATCGAATTCACAAAGAATCTGAGACGACTTCCTTGATCCAAGATAATACACGGAGCTCCGAAGACCTTGCTATGCTTGAAAAATTTTGGCCTAAAAAGGTTGCGAAAGTAATCCATCGACTATATTCAGTCAGCATGAATAGCAACACTCTTTAACGTCTCTGTGTTGAACGTCTCCTCTGAGTCGGTTGACGAGAGCTTCGTGTATGACTGAATTCGGATATTAGCCTCCGAAGTCGGATGCTACGGCACTGTTCTTGCGTTGATATCATCGACGCAAGCTCTGAGATAATAATTAACTTGTTGATATACTTGCTACTACTATATTTAGTTGCGCTTATGTGAGTTTTGAAATTTAAGGATTCCAGCATGACGAGTTTTGTAAGATGTAAACTTGGTTTTCTTGCTTTTGCCGGTTTATTTGCAGTCTATTCAGTATTTTGGTACTTAAACAATCCTAGATTGCTTGTTCTGCTTACAATTGCGATTTCGTTAATTATAATTCTCGCGCTCGGCAGCGTATTTGCTAGTGATAAGGATCGCATTAAAAGTGAGTGGGTATTCTTGGTACTGCTCATATCATTTTTAATCATATTTTGCTTTATATTCCCTCCGTTCACCGCGCCCGATGAGGGCCATCATTATTTTTCGACTTATTGGTTGGTTGATAGCCTTCCATTTAATGCCCATGTGACTAATGACGGTGCTTTTCTGGTGCGAGATATTGATTACGCGCTATACAATAGCCGCCAACCGGGCGATGCAATTAATTCAGCTTCATTTGATTCTGTTATTGATGGTTTTTCACTATTTGGAAATGGACAGCTGGTTCCTTTCAGTGAATTTTCTTTTAGTGCCGGCGGCGAGAATATTACTGCAAAACTGGGCTCTATCATTGGCTTGCAGATAGGGTTGTTCTTTGGGCTTGGAGCTTATCCCGCGTTCTATATGGGTCGAATTGGTTCGGCTCTCGTTTTTTGCTTCTGCGCTTTCCAGGCATTTCGAATTGCACCTAAAGGCAAATCGGTCATTGTATTCGTTTCATTGTTGCCCATGACGCTTCATTTAGCCGCTTCATATTCCTATGATTCTGGAATCATCGCTTATTCACTTTTGTTATTCGCATGCTTGATGCGCGGTTATTTTGGCGAACAGCGGTCGATAGGCAATAGAGAAATCATTATATATTTAATCATTTCGGTTCTTTTGGCTCCGTGCAAGGTTATCTATTCAGGGTTGATTTTACTTGGATTGTTTGTCCCTCTTTCGCAGTTCCTTGATGAGAAGACCGGGCGTTTTAGCAAGTTCATGTTGATCTTTTGCGTTGTTGTTTCTGTATTGGCCTTACGTTTGGCATCGATGAGCAGCTTGGTCTCTCAGCCTTCAGATTCCTCTCGGGGCCATGAAGCGGGGCAGTTATATTCGCTCAGCGATATTTTGCTGCATCCAAAGAATAGTTTCCTTGTTTTATGTAGAACTCTCGACTCTCTAGGCGATTTCTATTGGGAAACGACCTTGGGCTATTCTCTTGGATGGCTTCAAGAGAACTTGCGTTTCCCTGCATTCTATATGATTCCTTATTTGTTTTTTGGGTTTATTTGCTGCCTTGACTCTAGTGATGAGCCTTCGTTTCTTACTGTTCCTGTATCCTTTCTTTTCATTTTTGCTTTCCTTTTGGCTGCACTCGGTTCCATTGCGTCGATGTGGTTGGCATGGACTTTCAATTATGAAAATGTAATACAAGGTGTTCAGGGGCGCTATTTTCTTCCAGCTTTACCAGCCTTATTGTTTGGACTAAGAACTCGATTATTTAGGTTCAACTCTTCTTCCATTTCCGTTGTTGCTCTTGGCGTCTGTGCTATGAACTGCCTATATCTTATTCGCTTTATTAGCGTCGCCTCTTGTTTGTAGATTCATCTCGCGTGCAGTTGCTTTGGTAATTTCTTGTAGTTGGGGGGACTTCGTCTCGGGGTTGAGCAGGCCTGGTCTATCAGAGGCTAATTTGATTTAATGGGAAAAGTGTAATGATGAGAAATTGTTATTTGAGTTTTATCGGTGTGGTCTGCCTTGCATCAATTTGCTTCACGCCTCTTTTATGCCCCACGATTGCTTTTTCATTACCCGAAGATTGTGCGGTTCTAGGCGCTGATGATTCTACAGATCAATCGGTACAGGGCCCAGTTGGGCCATCGGATGGTGATCGGTTACCTTCTGATTCGGTTAACTTCACAGCGTCTATCGATTTGTCGACATATGAATACACTGGTGATGCGATTACTCCGAGTGTGTCGGTTTTTGCTGATAGCGGTTTAAAGCTTACATGTGGGACCGATTATGAAGTCTTTTATGCGAATAATGTTGCACCTGGCTGTGCTGATATAGCTGTAAATGGGCTAGGGGACTACGCTGGCGCTACCACCCGGTTGTCGTTCCAGATTGTTCGCTCTTCTGATAACAAAATCGCCCTTCCTGGTTCTTGGGTCTGCGAAAACGGTAAATGGTGGTGGAGATATGAGGCCGGTGGCTGGCCGTCAAACTGTTTTCTGACTATTGGGGGAGCCGAATATTATTTTGATTCCGAAGGCTACGCAGCTACTGGCTGGAGATACCTGAGTGATGGATGGCACTTATTCTCTGAATCCTGTGTGCATTTGAAGGGATGGGCTGCCATCGGCGGTCATTGGTTCTTCCTTGACGAAACATCAGGTTCAATGAAGACCGGTTGGGTTTTAGACAATCATAACTGGTACTATTTGGACGGTTCGGGTGCTATGCATACTGGCTGGCTGCTCCTTGGCAATACTTGGTATTGGCTTGAGCCTTCCGGATCAATGGCTACGGGCTTTAAACTTGTAAACGGCAGTTTGTATCATTTTTCTCAATCTGGATCCATGAACACTGGTTGGTTTGTTGACGATGGGACATGGTATTGCGCCAATGGCTCTGGAGCGATTCGCACAGGATGGTTTTACTTTGATTCTAGCTGGTATTTGCTTGATTCCAATAATAATGGCGCCATGCTCGAAGGATTTCAGTCTGTAAATGGTAATTGGTACTATTTGGATTCGGATAGTGGCGGCGCATTAGAGTGCAACGCCTGGGTCTTCTCGCAAGATGGAAACGCATATTATGCGTGCAGCAGTGGTGCAATTGCGTTAAAGGGTGTCAAGGACAGCGTGGGCGCAATTAAGCTCAACGACGCCGAAGGAAAGCCCATGGTAGGCTGGTATTGGTCCTCCGCTGCTCAGACGTGGTTTTACACGGATCCAGACGGGGTGCTACAGCGCGGTTGGCAATTAATTGGCGGGAAGTGGTATCACCTCGATAACGAATCTGGCGTTATGAATACAGGCTGGTTCCGCGATGATGACGGGCTATGGTATTACCTTATGTCGTCAGGTCAAATGGCAACTGGCTGGAACAGTATCGATAATGGCGAGTATTTCTTTAATGCTGCCGGTGCTTGGGTAGACCCCGAGCGTTCTGCCTGTACTTCCTTTCAGTCTCAAATTGTTAGCCGCTGCTACAACGTTCCTTCTCCTGGAGTGGGGTTGTGCTCGGAGTGGGTTAGCGAGGTTTTTTATCCCGTGCTAGGGTCTTATCCCAACGGTGACGCATGCGACATGTTTTGGAATTGGTGTCATAGTCGAGATATATCGCAGCTTAAGGTTGGAATGATAGTTGCGGTCCCTACTCATACGCATACTAATGCGGGGGCTCGCTGGGGACACATTGCTATTTACGTCGGTAACGGTATGGTAATGGATAACATCGGCTACATTAGGACGACGTCACTAGCCTGGTGGCTGAACTACTACCACACTACCGCTACGCCTCTGTGGGGCTGGGTTTTAAATACGCCATTAGAATAAGATGCTCTCTGACTGTCGAGTAGAGGACAACTTATCACAATAGGGGAATCGAGGGTTAATCCTCGATTCCCCTATCTAGCTTAGACACACGCTAATTTGCCGTGATTGAATAAGAGAAGAAACGTCAACTTCTTATAAATGATAATAACGATTCGCAGGTTCCCCAACGGTAAAGTTTGGATTCATATAGGGATCGCCTTCGACGTAATGCTTAGCCCAGCGATAATTCATGTATGCGACTTCTTTGTGGAACCGAATCTGCTTTTCCGTATTGTTTTCAACGCCTCTAGAAATCGACTCGTAGTGATAGAGCTCGACTTCGGGCGTGTATACGATCAGGTCGTTAATCTCGCGTAGCTTTAAGCAAAAGTCAACATCATTAAATGCAACTTGAAGCTCTTCGGTGAAACCTCCGACTTTCTCATATTCGCTACGCTTGGTCATTATGCAAGCTGCAGTGACAGCGCTGAAGTCTTGTTGCGCATCGTTGAGTGCAAAGTAGCCCCAATTATTCCTTGGCATGCTCTGGCAAAGATGTCCCGCCACGCCGCCAGTGACGCATAGGCCCGCGTGCTGAATGGTGTTGTCGGGATAGTAGAGTTTTGCACCGACTGCGCCAACATCCTCACGTGCGCAGATGCCAAGCATGGTCTCGATCCAATTGGGCGTAATTACCTCAGTATCGTTATTCAATAGCAAGAGATAGTCGCCCTTGGCGTGAGCAACGCCAAAGTTCATGAGCTTGGAGAAATTGAATTCGTGTTCCCAAGTTACAAGACGAACGATGTCAGGATATTTTGCTTGCAACTTATCGTAATAATCGAACGTCACCTTTTCTGTGCTGTTGTTTTCGATTATGACGAGCTCGTAATTGTCGTACGTTGATTTCTCAACAATTGATGTAATGCAGTTGTTCAGAATGTCGGCGTGGTCTTTAGTCGGGATGATAATTGACACGAGTGGGTGGGAATCTGGCACAGCGTAGGTTACTTTATATGTAAAGGGACGACGCGCTTGTTCGACCTTCGCATTGAGCCCAAGCCTGTCCAAATGACTCTGGACCGCTTTGATACCTGCGATAGTGGCATACGGCTTGCTATCGGCATTTGCTGCGGTGGAGGTCTCGCTTAGGCGCCAGTGGTATAGAACCTTCGCAACATGATGAACTTTCCTTGCCTTTTCCACGGCGCGGAGAGTCAGATTATGATCCTGTGCTCCATCGAACTCTTTTGTGTTCGGCTCTAGAGTGTCTAGCAGGGACTTACGGATGGTAAGCATGTGGCAGATATAGTTATTGTTTCTGAGCAGATCGATATTGAAATCCGGCTTAAAGAACGGCTGCGCTAACTTTCCATCGGGCATGAGTTTATCTTCATCACAATAAAGAAGATCGACGTCATTATTGTTTTCAATTGCCTCGGCATATGAGAACAACAAGTCCGGTTCAAGAATGTCGTCATGGTCAAAGAAGCTAACGAAATCGCCCGAAGCTACGGCAACGCCTGCGTTTGTGTTTTCGGAAATACCCTTATTTTCGGTAAGATTAATTGACTTAATTCTGTTGTCGCGGGCTGTTTCCTGCTCAACGCGAGCCTTTAGTTCCTGATTGTCAGGGCTTGCATTAACTAGGAGGAGCTCCCAGTTTGCATAAGACTGGTTTTTTACGGATTCGACCATATCGTTAAAAAACGAAATGGGCGTGTTGTAAAGAGGGACAATGATGCTGAATTTCGGAGCGCTATTGAAGACGATTTTTCTCTGCTTCTCCAGTGCGCCAATGGTTGCCTTATGCTCTGTAAACCATTCGGGGTATTTAGGGTCAAACTGCGCATGGGTAAAGAGGAAGTTGGTCTCCTCAAGAAGCAAGCCTAATTTATCAGGCGTTAAGCAGTCAAATGCACTGAATGATGGGTGATTTTGATCGTCAATAATAAAATAGTAACGATCAAACGCCTTTGGCATGCGGATCGAGAGCTGCGTTTCAAGTTGCTTTTTCTCGGATGTAAATCCAACGCTCGTTACATTTGAACCGAAATTGACTATGCTCAGCCCAACCTCATTGAGGAACCGGTCGAGGCAGCGAAGTTTGATTTGCGAGTCATTGCGGTACGGTGTTCTAACCGTGCACCTCAGGATATACTCGTTTGAATCTTCGATGCACTGCCAAAAATCAATCGTCGCCATCTCAAACTCTGAAACGTCATCGTAATTTCGGAGTTTGCTGCACATGTCAGGTTTAATTTTGTAGTTAAGACGCGACTCCCATTTGATGTTCTTGCAATTGAGCGAAAGGGAGTCGCTGCTCAGGTTGCAACCGTCTTTGCCGATTTCGTTAAACTCAATTTTAATGGCTCGGGTATCGGGGTCGGGGATTACAAGAACGTATGAGTTCGATTCGCCGTTATTGTCCTTGAATTTTAGAAGAGACAAAGGTAAGCGGCGGTCGTCATCCGTTGCCGCTTGAGCTTTTATGCTGGAGCCTTCATGGATGCCTTCTATTTTAAGTTGCTGGTAGATTTTCCAGTTTCCTCTGCATACTCCGGTTGTTTCGACTCGCATTGTTTGCCTTTCGTTTGTTGGACACTGCTCATTGTACTAATTCATTTCCTACCTCGCGATAAATGCAGAAAGAGATGCGTGTTTCTGCTGTCCGTTTTAAAGAGAATGAGGAGGAAGCCGTTGCCGGCGCATATAATTTTAATAACTATGTTTGTCTAATCGTTATTTGCAATTAGCAGCTTTTACTCAACGATTGTCAACTGAGAGGAATTCTATGAAAGGCATCATCCTCGCCGGCGGGTCCGGCACGCGCCTGTACCCGCTCACGCTCGTGACCTCCAAGCAGCTGCTGCCGGTCTACGACAAGCCGATGATCTACTACCCGCTGTCCACCCTCATGCTGGCGGGCATCCGGGACATCCTGGTCATCTCCACGCCGACGGACCTCCCCAACTTCGAGCGCCTGCTCGGGGACGGCTCGCGCTACGGCGTGAACCTCTCCTACGCCGAGCAGCCGAGCCCGGACGGCCTGGCGCAGGCCTTCACCATCGGCGAGGAATTCATCGACGGCGAGCCGTGCGCCCTGGTGCTCGGCGACAACATCTTCTACGGCAACGGCCTTTCGCGCCACCTGACGCGCGCCGTCCAGAACGCCGAGTCGGGCCGCGCCACGGTCTTCGGCTACCACGTGGACGACCCCGAGCGCTTCGGCGTCGTGGAATTCGATGCGCAGGGCCGTGCCGTCTCCATCGAGGAGAAGCCCGAGTGCCCCAAGAGCTCCTACGCCGTCACCGGCCTGTACTTCTACCCGGGCGACGTGGCCGCCAAGGCCCACGAGGTCAAGCCGTCCGCGCGCGGCGAGCTCGAGATCACCACGCTCAACCAGATGTACCTGGAGGAGGGGACGCTGTCCGTTGTGACCCTCGGCCGTGGCTACGCGTGGCTCGACACCGGCACCATGGAGAGCCTGCACGAGGCGGCGGAGTTCGTCCGCGCCGTGGAGCACTCCCAGGACCTGCCCGTGTCCGTGCCCGAGGAGATCGCCTGGGAGAACGGCTGGATCACGACCGCCGAGCTGGAGGAAGCCGCCAAGGCCTACGGCAAGTCGGTCTACGGGCAGCACCTGAAGAAGGTCGCCGCCGGCGAGATCGTCAACAGCCCGCGCGAGTACTAGCGCCAGCTTGTTTTCTTTTAGGGGTCACCGTTTATCTGGTGGTCCCTTTCGTTATGATTACGTTGACCATAAAGATAATATGATTGGGAGTGGATGTGTTAAGCGTCTACTTTGGCGATATGCCAGAAGCGATTTACAACACAGCGACATATTTCAAAAACTCTTACCGGTCTACTTGGATTACGGATCCCTATGCAGTCTCGATAATTAAAGATGTCGATCGATCGGATGTTGTCTCCGAAAACGTCATCGAAAGCCCCGTGCTTGGATCCATCTCCCCACTCCAGCTTTCTGGTGGCGTGAAAACGCTGCTGCTTATGAGATTTGATCGTAAGCATATTTTTAACGCCTCTACCTGTGGTGACAACTGTGCCAAGTGGATTCTTGACATGGCGAAAGACCGCAAGCTCGTTGTGAATCTCTATCATGTGATGGACTTTGGTCGCGAGGATTTTAAAATTAAAGTCGTGAATAGCGGCCGAATCGTTCACAACATGGCCGAATTGATTCACGAGTCGATTCCGTATCTGTAGGTACTGCTTATGAACGGTTCGCATCTCGTTAAGATTTCCCGCCGCAGGGGAACTAAGTACACATTTACCCTCAAGCGGAACATCACTATTGTGCGTGGCGATAGTGGCACGGGTAAGACGACACTGTTTGACATGGTCGCAGACTACATGCGAACGGGCGAGCAGTCGGGTGTCTCCTTGCAATGCGATTGTCCCTGTGTCGCCCTGACCGATTATGATTGGCGAAACCAGCTTTCGTCCGTTCATGACTCGATTGTATTTGTCGATGAGGGCTTAAAAGAGATCCATTCTGATGAGTTTGCCCATCATGTGCTGTATTCCTCGAATTATTTCGTGCTGATCTCAAGGGCTGATTTCCCCAATCTTCCGTATAGCGTGGATGAGATTTACAAGATTAAGACGAGCGGAAAATACCATTCCTTCGTCCCTGTTTATCAAGATCGCGGAAATCATCGTTATGCTATTTCCCGATCGGCGCCAAAACAGGACTTTTCTATCCTTCTATGCGAGGACAGTAAGTCTGGTTTCCAGTTCTTTGAACGGCATTTTGCTGATAGTGAGCTTACCTGTGCTTCGGCCATGACGAACAGCGCGATTTTGGGCTGGTTGGATCAGCATTTCGACGATCGCGTGTTTGTTGTCGCGGACGGAGCGGCATTTGGGTGCTATGCGGACCGCGTCCTTAAGCTGCAAGACATTCATCGCGATACTGTTACGGTTTGTCTTCCCGAGTCATTCGAGTGGCTTCTGCTGAGCTCTGGCGTAATTTCAGGGTTAGATGTTAAGGCGGTTTTGGAAACCCCAGAAGCCTTTGTAAACAGTGAGAAGTTTAAAAGCTGGGAAGACTTCTTCTATAAGTACTTACGCGATAAAACTGGGAATTCGGTCTTCCGGTACGACAAAGACTGCATTCCGGAGGCGTTTTGTAGGGGAAGTAATTCTGCGAAGGTCATGGCTCTTATCGCATGCCGAAATGTCCGATAGTTTTGTTGAATAGTGTCGCGGCGTCACTTCCTGCGGCATACTAAAGAAGCTGTACTTGCTTCAGATTGGATTTTCATGTCTGAGATTTTTGAACCTAAGAACATCATCGTCACGGGCGGTTGCGGCTTCATCGGCAGCAACTTCGTGCACTACGTGGTGAAGAACCACCCGGGCGTCCACGTGACCGTCCTGGACAAGCTGACCTACGCCGGCAACCCCGAGAACATCGCGGGGCTGCCCGAGGACAGGGTCGAGCTCGTCGTGGGCGACATCTGCGACGCGGAGCTGCTGGATCGCATCGTCCCGGGCCACGACGCCATCGTGCACTACGCCGCCGAGAGCCACAACGACAACTCCATCGCGGACCCCGAGCCGTTCCTGCGCACCAACGTCGAGGGCACCTTCCGCCTGCTGGAGGCCGTGAGGAAATACGGCATCCGCTACCACCACGTCTCCACCGACGAGGTCTACGGCGACCTGGCGCTCGACGACCCGGCCAAGTTCACCGAGGAGACACCGTATAAGCCCTCGAGCCCCTATAGCTCCACCAAGGCGAGTTCCGACATGCTCGTGCGCGCATGGACCCGCACCTACGGCCTGCACACCACGATCTCCAACTGCTCCAACAACTACGGCCCCTACCAGCACGTGGAGAAGTTCATC
>JBKTBE010000110.1:0-3569 GCA_046883645.1 Collinsella sp. | reverse complement strand
CCTCCTACCTGATCGTTGCGTTCGCGCGCGGTGGCGCCGGCGGTAAAGCTCAGCCCCTTAACCAGCGCGTTCTTGCCGTATTTGCCTTTCACGGCCAGCACGGCGCGTGCCAGGTCGCGCTCGCGCTCATCGGCCTCGATATCGCTGAACAGATCGATGGTGGCAAATTCCTCGGGCATGAGGTTGCCAAATCCCAGATTGATGCGCTTGACCGGTCGTTTGGGATCGACAGTCTGCGCCCAGAGCTCATCGAAATAGCCCATGATCTTCTTGAACGAATTGGTACGCTCGGGCAGCTTTCGCGAGGCGTTGGAGTGCGCAAAGAGTGCGGCATAGCCACCGCGCGGTTTGCCGCCATGCTCTCCCACAAAGATGCCGTCGATTGCCTGCGCCTCACGTACCAGACGACGCCGTTCGTCATCGCGCTGGACGGGCTTGGGCGCACGGGGTGCGAGCTCGGGGCCGGCGGTTGCGGTGGGTTCGATGCTCGACGTACTCGAGCGCAGGTGTCCGCATCCGTCCACATATTGTGCAGTGCCGCTGGCATCAAGCCTGCGGATGTCGGCGCGCTCGCTTGCATAGCCCACAAAGAGCGAGATGCTGTCGCACACCACGTGCTTGTCGATCAAATCCAGCACGGCGGCATCGACCATCTCGCGCAAGACGGTATAGGCCTGTTCGTAGGCATAACCCTTCGAGAGCACCTGTCCTGTGGTGGTCGAAGTTGCTTGCGGGCGATAGGCTTGGATGTCGGCGATGGTTGTCGGCTCGCGCCCAAAGGCATGGTCGATGAGATATTCGGCATTGACGCCGAGCTCGTCGCAAAGCAGGTTTTCGTCGAGCGCCGCGACGCCCATCAGATCGTAGACGCCGTATTTCTCGAGGCGGGCTGCCACGCCGGGACCGATGCCCCAGATATCGGTGATGGGACGATGGGGCCAGATCTCCTTGCGAAAGGCCTCGTCGTCGAGTATGCCGATGCGGCTGGGTACGTGCTTGGCGGTAATGTCGAGCGCTACCTTGGCCTGGAATAGGTTGGGGCCGATGCCGACCGTAGCCGTGATGCCGGTGCGCGCGAGGACCTCGTCGCGCAGCGTGCAGGCGAACCCTTCCGCATCGGTGTGATAGAGGTCCAGATAGGGCGTCACGTCGATAAAGCACTCATCGATGGAGTAGACGTGCACGTCCTGGGGGCTGACGTATTCCAGATAGATACCGTAGATTTTCGCCGACACCTCCATGTAATGCTGCATGCGCGGTACGGCCGTGATGTAGTCGATGCCATCGGGAATTTCGAACAGACGGCAGCGATTGTGTATCCCGAGGTCCTTCATGGCCTGTGTGATGGCGAGGCAGATGGTCGTGCGTCCGCGTGATTCGTCGGCAACGACCAGGTTGGTGGTGAGTGGATCGAGCCCGCGGTCCACGCACTCGACGCTGGCATAAAACGTCTTGAGGTCGATGCAGATATAGGTGTGCTGCTCGTGCGCCATCCGTGCCCTTTCATCAAACACATATTCTTATCGAATACATGTTCGATAATACCCGCTCATCCGGACATCGTCAAAACCTGTCCCTTTTTGGCAGGTATAGTCGTGCAGCTGCATCGGGTTTTTAACGCAGCCCTAAAGAGCGCGAAACAGCTCGGAAAAGCTCGCTTCGTAGCATGAGCCTAACGATCGATACCGCCTATACGCACGGAAGGGTTGTGAAAAAGATGGTCAATTATGGGTTTGGTATGCCGACGCGCCTTGTTGCGGATGGAGACGTGGCTCGCTGGTGCGGACGATTGGTCGCTCACTACGGTGGCACCAAGGCGCTGGTCGTGTTGGGCGGTGACAAACATACGCACGATGAGCTCGTCTCGGCGGCGCTCGGCTCGCTTGATCGAGCTCTGCTCGAACGCGTGCTTTTTCGCTGCGGCTTGGTCGGGGGCGATGGGGGAGACGATTTGGTCGATGAGGCCGTAGCCCTGGCGACCGACGAAGGCGTGGACTTTGTCCTGGCGATTGGCGATGCCGATACTGCCGGCTTTGCGCGCGAGCTCGCGCGTCGCATGGCGGCGCTCGATGCCGGCGAAGACGGCTTTGTGCCTTATGGATGCATTGTCTCGGAGGGCAAGGTGCCTGCTGTCGTGGGCACCGGCGAGGTTCCCGTTTTTGCCATTATCGCGCCCGAACTGCTGGAGGGCATCGGGTCTCCTCTGCGTGAGTTACTCGGTAGCGTCTGCGCCGCGGCCTAATATTTGCCATAAAAGGACGGGTTATTTTTGGTTGGTAAAGCGTTTGGCCTGCCAAAATAAACCTTTCCCTTTTTGGTCGGTTGCCGTTTGGGGGCCGATTGGCAACGCTCGCTGATTATAGTCTTGACCTGCGCTAGAATAATGGCATCTGAATGTCCGGGCGCATGGAGGCGTGCGCCCGTATGCTGAGGAGGACTCTATGGCAACTGTTGCCGCACCTATCGACGCTACGTCGACCGCCGCTTGGAAGGCGCTCGAGGCTCATCAGGAGAAGCTCGAGGCCGAAGGTATCGACCTCAAGGCCTGGTTCGCCGCCGATGCCGAGCGCGTGAACAAGCTGAGCTTTGACGCCGGTGACCTGCACTTCGATCTGTCGAAGAACCTGGTGACCGATGAGACCGTCAAGCTGCTGTGCGATCTTGCCCGCGAGGTGAAGCTCGAGGAGCGCCGCGACGCCATGTTCTCCGGCGAGCACATCAACACCACCGAGGACCGCGCCGTCCTGCACACCGCGCTGCGCCGTCCGGCAAGCGAGAAGGGCCAGCTCATCGTTGACGGCCAGGACGTCGTCGCCGACGTGCACGAGGTCCTCGATCGCATGTATGCTTTCGCCGAGCGCGTGCGCTCCGGTGAGTGGAAGGGCGTTACCGGCAAGAAGATCGAGCACCTGGTGTCCATCGGCATCGGCGGCTCCGATCTGGGCCCGGTCATGGCTTACGAGGCTCTGCGTCCCTATGCCGACGCCGGTATCGACTGCCGCTATATCTCCAACATCGACCCCAACGACCAGGCCGAGAAGCTTAAGGGCCTGGATCCCGAGACCACGCTCGTGATCATCGTCTCCAAGACCTTCACCACGCTCGAGACCCTCACCAACGCCCGCGAGGTCAAGACCTGGATGCTCGAGCAGCTCAAGGCTCAGGGCGCCATCGACGGCTCCGATGAGCAGAACGCCGAGGCCGTGGCAAAGCACTTCGTCGCCGTCTCCACCGCACTCGAGAAGGTTGAGGCCTTCGGTATCGACCCCGCCAACGCCTTCGGTTTCTGGAACTGGGTCGGCGGCCGCTACTCCGTCGACTCCGCCGTGGGCCTGTCGCTGATCGTCGTGCTCGGCCCCGAGCGCTTCCAGCGGTTCCTCGAGGGCTTCCACGCCATCGACGAGTACTTCTGCAACACGCCGCTCGAGAGCAACGCCGTCGCGCTGATGGGCCTGCTCAACGTCTGGTACGTCAACTTCTTCGGTTCCAAGAGCCACGCCGTGCTTCCGTACTGCCAGTACCTGCACCGTTTCCCGGCCTACCTGCAGCAGCTCACCATGGAGTCCAAC
>JBKTBE010000109.1:0-3634 GCA_046883645.1 Collinsella sp. | reverse complement strand
AACCGACATCGAATACTCGATGAACGACTGCTTCATCTCGCGACCGAACTCCGAAATCTGGAGCTGGCCGCCGTTGATATCCTCGCCGGCCGAGGCGCCGCGATCGACTTCGCCAAAGCTCTCCTCGAGCTCGGCGTCGTCGTCTTCTTCCTCATCATCATCGGCATCGGGGTTATAGGCGTCCGGATCGCCGTCCTCGCCCTGCTCAGCACGGGCAAGCAGGCGCTTCAGATCATCGGGCATACCGGCATCGCCGGCCTCGTCCATACCCTCGTTATTGTTGATATCGTCTGCCACGTTACCTCCTCTTAAGCGTCAAGGAATCGTGCATCATGTGCATGCTTCTCGATGTACTCGCGGCGATAGCCGACCTCGGAACCCATCAGCTCGCGCACGGCGCGGTCCGCCACCACGGCGTCCTCGATCGACACACGCTGCAGGATGCGGGTCTTGGGGTCCATCGTCGTCGAGGCGAGCTGCTTGGGGTCCATCTCGCCCAGGCCCTTGTAGCGCTGGACGGTATAGCCCTTGCGCTTTTTGGTGATCTTGCCGTCTTTGGCCTTGCCGTCCTCGTCGTTATCGTCGGGGTTCAGGCCCAGACTCTGGATGGTGTCGCGCAGGATCTCGTCTTCGGGCTGGCGGCCGTTGGGATACACGTAGTGGATCTTGTTGCGCACCTTAATGCCAAAGATGGGCGGGCAGGCAACATAGACGTAGCCGGCATCGATCAGCGGACGCATGTACTTGTAGAAGAACGTCAGCAGCAGGATGCGGATATGCGCGCCGTCGACGTCTGCATCGGTCATGATGATGATCTTGTGGTAGCGCGCCTTGGTGATATCGAAATCGCCGCCGTCGCCGGCACTCGTCGTGACGCCGCAACCGATCGCGGTAATCAGCGACTGGATGGTGTCACTCGAGAACGCGCGATGGTCACCAACGCGTTCGACGTTCAAAATCTTGCCGCGCAGGGGCAGAATCGCCTGGATGTCTCGGCGGCGGCCGTCCTTGGCCGAACCGCCTGCCGAGTCGCCCTCTACAATGAAGAGCTCGGTCAGCTCGGCATCGCGCACCGAGCAGTCGGCGAGCTTACCGGGCAGGGACGCCGTCTCGAGCAGGCTCTTGCGGCGGGTCGCCTCGCGCGCCTTGCGGGCGGCGTTGCGCGCCTTGCAGGCCTGTTGCGCCTTCTTGACGATCTCGCGGGCGGGCTTGGGATGCTCCTCGAGGTAATCGGCAAGGCCGTCGGTCACAATCTTGAGCGTGAGCGCTCGCATATAGGAGCTGCCGAGCTTTGCCTTGGTCTGGCCCTCAAACTGCGGATCGGGCAGCTTGACCGAGATAACGGCCGAAAGGCCCTCGCGCACATCGTCGCCGGTCAGGTTGGCGTCTTTTTCCTTGAGCAGGTTCTGCTTGCGCGCGTAATCGTTGATCACGCGGGTGAGCGCGGTGCGGAAGCCCTCAAGGTGCATGCCGCCTTCGGGGGTGTAGATGTCGTTGGCAAACGACATGACGTTCTCGCCGTAGCCGCTATTCCACTGCAGGGAAACCTCGACCTCTCCCATCTTGGCCACAGGCGCGTCCGGGTCCGATTTGCCCTCGATGTAGATGGGCTCCTTAAAGGCCTCGGGGACGTCCTTGCCCTCGTTGAGGAACTTGACGAAGTCGATGATGCCGCCCTCGTAGCAAAACTCCTCCACGTGGGGAGTCGCTTCGCGCTCGTCGGTCAGCACGATTTTGAGGTTCTTATTGAGGAACGCCGTCTCCTGCAGACGGTTGTGCAGCGTATCGAAATCGTAGATGCAGGTCTCGAAGATCTCATCGTCGGGCCAGAAGGTGACGGTGGTGCCCGTCGAATCCGAGGTGCCCACGACCTCCATCTTCTTGACGGTCTTGCCGCGCGAGAACTCCATCTCGTAGGTGTTGCCATCGCGACGAACCTGAACGACCACGCGCTTGGACAGTGCGTTGACGACGGAGATGCCCACGCCGTGCAGGCCGCCCGAGACCTTATAGGCCGAGTTATCGAACTTACCGCCGGCGTGCAAGATCGTCATGACGACCTCGAGCGTCGGGATCTTTTTAACAGGGTGCTCGTCGACGGGGATGCCGCGCCCGTTGTCGACGACCGTGATGGAGTTGTCGGCGTGGACCGTCACCTGGATCTCGGTGCAGAAACCGGCCATGGCCTCGTCGACGGAGTTGTCAACGATCTCCCACACCAGGTGATGCAGACCGCTGGCGCTCGTCGAGCCGATATACATGCCCGGGCGCTTACGAACGGCCTCGAGACCTTCGAGAATCTTAATCTCGCCGCCATCGTAATCGTTTTCGTTTGCCACACGTCCTCCTTCAGTCAAGAAAATGTGTACAGCCTTACTAGTTTATCGTAAAAAAATACCCTCGGGAACGAGGGTATTTGGCTCTACAAGGCCACCAGATGCGATTTAAGGCTCTTTTTTGCCTTGCACGCCCTTGGCCCACTCGGCACTGGCTCTCATGGCGTTCTCGAGGGCCTCGCGCAGTTTTTGGTCTTCGATGGGCGCCACTTGGCGCTCAATCTCGGTGCGCTCGGCCTCACTTAGGTCAGCATGCGGAGCCGGCGGGCGCTCGGCCACGGCAGGACGCAGACGCTCTTTGGCAGCGGGCGGCGTGTGACCGGGCGCGGTGGTTTTGAACACCAGGCCATCCACATGCGCACCGACGCGCTCCATGCGCGCGCGGATGATCTCGCGCAACAGCGTCATTTCCTGCGTCCACGAGGGCGAATCGAGATATACCAGCAGCTCATTGGACTCGGGCAGGTAGCGCAGGCCCGTCACATGCCGCCCCTCGCGCGTGCCCGAGCACACCGCGTTCCACGCGCGATAGACCGCGCGCGACTCCTCGGCAGCCTCCATCTGCGCGCGGCGCTCAGGTGTTGCAGCCGCCAGGATGCGCTGGCGCTCTGCGTTTAAAAACCCACTGAAGGCGACCGTTTCGCTCTCGCGCTCGTAATTAGCACGCCTCACCCATGCTCACCACCTTGGCTCGATCAAGCAGGTCATCGGTAAAGTATCCCAGGTTGGTCGTGGTTATGACCGTTTGGATATCATCGCCGATCAGCCGCAGAAAAGCACCGCGGCGCTCGTGGTCGAGCTCGCTCATCACGTCGTCCAGAAGCAACAGCGGAGCAGTACCCAGAACATCGCGAGCCACGGCCACCTCGGCCACCTTCCAGGACAGTACCAACGTTCGCTGCTGTCCTTGGCTGGCAAATGAACGGGCGGAGCGACCCGCCACGGTAAATTCAATCTCGTCGCGATGCGGTCCCACCAACGTCACGCCGCGGCGAATTTCCTCGTCGGCGTGCTCATCAAGGGCGGCCAGCATGCGCTCGTACGCCCAGCCCTTCAGCTCTTCGCGATCCTCGACCTGGGGCAAATCCCCCAGTGTGGACGTATAGGTCACGTTGGCAGCCTCGCCGGACGCCACTTGCCCGTAGGCAGTGTGTACATGGCCCGCCAGCCGGTCGAGCAGGGCCAACCGGTGCACGAGCAGAGCCGCGCCCGCGCGGGCAATCGAATCGTTCCACGCGCCGAGCGTCTCACGGCAGCACTAGGTCTCCTTGAGCAAGGCGTTACGCTGGGTCACGCAG
>JBKTBE010000014.1:0-35357 GCA_046883645.1 Collinsella sp. | reverse complement strand
CAACGATATGGCACCGTGGGGACACATGTATGTCAATCCTGGTCTAACAGAGCCTCAGATTATCATCGCCGACAGCAACGAGACTTGGCTGTTTGCCGCACTTTCCGGCCACCAGTGGATCGCCATGAGGCTCACTGACGATATCGCCTCGCTCAACCCCAACATCGGCAACCTCAACTACAAGGTTGACCTCACCGACACCGCGAACTGTCTCCACTCTGCGACCATCGAGTCCATGCCTAAGGAGAATGGCTTCGCCAAGTACTTCGATGACGGTCAATTTGACGTTGCCCAGACCTACGGCGAGGCAATTAGCGAAAAGGCCATGCATTCTTGGGCCCGTTATGTCCAGGGTCGCGCCTACTTCGGTGTGCCGCTCACCGAGGGCACCGACTACGAGATCGTCAAGGACGAGCGCGAAGATGCTCGTGCCACGACCGGCGCCCTGGTTAGCAAGGCGCAGCCGCTGTTCTTCCAGCCCGGCAAGTCCGACTGGAACACCTTTGAGATGATCCGCGCGTTTGGCAACCGCGGCGAGAAGGTCCCGGGCCTCAACGCCAACACCGACGGCGCCTACGCCATTGGTACCGAGACCAACACCGAGGTCAATCTCTTCCAGATCCGTCAGGGCATGGACCCCGAGATCGCGACCATCCAGTGGGAGATGCTCTCCCGCGCCGCCTACTCCGTCGCCATCCCCTACTACTCCGCACTGCTCACCGAGGTTAGCCCGTACTACAGCGACCAGACCGTCTCCTTCGATCACTGCGAAGAGGAGGACATCGTGAACAACGAGGAGCCCGAGAACTCCATCAACTATGTCCTCATGGACATCAGCTCCCTGTGCTTCGAGCACCGTGAGCAGCTCGGCACCGGCGTTCGCACCTACCTCGACGCCCTCCAGAACGAGCTCGTCGAGCAGAACTTGGAAGTCGACGAGGTCATGCAGGCCACCGAGGGCACCGAGGCCCGTACCGCCCTGGCAAACAAGGCCGGCAATGCTGCCACCGAGAACACCTACGTCAAGTGCAAGGCCTTGCTCCAGGAGATGCGCGCCTATCTGAAGGCTGAGAACTTCGACCAGCCCTTCACCCCGAGCGACCTGAACACCGAGACCAACGGCCTCAAGGTGTCCATCACCTACGCCAAGGACGCTCTTACCACCGACCCGGTAACCCCGGATCAGCCTGGCACTCCCGAGCAGCCTGGTACTCCTGAGCAGCCCGGTACCCCCGAGCAGCCCGCTAAGCCCGAGCAGCCCACCACCAAGCCCGAGAAGCCTGGCAAGTCGGACACCACGACCACGGTAACCACCAACAAGGCGAACACCAAGGGCGGCCTGCCCACCACCGGCGATCGTTTTGATGGCCGCGTGGTGGCTGCATTCGCCATCGCTGGCGTTGCCGTCATCTCCGCGGGCGGTTACTTCCTCTACCGTCGCAATAAGGAGTAACGTCCTAGCTGAGCGGGCAAGGCAGCAATGGCAGCCTCGCCCGCTCAGCCCGCTCTTTTGACCGGTGGGAAACCCGCCTGAAATCTTTTAAAAAAGATTTCCCCGCACACACTTCGCTGTGCTATAGTGCAGCGCAACAGCAACTAGGTGCGACCGCGCCACGGCATCACGAAAGGAGCCACCAACATGAAGAACACGATGAAGTCTCTCAACAACTGGTGGTGGCGTGATGCGAATACGATCGGTCGACAGTGAGTCCCTCACGCCTGTTTTTGCGCTCTAGGTGATTGGAAGGCCTCCGGTTTCGACCGGGGGCCTTTTTCTATCTCGAGCCCGATCGCATTCGCATCACGCGCCTCCGCTTTTCTCTTGCACCCCCATTCCGAAAGGCTTTTCACCATGTCTCAGAACACCACCGCCGCCCAGCCCCGCACCGTCCAGACCGCCGACCGCGGCAAACTCGACGTCCGTGCCCTCGTCCTGCTCGCCATCCTGCTCGCTGCCGGCTTCATCCTCAACTTCACCGTCGGCAAGGCCATCTCGGGCATCTCGGGCGGCATGATCAGCCCCGAGTTCATCATCTCGGCCTTTTGCCTCACCATTCTGGTCATTCGCCCCAACATCGGTCAGGCGCTCGTCATTGGCCTCATCTCGGCTGCCGTGATCCAGATCACCACTACTTCGCCGTTCGTCGATTTTGCCGCCGAGGGCATCGCCGCCATGCTCATGGCCGGCATCGTCAACGCCGCCGGCAAGAACGGTCAGGTCAAGCCCGCCATCGCCATTGTTGCAACCTTCCTGACCACCTTTGTCTCCGGCGTCATCTTCATGGTCATCAAGATGGCCATGCTCGGCGTGGTAGGCGAGCTCGCCGCCGCCATGTTGCCCGTCGTCGCCATGACCGCCGTCTTTAACGCCATTCTGGTCGGCGCCCTCTACATGCCCATCCAGAAGGCCCTTAAGCTCAACTAACCTGCTCGGCTTTACGAGCCACCCCATCTTGGCGTTCATTCGTCGCTCGCGTACCCAAGTACGCTTCGTTCCTCTTTCGCGCCAACCTGGGGCACCTCGTAAAGCCGTCTCCGTACTTCACCACCAAAGACTGTCCCAAACAACGAGCTTTTGGGGACGTTCTTAAACGACTAGTCATTAAAGAACGTCCCCAATGACTATGAAAGGTATCCATGGAAACGATCATCAACGTCGACGATGTCTCGTTCTCCTACGGCACGCAGACCGAACAGGCGCTCAGCCACATCTCGCTCGGCGTGAACAAGGGAGATTTCATCGGTATCATCGGGCCCTCGGGCGCCGGCAAGTCCACGCTTGCCGCCTGCCTGTCGGGTGCCGTGCCCCACCACTACACCGGCACGTTCTTTGGGTCCGTCATGGTTGACGACCACGACACCTGCGAAGTCTCGCTCACCGATGTGTCGCAGATCGTCGGCAGCGTGTTGCAGGACATCGACACGCAGATGGTCGCCTCGGTCGTCGAGGACGAGATGCTCTTTGGCCTCGAGAACTTTGGCGTTCCCCACGACCAGATCGAGCAGCGCGTGAGCGAAACGCTCGAGACCGTCGGCATCAGCGACCTGCGCGACCGCGAGATCGCCACCCTCTCGGGCGGACAGAAGCAAAAGGTAGCCATCGCCGCCATCCTCGCCATGCGTCCGCGCGTCTTGGTTCTCGACGAGCCCACCGCGGCACTCGACCCCGCCAGCTCCACGTTGGTTTTCGAGACGCTGCGTGAGGCAAACCGCGCACTTGGAATCACCATCGTCGTCGTTGAGCAAAAGGTCGCCCTGCTCTCGGAGTACTGCAACCGCGTGCTCGTGCTCAACCATGGCGAAATCGCGCTGCAGGGCGAGCCACACGAGGTCTTCGCGCATACCGACGAGCTCCGTGTCATCGGCGTCGACTGCCCTCGCGTCACGCGCATCTTCAATAGCCTCGAGGCCGATGGTCTGGCAAGTGGTACCCCTTGCTTGGATGTCGATGAGGCCGAGCGCCTGATTTCGGGCATCGTCGACCCCGCACACGCGGCCATCGAAGCCCAGGCGCCCGCCGGTTCCCCGCATGCACCGTCGTTGCGCCCTCATGCCAAGGACGCAGAACCCGTACTCACCTTCGACCATGTTGAGTTTGCCTATCCCAATGGCGGCGCCGCCGTACACGACCTTAGCCTGACGCTCTATCCCGGCGAGCTCGTGGGCATCGTCGGCCAGAACGGTGCCGGCAAGACCACGCTCACCAAGCTGCTCACGGGTCTGCTCAAGCCCGCCTCGGGCAGCGTGCGCGTCACGGGACTGGATACTGCAACCGTCCCCACGAGCCGCATTGCCCGCGAGGTCGCAACCCTCTTCCAAAACCCTGACCGTCAAATCTGCAAGGACACCGTGCTCGACGAGGTCGCCTTTGGCTTGGAGCTTGGCGGCATGGACCGCGCCGAGGCTCTGCGTCGTGCCCAACTCGTCATCGACCGCTTTGGCTTGCCGGCCGACGAGGCGCCTTTCTCGCTTTCGCGCGGCCAGCGACAAATGGTGGCACTCGCCTCCGTCGTGGTCGTAGAGCCCAAAATCGTGGTGCTCGACGAGCCCACGAGCGGTCTTGACTACCGAGAGTGCATGACCGTCATGGAAACGGTGCGTACCATGGCCGAGCGTGGCTGCGCCGTAATCATGGTCTGCCACGATATGGAAGTCGTCTCGGATTTTGCCGAGCGCATTGTGGTAATGGCCGACGGTCGCATCCTCGACCGCGGCCGCACGCACGAGCTGTTCTCGAACATCGATCTCATGCGGCGTGCCTACGTTGAGCCGCCCCAGGTCATCGAACTCTCGCGCCGTCTGGCATCCAACGTCTCACCCGCCTTTACACAGGTGAGCGAGGTCTCCGATGTCGTTCGAATTACCAAGGAGATGGTCCACCGTGGTTAACGTCATCGACTACATGCCGGGTGACACGCTGCTGCATCGCCTGAACCCCGTCGTCAAACTGGGCCTCGCCGCCGCCATCATCGTCGGCATCTTCTTGTCCGACACCTACGTGGCGCTGCTGGGCTTTTTGGCACTCACCCTTGCGCTGGGTGCCTATGCCGGCGTCGTCGACCGTCTGTTCTCGCTGCTCAAGTTGCTGATCCCGCTCGCGCTTATCATGCTGGTGCTCCAGCTGGCCTTTATGCGCGATGGCAACGTGGTGTGGGGCTTTATCACCGACACGGGCCTCATCACAGGATCGAAGGCCTGTCTGCGCCTACTGGGCGTGGCGTTACCACTCATCCTCATGCTCATGGTGACCAAACTCAACGACCTTGCCAACGCCTGCGTCGAGGTGCTGCACGTGCCGTATCGCTATGCCTTCACCTTTACCACGGCGTTGCGCTTTGTGCCGGTGTTTGGTCAGGAGATGAACGCCATCATGGAGGCGCAGACCGCACGCGGCGTCGAGTACGACACCAAGAACCCCATCAAGAAGCTTAAGCTCATGCTGCCACTGTGTGTGCCACTGCTCATCTCGAGCGTGGGCAAGACCGATGCCACAGCCTTGGCGGCAGAGCAGCGCGGCTTCTATCTGCGTACGCGCGCCAGCTCGTACAAGCGCTATCCCATCAAGGGTCTGGACATCGCCGTGCTCATCGTCAGCATCGCCCTCATCGCCATCGGCTTCCTGTTCTAGTTCGCCACCGACAGCAACCACCCAACGCAAAAGGCTTCGGCTCGCACCAAACGAGCCGAAGCCTTTACTGTTTCACCAGATAAAACCTACCAAAATAAACCTGTCCCTTTTTGGCAGGTCGGAAGCTAGAGGCGGTAGGGGGCGCCGCTGCGGATGATGGATTCGCGCACCAGGACGTCCATGGCGTCGAGGGTGACCTCGGGCATCTCTCGGTACTTCTGCAGCACCGAGAGCTCGGTGCAGGCCAGAATGACGCGGTCGCAGCCGCTACGGGCGAACTCCCACATCACGCGGTCGAACTTATCCATATCGGGCTCACGTCCGGCCTTCACGTCATCGTAGATAAGCGACATCACATCGTTCTGACGTTTCTCGCTGGGATAGACAACCTCAACACCCGCAGCCTTACATTCGCGTCCGTAGACGCCCGCGCCCACGGTTCCATCGGTTCCCATAATGCCAATCTTGTGCACCGGCTCGGCCGGCATACTCAGGTTGGGGTCGAACTCGCACTCCCCCATCACCGCACCCGCAAGGGCATAGCGCACCGACTCACGCGGCATGTGGATAATCGGCACCTTCGTAAACGACTGGATCTGGTCGTAGAAGTAGTGCGACGTGTTGCAGGGAATGGCAATGTGCGCACAGCCCAGCGACTCGAGTGCCTGGGCACACTCTTTCATGGTCGCCAGCAGCTTGGCATGCTCGCCGGTCTTAATGGCCAACGTGCGGTCGGGCATGGTCGACTTGGAGAGCACCACCATGTCGATATGTTCCTGATCGCAGGCAGCAGCCGTATGACGCACCACCTGGTCGTAGTAATACGACGTGGCCTCGGCGCCCATGCCGCCGATAACTCCCAGCTTTTCCATCGCCGCCTCCTTGGTGACGCTTGCGCAATTGCGCGTATCATACCCGCGCCCGCCCGATGCAAACCGGACGGGCGCCGCGCTCATCTACTTGTAATACGTCTTGAACAGCTTAAAGTGGCGCAGCTTGGTGTGCCACATGCGCAGCCAGCGGTTAAAGACAAAGTCGCCCTTCATAAACGAAGGGTCGGCGCCCTTGCCTTCCTTGTCCAGGCGATGCACCTTAGCGCGCAGCTCGGGATCCTTGACGTACTTGTCGACGACGCCCATGGGAACGACCATCCACAGGGCCTCGTCCTGCGCCGTCACAAACTCCGGCTCAAACGGGCGGTTGAACACATACTCGTCCACCACATACTTGGCAACGTTAAAGCCGCTGTTGGTGACGTAGTAGTTGCTGCGGCCCTGGCGCGTGTTGAAATCGAAGAACTTAAACGAGCCATCGCGCTCGTCGTACTTAACGTCAAAGTTGGAATAGCCCACAAAGTGAAGGTCCTCGAGCAACTTGCGCACGCCGCCCATGAGTTCGTCGTTAGGCTCGGTAATGATACAGGCATGGTTGCCGACACCGTGGGGCTGATGCTCCTCGAGCAGCACATGGCCCAGGCACATCATGCGGACCTTACCGTTGCGGTCGGAATAGCTGGTGAGCACGCGCATGTACTCGTCGTTGCCGGGCACGCGATCCTGCAAGATCAGATCGTCGGTGTAGCCGCTGGCATACGAATCGCGAATGACCTGTTCCAGCTCGGCGCGGTCGGCAATCTCATAGGCCTTCTTCTGTCCCTCGAACTCATGCTGCCACCACATGATGCCGTCAGAAGGCTTCAGAATCATCGGGTAAGGAAAATCGATCTGGTCGAGCACTTCGGCAGGCGCCTCACCCTGAGCATTGAGCATCGCCTTGGTAAAGGTAAACGTGTGTGGATAGGGCACGCCATGCTTCTCGCACAGCTCGTAGAAGATCTCCTTCTTCTGGCACTGCTCGAGCATGCTGTAGGGCGCGTAGGGAGCGACGATGTTATCCGCCAGCTCATGAGCATCCTTGGCTTGAGCCACGAGAGCGACATAGTTGTCGCCGCAGCCCACAAGGACAATAGTCTTGTCGGCATGCGCTTGGGCAATGCCGTTGACGGTTTTGAGCATCACGGGCATGGTGTCGATATCCACGTTGGGCGTGTAGTCGATAATCTGGCTGCGGTACGCGGGACCCGTCTGATACTTGCCAAAGACCAGACTCTTGACCTGGTACTCCTCGTAGAAGGCGCGCGCCACCGAATAGGCGTTGATGTCGCCACCAAGCAGCACGGGAATGAACTCGCGCTCTGTAAATTGCAATGCCATGGAAACTTCCTATCATGAACTGCCCACACAACGGGCGGTCTTTGCGCAACTGATTTATTCTAGCGTGCCAAGCCGCCGGCGCCCAAAGCTCCACCGTATCTATGGCAATCGACGTAATCGTCCAGCACGAAGGCCAGCACGAAGACGGCGCTCACCGTTGTATGACAACGGGCAATGAACCTACCATTGTTGTAGGATTCAGTGTATTGACATCCTCGAGCGAAAGGCGCGCACGTGCCCCAAGACCATCCGACCGATAATCCCATCCTCAATGCCGCGAAGCACGAGCTGGCGGAACGCGCACAAACGGCAGCTCCCCTACGCACCGCAAACGATGCTTACAACGGGCCCGCCCGCATCGTCTCAATCAACACGTCGAAGCACAAAGGCACGCGTAAGTCACCCGTCGCCGACGGGCACGACACCGTTATAGAGCAATTTGGCCTCGCCTCCGACGCACACGCCGGGCATTGGCACCGCCAGGTTTCCTTTTTAGCTGCAGAGTCTATCCAGACGGCGCAGGCTCGCGGGCTCGATGTGCACGAGGGCGACTTTGGCGAGAACTTCACAACCCGGGGCATCAACCTGCTCTCGCTCCCCTTGGGCACACAGCTCAAGCTTGGCAGCGAGGTGCTTGTCGAAATCAGCCAAATCGGCAAGGTCTGCCACACACGCTGTGCCATCTACTATCTCGCCGGCGACTGCATCTTTCCCCACGAGGGCGTTTTTGGCGTGGTACTAAAGGGCGGAGAGGTCTACGCCGGCGACGATATCCAGGTAATCAAACTCGGCGACGGCACCTGTTCGTTCACCCCCGCCGAGGCCCTCGAAGAGATTGAGCAGGCTCGCCAGAAGGGCACGCTGTAGTTATAAAACCCCACGTTGAGATGGCTTTTACAGCCCAAAACTCCTCTCAAACAGAGCTCTGTAACGTTAAAGTTGAACTCTATGGTTTCTCAACAATTCATCATAACTGCAGGTCAAAGCCAAAGCCTCAAGTTCAACTTGACCCTTTGGAACCTTTAAGGTTCAAGTTGAGGTCGAAAGCAGTAGTAGAATACCGTTCGAACCATAACCTACGATTGATTGCAGAGGGACTGGATGCAGCATTCGAATCATCGCACCGCAGCGCTCATTGCGTCGAAGCCGGCTCGTATCATCACGAGCGCCGTGCTCGCCGTTGCGCTGACGGCCACGCCGATGCTCTCCCCCGTTGCGGCGTATGCCGCCTCGCAGGCAACGCAGGACCAGCTTTCCGCAGCCCAGCAGAAGATCGAAGCCGCCACGAGCGCCTACAACGACGCCCGCACCAAACTCGATGACCTGCAAAAGCAGATTGACTCCAATGAGGCAAGCATCGAGGAAATCGAGGCCAAGCTTCCCGAGCAGCAGGCCAAGGCAAGCTCCGCCATGCGCGATCTGTACAAGTATCAGAAGGGCACCAATCCCATCGTGAGCTTCCTGGTCAACGCACAGAGCCTGGGTGAGTTCATCACGACCTGCAAATACACCAACCAGATCACGAGCTCGAGCGTCGACGAGATCGAACAGCTCAATAACATGCAAACCGAACTCGAGCAGAACAAGGCTGAGCTCCAGCAGGCCAAGTCTCAGCTTGAGGCAGAGCAGAAAAACGCCGAGGATGCGCTGGCGCAGGCCCAGCTGCTCCGCAGCGAGGCACAGGCAAAAGCCGAGCAGGAAAATGCCGCCGAGCTTGCCAAGCTTGAGGCCGATAAGGCCGCTGCCGCCGAGAAGCTCTCGGGCGAGGGCGTAAGCGGCAGCAATTCCAGCAGCCAGGCCACCAACACCAACACCACCATCGACACCACGGTGAACAACGCCAATACCGGTAGCTCCGATTACGACTCGTTCATTAATGAGTGGACGAGCCGCATCGACAACTACCTTGCCGGCTCCCTCATGGCAGGTCAGGGCTATAACTTTGCCGTTGCCGCCTGGAACACCGGCGTCGACCCTCGCTGGTCCCCCGCCATCGCCTGCATCGAGAGCACCAAGGGTGCTTATTGCGCCAATTCTTACAACGCCTGGGGCTGGAGCGCCCGTGGCGGCGGTTGGCGCAGCTTTGGCAGCTGGAGCGAGGGCATCTCCGCTCACGTTGCCTATCTGGGCGCCAACTACGGCTCCACCCTTACCCCGGCAGCGGCCAAAAAGTACTGCCCGCCCACGTGGCAGGACTGGTACAACAAAGTCGCCGCTCAGATGAACCGCATCTAAGTGCAACTGCAAAGGGCCCCAATGGGGTCCTTTTCTTTTAGGTAGCGGAGGTATCGACGACGCCGGTCGCATTGGCAACCGCGACTATGACGATCATGCATAGGAGCAGCACACCCAATGCCTTGAGCCAGAGTTTCGCGAGTTTCTTGCCGCGATAGCTGTCGAGCAGCGCGAATCGCCGACGAAGACGACGCTTGTCGAACAGCGCAAAATGCATAAGCACCATAAGGCCATCGACAAAGAAAAAATACTCGATTATGAGAAGCCACGTCGGGTAGCTTTGGTTTGCTCCCGTGGGGTGAAAGACGGCAAAGTGACTTCCGGCAAAGAACACAAGCAGCGAGAAGAAGACGAGCGTATTCCAAATGCGCCCCAGAGACTCCGGAACGCGAGAGAGCAGACCGCATGCAGTGGAGGCGGCAGGCCTAGGAAGCCCTGTGGGGTTCTGGAGTCCTTGGGGCGTCAACACCGTCTCCGAGGCCGGAGTACGGACAAGCACAGGCGCAGGAGGCCGCACGGGGCGACTTAGATCGTATGCCGCGCGCGTCGCCCGTCCCAACGCTTCCGCGTTCGCAAAACGCTTGGCCGGGTCGAGCGCCATCGACATGCAGACGGCATCGGCAAGTGGAGTGGGAATGCCGCATGCCTCACATTGCTCGCGCATGTCGAGCCCTGGTTTAGGGTCGACTCCCGTCAAGCAAAAGAACAACAGGGCCCCAAGTGCGTAGACATCGCTGCGCACACTCGTCTGCCCAAACCCATACTGCTCGGGCGGCGCATAGGGTCGCGTGCCAAACTTGACGGTGTCAGCATCGGCGCCATCGCGCCATACGCGCGCGATCCCCAGGTCGATAATCACCAGCGATGAAAATGCCAGGCCGTCATCAGGCGTATAGTTGGCACCTGTCACGATGATATTCGACGGCTTGAGGTCGCGATGGATCACCGGCGCCGACGTCTCCCCCACCATTGCAAAACCGGCATGGAGCTCGCCCACGGCATCGCATAGGGCAGGATACAATTCACGCGCATAATCGGGGGTGGCTCCCAGACGGTCCACCAGCGCCCCGAGTGTCTCCCCTTCGATGTATTCCATAACCACGTTGAGCTCGTCGCCCACACGACGACAATCGACGATTCTGGGCAGGTGCTCAAAACGCCTGCCTGCCCGCTGAGCGGCAAACAGACGCTCGTATGCCCCGCCGATTTGAGCCGAGGCATCGATGCGTTTACGAACAAAGGGACCGAGCGAACCACCGCCGGTTCCTTCAAAGTACACGAGCTCGGTTGTTTCGACGGACGAGCGCTTAAGTACACGCTCCACGCGATAGCTGTCGTCGCGATCGAGCGACGCCAGGTGCTCGGCAAGCGCTGCGGTCAGCTCGTCATCGGAATATGTTGGGCTCTGAGTATCCATAGCCTCCATCATAGCGCAGGGCGCAGACACCCCATGGCATCTGCGCCCCGTTCGCTTGCATCGTTGTTCGGCAGCTCCGCCGGCTCAGATATCAGCCGCTAACTCACCGTCTCCTCGCCAAAGCGATACAGCTCCTCGTTGACCTTTTGGAGGCTGCACCCGCGATCGATGCAAAAAATGATAATCGCATCGCGGCGGTCCTTGCAGTTAAGGACGCTTACCCCGGCAGCCGTCAGCGCACGGTTGGTTTCTTTGAGCGCCAGCGCCATCGCAAAGGCAATCTGCAGCACCTTATTGCGGCTCGGATGCCGCGCACCGGTAAAGATCTGATAGCCAAAGGTCTCATTGAGATCGGCCATACGAACCACGCGCGAGCGCTCCAAGCCCTTTTCCTGCAGTAGCTGCTTCAGGTAGTCCGAAAGCGACGGGGCGGCAAAGTCGTGTTCTTTGATATAGCCATCGATGTTTGGCGCGTCGAGAAGCTCATTGAGTAACTCGTCAGTCAGCTTTTTATCGGGCATACGACTTCACCTCCCCCAGTGCATACAACATGCTAAAAACCGCTTACGTCCGAACGCTCCCAACTGGCGACCTGATCGGGAGACACCGTGCCCAGCGCCTCGAACTTCCAGGAGCCGCCCGCCTTCAGATGATTGGTGTTTGCAAGAGCCGTTCCAACCTGGTTGCCATCAGCATCATACAGAACATACTCAATCTGAATGTAGCTCTTTTCCTTGTCCGTGTTATTGGTCAGCGTCCCCGTGATCTTATAGGCAAACTGATTGGAAGTGTCTTCAGCCTCGTCAGCAATGGTATACGGTTCTTGCGGTTCTTTTTGCTCCTCAGCCTGCTGTGTCGTCCCGGCAGGTTTTGCCGAATCGCTCGCAGGCGAATCGGTTGAGTTGCCGCCCATAGAGCCCACGGCACCGACAATAACCAGCACCACGATGACGCCTAGGACAATCTTACCGATCGGCTTCTTTCCCTCTTTTGCCATTATTCATCCTTCCTACGATCCGGCTACCGTGCCGGCACACAGCACATCGTAGGAAGGATTAAACTTGAATTCATTAGCAGAGAGCTAAGGTTGCGGTAAACGGCCAATGCAGTTATCCAAACGCCGAGCAAACGCACTTTGCGCGACCGTCTGCCGGCAGCGCATCAACCCACCGTGACGGATTCCCCGGTAAAGGCACTGACCATCAACAGGACAAAGAACACCAGGTAGCTGACACTCAGCGGGTACGCAATGACCAGGAATACAACCCAGCCGACATTGGTTTTACCGCCGGCACGGCGTCGCTCGCGATTGCGGCAGAGCCAAATCGTCACGCCGATGGCAGTGATAAACAGTACGAGTGCCGCCGCAGCCAGCCCAGCAAGCGCAAACATCACGCCAATGCTCACAGCAATAACCGGAAGCAACAACAAGCCGCATCCACACCCACCGGGACTATAAACGGCAGACTGTCGGCGTCGTTCCATCGTCACTCCAACCTCAATATCTTTGAGCACTACAACGCAGCGGCCTGCTGGACAGGAACGATCTTATTCAGCTCCGGTTCGATCCGCCTTTTCTCGGCCTCAAGGTCAAACGCCACCTGAGCGCGCAGCCAATAACCATCCGTCAGGCCAAAATAACGGCAAAGACGGAGGTCGGTGTCGGCCGTCACGCGACGTTTTCCCAAGACAATCTGCCCGATACGCTGAGCCGGAATCCCAGTCTCTTTCGCAAGGCGATATTGAGAAATGCCCATGGGAACAAGAAACTCCTCTTTGAGAAGCTCACCAGGAGTCACCGGCGACAGCAAATCGGCCGAAGTCTCATCACTTGTGATAATCGACGATTTCGACATTCCAAGCCATCTCCTGTCTCCACTCAAAACAGACCCGATAGCGCTCGTTAACACGGATGCTATATTGACCGGCACGATCGCCCTTCAAAGCTTCCAGGCGGTTGCCCGGTGGAACGCGAAGATCATCAAGCGAAGCACAAACCTGCAGTTGGCGAATCTTCCTCAACGCAACACGCTCAAAGGGCACGAACCTCCTGACCCGCACACCCATGGCAAAGCGTTCGGTATCCTCATCTTTATACGATGCAATCATAGTATCGCCTTACGTTAGTAACGTCAAACGTTTCTATAGACTTACATCTCTATTATATCGTACGTTTGTTCGTGTTTTCTAGAACAAATAGTCCTTTGCGCCTTAGTCAAGCAAAAGCAATCGTTTGTAGACATCGAGGCCTTTGAGAAGGATTTCCTCGTCGAAGAGCATGCTATCGGTATGCAGAGCGCTTGTGGCATAGGCGGGACAGCCATCCGAATCACTCGGGTTGTCTTGGTCCTCTGGCATACCCGTGCCCAGCAGGAAAAACACGCCCGGCAGATGGCGTTGATAGAACGCGAAATCCTCGGCGATCAGCAGCGGTTCCTCCACAAGCTGCAGCCCGGGCAAGGCAGGCGCGACGCTGGCAAACAACTCGGGGTCGTTGTCGACCGGCGGATAGCCCTCGGCAAAGTTGAGATCATACGTGCAGCCCGTTGCGGCACAGGCATCGTCCAGCACGCGGCGCACGCCTTCGCGCGCCCGGTCGAACATGTCGTCCGTAAACACACGCAGGCTTCCGGCCACATGGGCCTCCCCCGCCACCGCGTTGCAAACCGTACCGGCCTGCAGCAGACCAAACTTACCGATACAGGGCTCGTCGGTGCCCAGCTCGTCCATCAGTTCGCGCTCGGCAACCAAGAACTTGGCAGCCGCCAGCGCCGCATCGTGCGACTCCTCGACCGGAACGCCATAGGTCTTAGCGATATGGATGCTCGTCCCGTGAATATGAATGTGTGTCTCACTCGAACGCGCCAGCAGCGGACCGGAACAACTCGCCAACGTGCCGGCAGGCAGATCGGGCCACACATGGAAGCCAAAAATGCGGTCAGCCCCATAGCGCTCGAACACACCGCTCTCGCATACCGTCTTGGCACCACCGGTCGTTTCCTCGGCCGGCTGGAACACAAAGAGAACGTTGCGCCTAATGGCGCCCGGCTGCTCGCGAATCGTACGGTCGACATACGTCGCGGCGGCAAGTGCCATGGCCATGTGTCCGTCATGTCCGCAAGCGTGCATCTTGCCGGGATGGATCGAGGCAAAGGCCGCTCCCGTCGCCTCCGCGATGGGCAGCGCATCCATATCGGCGCGAATCGCCGTGGCACGCGCGGCACCAACGCCAGCGTCGAAGAAAGCGCAGACGCAGCTGGGACACGGATAGGTCACCTCGCAAGCGAGCGGCGCCAACACGCCCTCGATATAGGCGATAGTCTGCGGAAGATCGAAATCGAGCTCCGGAATGCGATGGAGATCGCGGCGATAGCGACGGAGTTCTTGGAGCTCGGTCATAGAGAATCCCTTCGTGAGGCACATCTGTTGCAACTTATTGTGATACAGGATTGTGGCACACATGTTTCCAGCATATTGCTGCATTTTTTAAACGTTATATACGAATACTCTTGTTTGGTAAAGTGCAACGTGATAGGGTCTTTACCACTTGATAGAGGCGCGGGCACGAAGAGCCGCGGGCGAGCCGGCAGGCTTTGACCCCGTGGGGAGGCGAAACCCGCCGAACTGGGTTTTTCGGGCACGAACAACCTGGTGGGCCTGTGGGAAACACCCACAGGACTGTCTGCAGCAATGCGGGAGCGCTATCCGGACATTGGGTCCACGCTATGCGGATTCGATGCGCAGATGGCGCCGTCTGGATAGCGAGGTTTACGGGACATGGCATTGACCCCCAACGAGGCATATGCGGCCAAGCAGCCGTTTGTGGACAAGGAGACACTCGAGCATATCGTCGAGCAGTTCCCCACGCCGTTTCATCTATACGACGAGGCGGGCATCCGCCGCAACATGCAAGAAGTGCGCGACGCCTTTGCATGGAACCCGGGCTTTAAGGAATACTTTGCCGTCAAGGCCAACCCCAACCCGGCGCTCATCTCCATTCTCAACGAATACGGCTGCGGCTGCGATTGCTCGAGCTATACCGAGCTCATGATCGCCCGCTCGCTGGGCATCACGGGACACGACATCATGTTCTCTTCCAACGACACGCCGGCTGCCGACTTTGAGCTCGCCAACAAGCTGGGTGCCATCGTCAACTTTGACGACATCAGCCACATCGAGTTCTTTGAGCGTGTTGCGGGGCCCATCCCCAAGACGGTCAGCTGCCGCTTTAATCCAGGCGGTCTGTTCCAGCTCTCCAACGGCATCATGGACAACCCGGGCGACTCCAAATATGGCATGACCACCGAGCAGCTCTTTGAGGCCTTCCGCATGCTCAAGGCCAAGGGCGCCGAGAATTTTGGCATCCATGCCTTCCTTGCCAGTAACACCGTCACTAACGACTACTATCCCAAGCTCGCACGCATCCTCTTTAAACTTGCCGTGCGCCTGGAGCGCGAGACCGGCGCACATGTCGCCTTTATCAATCTGTCCGGCGGCGTCGGTATCCCCTATCTGCCCGAGCAGCAGGCCAACGATATTCACGCCATCGGCGAGGGAGTGCACGCGGCATACGACGAGATTCTGGTTCCCGCTGGCATGGGCGATGTGGCGATCTGCACCGAGATGGGCCGCTTTATGATGGGTCCCTATGGGTGCCTGGTCACCAAGGCCATCCACGAGAAGCAGATCTACAAGGACTATATCGGCGTGGACGCCAGTGCCGTCGACCTCATTCGTCCCGCCATGTATGGCGCTTACCACCACATCACGGTGATGGGTCAGCCGGACGGTCCCGATAAAACCGCAGCCACCGTCACGAACACGTACGACATCACGGGCAATCTGTGCGAGAACAATGACAAGTTCGCCATCGACCGCGAGCTTCCGCATATCGACATGGGCGACCTGCTCGTGATTCACGACACCGGCGCGCATGGCCACTCTATGGGCTACAACTACAACGGCCGTCTTCGCTCCGCCGAGGTCCTGCTGCGCCCCGATGGCTCGGCAGACCTCATTCGCCGCGCCGAGCGCCCGGGCGATTACTTTGCCACGCTCGACGTGCTGCCGTGCGGCCGCGAGCTGCTGGCCAAATCGCGCGCCGAAAGCGCCCGCCGTCGCGCTCAGGACGAGCGCCTAGCAGTCGCCGCCCAATGGAACAAACGCGTCCAGATCGCGGAAGCGAAGGAGAAGAACACGGATATCCGCAATCTCGAGGGCTCAATCGTCGCCCTTGTCACGCCGTTTAAAAAGGACGGCAGTGTCGACTTTGACGCGCTTGAGCGCCTTATCGATTTCCACCTGCAAAATGGCACTGACGCCATCCTCACCCTGGGCACCACCGGCGAGAGCGCCACGATGACCGATGACGAGGACAACTCCGTCGTCGCCGCTGTGGTCAAGCATGTTGCAGGACGCGTCCCCGTTATTGCCGGCTCGGGCTCCAACTCCACGCAGACCATGCTCACCAAGTCGCTCACCTATCAGGGCCTGGGCGCCGACGGTCTGCTGCTCATTACCCCCTACTACAACAAGTCCAATGAAGAGGGTATCTATCAGCACTTTAAGACCGTCGCCGATGCCGTGGACATCCCCTGCATCCTGTACAACATCCCCGGCCGCTGTGGCTGCGGCATCAGCGAGCGCAACGTAGAACGCCTGGCCGCGCACCCCAACATCATGGGTATTAAGGAGGCCTCGGGCAACGTCGCCTACGCGGCCAAGATCGCCCACCTGCTGTCAGACGACTTCCGCATGTACTCGGGCGAGGACGCGCTTACCGTACCGCTCATGAGCCTGGGCGCCTCGGGCACCATCAGCGTGTGGGCCGATGTTCAGCCGCAGCTCGTGCACGACATGTGCCGCGCCTATCTGGACGGTGACGTGGCACGCGCCCGCGATATCCAGATTGCCGGCCAGCCGCTCATCAATGCCCTCTTTAGTGAGGTCAACCCCATCCCCGTCAAAGAGGCGCTCGCCCAGATGGGTATGATCGAGGCAAACTACCGTATGCCGCTGTGCCCCATGGCAGACGACACGCGCGCTGCACTTACCGATGCTCTGAAGGGAGCTGGTCTGCTTGATTAAGACCGTCATTATGGGAACGGGCCGCATGGGCTCGCTCATCCGCACCACCGCCGAGGGCGTTGTCGACGCCGCCGGTCAGCCCGTTTTTGATATCGTCGCCCAGATCGGTTTTGATCTGTCCGATCTCGAGAGCGCCCCGGCAGCCGACGTCATCATCGACTTCTCGAACGTCGTGACCTTCGATGCCGTCGTCGCCTATGTCGAGCGCACGGGCGCCGCGTTGGTCTCGGGCACCACGGGCTACACGCCCGATCAGATGGACCGCCTGCGCGAGCTGGGTCAGAGCGCCCGCATCATGCACTCCGGCAATTACTCCATCGGTATCGCAGCCCTGCGTCATCTGGTAGCACAGGCCACACGCGAGCTGCCCGGCTTTGACTGCGAGATCGTCGAGACGCACCACAACCAAAAGGTTGACGCCCCGAGCGGCACTGCCAAGCTACTGCTCGACGCCGTCGTCGAAGCTGAACCCGAGGCAGGCTACCACCCCGTCTATGGCCGCGAGGGCATGTGCGGCGCGCGTGACCCCAAGGAAATCGGCATGCACTCGCTGCGCGGTGGCACTGTCGCCGGCGTGCACGAAGTGAGTTTCTTTGGCCAGGACGAGGAGGTCACGCTCACCCACCGCGCCACGAGCCGTCAGATCTTCGTCAACGGCGCCCTGGCAGCCGCGCAGAAGCTCGTCACCCGTGAGCACGGCTTCTATACATTCGACCAGGTCATGTTTGCCTAACCAGGTATCAACCGAATCCACCCAAAGGAGAGATAGCAAATGAGCAACGCAGCCGAGATGGATGCACAGGAGATTATCAACTACATCGCCACCGCGCCTAAAAAGACGCCTGTCAAGCTTTATGTGCGCGAGAAGCCGGGCATGAAGGTCCAGTGGGGCAATGCACACGTCTACGGCGGTCGTCGTGGCAAGACCGTCTTTGGCGACTGGGATGAGCTCAAGGCCATCCTCGATGCCAATGCCGACTCCATCGACTACTACGATGTGGAGAACGACTGCCGCAACTCCGCCGTCCCCATGCTCGACCTTAAGGGCATCAACGCCCGCATTGAGCCGGGCGCGATCATCCGCGACCGCGTCGAAATCGGCGACCGCGCCGTCATCATGATGGGCGCCATCATCAACATCGGCTCTGTCATTGGCGAAGGCTCCATGATCGACATGGGCGCCGTGCTGGGCGGCCGCGCCACCGTGGGCAAGAACTGCCACATCGGCGCCGGCACCGTGTTGGCAGGCGTTGTGGAGCCCGCCAGCGCCACGCCCGTCATCATCGAGGATGATGTCATGATTGGCGCCAACGCCGTGGTCCTGGAGGGCGTGCGCGTGGGCAAGGGCGCCGTCGTGGCCGCCGGTGCCGTGTGCGTCGAGGACGTCCCCGCCGGCGCCGTCGTGGCCGGTGTCCCCGCCCGCGTCATCAAGATGCGCGACGCCCAGACCGACAGCAAGACCGGTCTCGAGGAAGGTCTGCGCAAACTTTAATAGTTACGCGGTTTTGACAAACCGCGTAACAAGTCGACGCTGCAAACGACCCAGAGCGGCAATCTGACGTTCAATCGTCGGGCATGACCAGAAGGTCAATGCCCTCCTCTTTCACGTCACCTTGCTCGCTCTGGGGCGTTTTCGCTGACGTACGCTCAACCTGTAGCGTAATTAAGCCCCAAGCAAGAAGGCCGAAGCGCCGCCCGGGACTTCGGCCTTCTTTATCTCAGGGTTCCATCGTATTCAACCATGGCGGGTTGCTTTGACAGGCGCCCTACGGCCGTCTTATAGACCTCGGAACGATCGCGCCGCCCTATTGCCACAATCTCGGCAATCTCAACCATTCCGTCCTCTCGGATTCGGAAAACCATTCTGAGTCCCGCATTCCGCCATTTAATCTTTTTGCAGCCGGCGAGCTCGCCGTGAAGCGGCGTTCCGATTTCATCAGCGCGCGTCTTTAATTTTGCGACGGCAATACGGACGAGCCTGCGCTGGGATCCATCTAGTTTTTGATATTCCTTCTCGACGTCTCGATTCAAAAAGCCGACAACAAAATGCCCGCTCATTCGAAAAGATCCTCGTCGGGAATCGCGTCCGAATCCATCGACTCAAGCTCCGCGAGCTCCTCGGCAGTTAAGGCGTCCTCAAACGGAACAAACTCATGCGGACCATGCTTGACTCGATCCGCAGCGATGCGATTTATCTCAAGTTCATGCAGATACTGCAGCGCGCCGTACATTTCCTCATAGGCAGCATAGTCGATAATCACGGTATCGATATCATTATGATCAGCAATGAACTGAGGCGCGCGTTTTGCGCGTTTACGAATGGCGGATAAGGACTTGCTTGCTTCGGTAGCAGAAACAACCTGGTCTTTTGTAAACACCGGTTTTTCCAGAACGAGTGGGGACATTTTGACCTCCAAAAAATAATCTGGATTATATTTCAAAGTATACTTCAAAAAATAATCCAGAGTTTTATTCAAAAGTAAAAAGCCTTATCGATTCTCGATGCTGCCGATATTCTTGAGCTCGATGGAGATGAGGCCGTTGGGCTCGTTGACAAACTCGATGTATTCGGAGTTCGAACCCATCTCGGCCGGGAAGCTGATCTCGATACCCGTGTCGGTACGGATCTTATGATTGCGCACCGCCGCGCGTTCGACCTGTTTGCGCTCCACGGGCACACGCTCAGGCACCTTCTCCTCGGTCAGCGCCGCGCGCACGCTCTCCTTGATAACCGGTTCGTCCTCAAAGACCTCATCGACGATATCCCAAGGCGGCAGTTCCTCGTCATCCTCAACCTTCTCGGCAACGGCAGCCTTAACCTTAGCGAGCGCTACGGCCGTGTTGGCACCGTGCTCCTCGGCGACTTCCTCGACCACACGCGTCACGGTGTCGATGACCTCCTTGCCCGACACGCCCGTGTCGCACTGCAGCAGGCCATCAGGGATAAGCATACGGTCCTCGCCGGCAATCTTGCGCTTCTTGTCCACGTAGCCGATCTCCATGGTACTCGCACGCACGATGGCATAGCTCGGCACCTTTTGCGAGGGGTTCGGCAGAATGGCGTAGTGGCGCGCGATGTCGTTGCGCACCTCCCCCTCCTCGCGGCCCACTTCGTGCATAAAAGCCTGCTTGGAGCCCAGCAGCATCACGGCGAACCAGCGGGCATCCTCATCGTCGTCAAAATCGGCCACGAGCACGTCGGTGGACTCGGCTTTCTCGGCTTTGGTGAGCTCGGAGGAGATAAACTCCGCAATCTGCTGCGACAGGTCCACGAACTCGCGATCGCCAAAGAAATAGCCCTTGAGCTCGCCGCCGAATGCGGAGTTCTCGGCAAACGTGGCGCGTTTATTGTCGGCCGAGGTGCGTGCGCGGCGCAGATGCGTGGTTACGAAATTGCGCACGGTACGGCTTTCGATATCCAACTCGCGCTGGCTCATAACGTTGACGGCAGAGTCAAAGTCCAGGATATGCAGAATCGCGTGATTGATTTTCATATACGGCATTCCGTTCTAGATCGATTTCGGCACGAACCAGTATAGCGGTCGATCCCGCCCCAGGCGCATCGAAGATTGGTGCATCGGGGACAGGTTGCTTTGCACCAATGGTTAGCGCAGGAGCTCGGACTGCCAAGCCTCGAGCTGTTCTGCCAAGCTCTTGCCGCCAGCGGGCATGTCGATCTGGGGACGTTTGGGCAGAAGCGCACACTTAAGAATCGCAACGATAGTCTGCGAGACAAAGCGTCGCGTATCCTTGTCAAAGCCTTGCGCAGCCTGGAGCATCACGGGCAGGCTCTCGCGCAGATTCCCAGCGATATCCGCAAACCGCTCAGCACCCGTAGCCTCAAGCACGGAGAACAACGCATCTACAAAACGCTCGCGCTCGTTAGGCGACACCGCAAGCAGCATCTCGCGAATGGAGCCATCAACGTATCGAGCACCGGCGGACAGGCGCTCACAGTACACGAAGTCGCGACCATCAACCACCCAGCTAAAGGGATTATGCTGAAGCAGGCTGAACTCGGTGCTCTCAACGATGGCATAGTCCTCCTGTGTCTCGAACATCATGCCAAAGATCGACGACCGAGGTAGCGTCTTGTCGATTCGACCGGATAGATCGGCGAAGGCGTTGCCGCTCAGAAACTCCTCGACGAAGCCCGGACCATCATGGGAATACGCCCGTTCGATTCGCTCACGGGCGACATCGGGGCACATCGCCGCACCGTACACCGCAAGGTTTCCACCCTTGGAATGACCTCCGCACAAAAGCGGCCCGTCAATCGCATCCGCCGCCTCGTCTACATAACGCGCCGCGGATTCCTGGGCCGGCACAGGACACCGGAACGCCATGTTAAAGTCCTCTTTCCAGCCCACAATCGTGCTGTCGGTCCCCCGGAAGGCAAGATAGCTAAACCCCGCCGGAAATCGGAACGTCATGGCCGCAAACTGCTCCGTTGTCTCGGCATCACTCACGCTACGATAGCCGCAAACACGAACGCCACGGTAGCGAGGGCTTGCTGCCACAGCCTCCAACAGGGCACGACTCCCCTCCGGATCCCACAGGTCGCCAATCATGTCTTGGTAGCACTCGGCGCGCAGCAGCTCGCGTACGTCTAGGCCCTGCCAGTTCGTCAGCTCCGCCATATCACCCGGCAAACGCAAATAGGACAACCACGCAAAGACCAGGCTATCCACCGCGCAGAACGGCCGCTCCTCAAACGAATCAAACGCCGTCTGGGCATAGGTCAAAAAATTAGGCGAATCCGACATGGCCCTCCCATCAACTATGGTGCATTGGGGTCAGGTTACTTTGCACCAAAAAGGCGCCCGGCCGTGTGGACCCGGACGCCTTTCATTGTAGCCTGTTGCCCAAAAGAGCTTGATTTAGCAGGAGAAGTCGACGCTGTCGATGATGTCCTTGAGGGCCTTGGCGGAGGCGGTGAGCTCATGCTGCTCGTCATCGTTCAGCGGCACGGGGACGCGGCAGACAACGCCATCGCGGCCAACGACGGTCGGCATGGAGATGGCCAGATCGGACAGGCCATACTCGCCCACCATGAGCGAGGAGACAGGCAGAACGGTCTGCTCATCGCGCATGACGGCAGTGCAGATGCGCTTGACGGCCATAGCAACGCCATAGTAGGTGGCGTGCTTCTTCTCGATGATGGTGTAGGCGGAGTTCTTGACGTCCTCGGCGATGCGCTTCTCGGCAGCCTCATGCTCCAGGTGGCCGTGAAGCTCGCAGAAGGTGTTCAGCGGAACGCCAGCAACCTGAGCGCTGGACCAAGCGACAAACTCGGAGTCGCCGTGCTCGCCCATGACATAGGCCTGGACATCGCGCGGGTCAACCTCGACGTGGGCACCAAGCATCTGCTGCAGACGGCCAGTGTCGAGCACGGTGCCGGAGCCGATGACATGGCCCTCGGGCAGGCCGGACATCTTAATGGCAGCATAGGTCAGAACATCAACCGGGTTGGAGACGATTAGCAGAATGCCGTCGAAGCCGGACTTCTTAATCTCGGGGATAATGGACTTAAAGATGTTTACGTTCTTGTTGACCAGGTCCAGGCGGGTCTCACCGGGCTTCTGGGCAGCGCCAGCGGTGACGACGATCATGGCGGCGTCGGCGACATCGGAATAATCGCCGGCGTAGATCTTCATCGGCTCGGCAAACGTCATGCCGTGCGCGATATCCAGAGCCTCACCCTCGGCGCGGTTCTTGTCCACGTCGATGAGGACCATCTCGGAGAACAGACCGCTCTGCATCAGAGCGAACGCCGAAGACGAACCGACGAAACCGCAACCGACAATAGCGACCTTCTTCTCGTTAACCATTACAAACTCCCATCTCTCTCCACAAACAAGCCGCCCGGGAACGACCCGAGCGGCTTGCCGTAATCCCAATACATCCAATCGGGACTTTGATTATGCTCCTATTCGCAGCCAAAAATCGACCGTTTACCGAAATTGTTTGCAGAATTCGTAAAATAACTGCACGAAATCGGTTTCGAGCTATTGACGAGTCGAAATAGGTTTCTAATACAGGCCCGCCTCGCGAATGGCCTCGACAGCCAAAGCGATCTGATCGGGCGGCAGGACCAGTGCCATACGCACGTGCCCCTCGCCCGAAGGGCCAAAGCTCGCGCCCGGCGTCACCACAACGCCGGCCTTCTCCATAAGCTCCTCGCAAAACGCCATGGAATCGGTGCGACCACCGGGAAGCTTGGCCCACACAAACATAGAGCCATGCGCGTTGGGACGCTCCCAGCCCAGACCCTCAAGACCATCGCACAGGGCATCGCGGCGCTCCTGGTACTTCAGACGCTGCGCCTCGACCTCATCGCGCGGGCCATTAAGGCACGCGATGGCGGCCTTCTGGATCGGGAAGAACATGCCAAAGTCAATCTGGCTGCGCAGCTTGGCGAAGGCCGAGACCACATCCTCGCGACCGACCAAAAAGCCGATACGCGCACCGGTGACGTTAAACGACTTGGAGAGCGAGAAGAACTCAACGCCCACCTCGAGCGCGCCGGGATACTGCAAGAAGCTGCCGCCCGGCTCGCCGTCGAACACGATGTCGGAGTATGCGTTGTCATGGACGATGAGCAGATCATGCTCGCGGGCAAAGGCGATAATCTCCTCGTAGACCTCGGGCGTGCCCACCGAGCCGACCGGGTTCGCGGGCAGCGACACGATCATGTACTTGGCACGATCGGCAACCTCGGGATCGATGCCCGCCACATAGGGCAGGTAATTGTGCTCGGCAACCAGCGGATAGTACTCGAGCTTGGCATCGGCGATCTTGGCACCCGCCTCAAAGACCGGGTAGCACGGATCGGGAACCAAAATAGTGTCGCCCGGATCGAGCAGGGCCAGGCCCAAATGGCCCACGCCCTCCTGCGTGCCGTTGCACGACTGCACCATGGACGGCGTAATGCCCGAAACGCCAAAGCGACGCTCATAGTAATCGCACACGGCTTGCTTGAGCTCGGGCAGGTCGCGCAGGGCATACTTCCACATCTCGGGATCCTGGGCGGCCTGTGTGAGCGCCTCGACCACGTGGCTGTACGGCTTAAAGTCGGGCGTGCCCACGCTCATGTTGTAAATGGTCTTACCCTGAGCCTTCAGCGCGAGCAGTTTGTTGTTGAGCGAGGCGAAGACCTCCGCGCCAAAGCGGTCGAGACGCTGCGATGCCTGCATGGTGCCACCTTTCGATATAAAAAACGCGGCGCTCCGACAAGAGCGCCGCGCGATACGGGCCATCAGATTGCAAAAGTGTAACGCTTGCAACCCCCGTATTGGTTCAATTTAGCCAACCTCAGTCAATTGCATTGAGCGCGTCAATCTGCGCAAGCCACAGACGCGAGCTGGCGTCACTCGGCATACGCCAATCGCCGCGCGGGCTGAGCGTCACCGAGCCCACCTTGGGACCATCGGGCAGGCAGCTGCGCTTAAACTGCTGGGCAAAGAAGCGACGATAGAACGTACGCAACCACGTGTGGACGGTCTTGGCGTCGTAGACGCCCTCGAAGCTCTTGAGCGCCATGCGGTAGATCTTGCCCGGCTCAAAGCCAAAACGCAGCAGGTAGTAGAGGAAGTAGTCGTGCAGCTCGTACGGGCCCACCAAATCCTCGGTCTTCTGCGCAATCTCGCCGTCGCCCGTGGGAGGCAGAAGCTCGGGAGACACCGGCGTATCGAGGATGTCGAGCAGCGTCTCGGCAATGCGCCCGCCAAAGACATCGGCGGCATAGCGCACCAAGTGACGCACGAGCGTCTTGGGCACGCTCGCGTTGACGGCGTACATGCTCATGTGGTCGCCGTTATAGGTAGCCCAGCCGAGCGCCAGCTCCGACAGGTCGCCCGTGCCGATGACAAAACCGCCAGCCTGGTTGGCCAGATCCATCAGAATCTGTGTACGCTCGCGGGCCTGGCTGTTCTCGTAGGTCACGTCCTGCACGGTCGGATCGTGCTCAATGTCCTTGAAGTGCTGTTCCACAGCCGCGTGGATCGAAACCTCGCGGAAGCTCACGCCCAAGTCACGAGCGAGCGACTCGGCATTGGACTTAGTGCGGTGCGTCGTGCCAAAGCCGGGCATGGAAACCGCCGTGATACCCGTGCGCGGCAGCCCCAGTGCATCGAAGGCACGCACGGTCACGAGCAGCGCCAGCGTGGAGTCCAGGCCGCCTGACAGACCGATGACTGCAGCCTTGGTACCCGTATGGGCAAGGCGGGTCTTGAGGCCCGCAGTCTGTAGATCGAGGATCGTCTCGCAGCGCTCGGCCAAGTCGCCGTGGTCGGCCGGCACAAAGGGCGCGCGCGGGAAAACGCGGTCGATATCGCAGGCATCGCGCAGGACAGGTTCTTCGGCCAGCACGCCCTCAAACGAAAACTCAACGGTCGTGGCCTCCGGCGCATCGTCGGTGCGCGTCCACGTCGTCGAGCGACGGCGTTCGGCAACCAGGCGGTCAAGGTCAACGTCGGCGATGGCCATATCGCAGGTAAGCAGTTTGGTCGCGGCGAGCTTGGAGCCGTTTTCGTAGACGAGGTTCTCGCCCGCAAAGACCATGTCGGTCGTGGACTCGCCCTCGCTCGCGTCCGCGTAGGCATAGGCGCAGTACAGGCGCGCGCTCTGGTTGGAAATGAGGCTGCGGCGGTAATCCGCCTTACCGATAATCTCGTCCGAAGCCGACGGATTGAGGATCACCGTCGCACCGGCAAGCGCCATCTCGGTCGAAGGGGGCGCCGGCACCCACGAGTCCTCGCAGACCTCAACGCCCAACACCATATCCTCGGCACCTTCATCACAGCAGCGGTAGACAAGCCCCGAACCCAGCGGAACCGGACCCTGACCGGCAAACTCGACCCACACAGGATCTGCGGGCGCCGGAGCAAACCAGCGGCGCTCGTAGAACTCGCCATAGTTGGGCAGATACTTCTTGGCCGTAAGGCCCAAAAGCTCGCCCGCGCAGCACACGGCGGCGCAGTTGTAGATGTTTTCTGCCACCGCAACGGGCAAGCCAACGGTAAAGACAATCGGCAGCTCACGAGTCTCATCGAGGATATGCACCAGAGCAGCCTCGCAGGCATGCAGCAGCGTGCGGTTATGGAACAGATCGGCCGCGGTATAGCCGCACAAGTTGAGCTCGGGCAGCACCAGAGCACGGACGCCGCGCTCGGCAGCCTCGCGAACAGCCGCCAGCGCAACCTCGGCATTGCCCTCGACATCGGCCACGCGAATCTGCGGCGACGCCGCCGCCACACGCAAAAAGCCATCGTTCTTATTAGCCGAAACGCAGCATTGCCTTGTTGATCTGGACACTGGAGGCCCCTTCTACCCTGAGATTCAGTCTAACGGACGTTCACATATCTCTAACTAGCCAAAGCAACCTCCCAGTTTACTGAGAGGCCAACCTGTGCTAAGAGCATGTAGTTCAAAAATATCTTTAATTAAAAAAGGAGAAATCGATAATCGACTTCTCCTTTAAGCGAGGCGAGTAAATTCCGAAACTAATGGCAGAATTTATCCATGTAGTCCTCAAAGTCGAACACTTCTACCACGACGCCCTCTTCCTGAAACTCTTTCAGCTGCTCCAAGAGATCTTTGTTAATAACGTCCATGCAGAAACCTCCTCTATCTAATCAATTGTAGTATATCTGCTTTCATGCAATTATCAACCAACTTGTTTAATTGCTCCTCGCTTGCCGATAGTCCCTCTTTTTTCAAAATGTCGCGCACCTCGTTCTTAGTAATCGGCTTTTCAAACAACGAAAGCAAAGCGAACGAAAAATCATTAACCGCACACATTCTATGGGTGGCACAACTCAGCAGTACTCTTAACCCCTCTTTTGAGCGTCCGACTTCTTTCACAAACGAACTTTTAACCAATTGAAAACCATTATCGTGCATTACATAATCGGCATCGATATTTGTATTCAGCAATCCATAATGCAACAGTTCTTCTATCGCCCTTGTCAGCTCGAGATCGCCCTGATCAAGGATAAGAGAAATGCTACAATCGGCCTCCAATAAACGGGCCAACTTAAGGTATACCAACTGGGAAACAGCATAGACATGATGGTATTCAGAATTATAGAAGTAGGCAAATGGCTCAACGAGCACGACAGAGGTCTTGGAATCCAGCCAGATTCGATCAGCTGGATTTAGACTAGTCAGCCGTCGCTTTACTTTGGTCAAATGTCCCTTATACCTGACAGCGTGAATAGAATCTAGGATCCAGGTCACCTCTGAAATATGAAGCCGCTGGGGCAAGTCAATTGTGTCGCTACCGTTTATGACTTCTTGCATATAAAAATCAATATGATGCTCATCAGATAAGGATTTTGCTTCATTTAAAGTTAAACCAGTGCCTGAAACATAATCCACTTCGAGGCGCAAATCCTCATATTGGGACTTCGGCATTACAGAGACACCATACTTATCGGGATGATTCCAAACATCCGACCCCATAACGAGACCAAAATTCGTAAATCCTCTCGTGGAATATGGAACACCACATACCTGTTTTGAATAATTCAAAACATTCTCTGTATAAGCTAAGGTGTTCAGAGCCTCTTCTTTAGTTTCGGTCGGAAAGCCAATCATAAAGAATAGATGAACAGGAATACCCGCATTGAGACAATCATGGATATTGCGATCAATCCAATCAACTCTCGTGTTCTTCTTCATTAGATCAAGAACTCTTTGGTTGTATGACTCGAGGCCAAACTGAATCTGCCTACATCCACTTTGGTATATCTTGTTGAAAACGTCTGTACTTAGGGTTGGAGAGAACCTCGTTTCTCCATGCCAGAAAAACGTTTTTCCCGATGCGTTTATTTCATCCGCGAGTTGCTCCATTCTTTTGCCTTCGAATGTTTCATCCACAAAAGAGAAAACTCTCGTGCCGTATTTTTCATTTAACCGACACATTATTTCAAATACTCTCGATATAGGCATCTTTCGGTAACAACCACCGGTAGCACCGGGAATGGTGCAGAAGGCGCAATGATTAAAACACTGCCTAGAGGAATAAACCGGCAATATTAACTCAGGCATGAAGTATTTAGAAAGGGCGAAGCCATCGAAATCGGGAACTGTATCGTTGATAAATGTTTGCTCAATCCGATGGTTTTTATATATCTTTCCACCTTTAGCATGGCAAAGGTTTGGAACACAGTCGAGATTGTCATCACCAGAGTCAAGAGCCTCAAGAAGACGTGCAAGCGGCTCTTCGCCGTCATACATCATTATCGAATCAATGTATTCAAAAAAGGGATGCCATTCTTTCATGCAGTCATCTGCTAAACGAGTAATGTAATTGCCGCCCAATGAGACGTGTTTAACAGATGGACATTCTTCTTTAATCAGTTTCGCTAACGTAACTGCAGAAATCAATTGGAAACAGCCGCTCACCGAAATCCCAATAAACTCGATTTTTTCCCTCTGAATACGCTTAAGAAAGGCAATTTCATAGAAGGAAATAAACGGATTATGCAAGGTATCCGCAAGCGATTTCATTATTTCTGGTGTCGAATAATAATCATAGGGCAGATCTATGGAGTTGAACGTGTATTTAACTCCATATGAGACGTGATTTATGATATAGAGTGCATTTCTAAAAATGTTTTCAGCATATTGTCTTTCTTTTAGATTAAAGTAGGCTCTGTTAGACCAGGATTGACATGCCGACCTGCCGGCTAACTCGCCGTCTCCCCGTCGGGCGCCGGCATCTTGACCCTCATCTCGAACGGCATCCCGCCCTCCCGGACGAGCGCCCTGAGGAACGCGTTGACGGCGGTGGACATGGACAGGCCGAGCTCGTCCAGGATGGCCGTGGCCTCCTTCTTGACCTCCGGGTCGATGCGGATCGTCGTGGCCGGCATGTTCGACGGCATGGCCTCACCCCTCCTCGTGTATCGCGGTGCGACCATTCTACCGCCTCTATGCGGCGGGCGCGGCCCAGTAGTCCATGTAGGGCGGCTCCACGTTGAACATGTCGCGGACGCGGCTCCTGCAGACGCCGTGCGCGAGCTGCCGCGCGACCGTGCGCCCGGCGGCGCCGGAATCGGTCGCCATGAAGGTTCGGCACCACCTGAACCAGGCGAGGTAGGCATCGAGGTGCTTCGTCGACACGCCCTTGAACGGCTCCATGAAGGCGCCGAGGAGCGAGTGGACGGTGTTGATCCGGTTGATGGTTCCCCCGGAGCGGTCCTTGGGGTCGTAGGCCGCGTGCGCGGCGACCTCGAGTTCCGCGAGGACATTGACGTAGACGGCCGCCCTGTCGGTCGCGACGACCGAGCCGGCCGCGATGCGGCCCCTCAGCGCGTCCATGGCGCGCTCCCTCGAAAGGGCGCCCCGCCCCGTGACCTCGAGGAACGTCTCGTTCGAGTCGTTCACGCCGGTCATGACGCAGATCCGCTCGCGCGACAGCCCGCGCCTGTGCACCTGCTTGCCGCGGTGCCGGGAGGGGCGCGGCATCGTGAACGACCCCTTCGCGTGGTTGCCCTTGAACGACTCGGGGAAGTAGGTCTCGTCGAGCTCGCAGCCGCAGCCCCGCTCGACCCTGAACGAGGGGGAGTAGGCCGAGAGGCACTCGATCAGCCTGTGGCGCATGGTGTAGGCGGTCTTGAGGCAGACGCGGCAGCGCCTCGCGCACTCGCGCAGGGGCAGCATGAGCACGAAGCACTCGGCGTAGGCCATCCAGGTCTCCTTCGGGAGCCTGCTCGTCCCCAGGATGCGCTCGCTGCCCATGCCGAAGGTCCTGCCGCAGCCCCGGCAGAGGTAGCGCTGCTCGCCGTTCTTCGATTTGCCCTTCTTCACGACCGCGGCGGACCCGCAGCGCGGGCAGCGTTCGATTTCGCAGGCGGAGCCGGCCGCGTCGTCGAACGCCGCCGCGCGGATCACGTCCCTGACGGACTCGATAGCGCGGCGGCGCTCGGTCTTGCTGAGGTTCGCCATGCCCTTCTTGAAGTTGAGGACCAGGTCTTCGGCGTTCATGCTGCCCCCATCATCGCGGTCTACGGGGTCAAAGATATGGCACCGTGGGGACACATGTATGTCAATCCTGGTCTAACAGAGCCTTAAAGTATCTCTTCGATCTGAAAATATCTTTTGCCTCGTCAACATTAAGTGCTGACTTTTGTATCAACTCGATTGTTAATTGAACATTCGAACTAAACGAATCCTTTGATTCCCGATACCTTTTACAGCACTCTTCGACATGTCTATAAGATAGGAGGTCATCGTAAAAATCCACGTTTAAGTCAACGATGTCAACTTTATATTGTTCAACCTCTTGAAGATATGACTTCAAAACAGGCAAGGCAAGATACGGCCCCACTGGACTCCATCCTGGGGGAAATACTAAAAGCGTTTTAGGCATATCAACGTCACATCTTTCGCAAATAATTCAATTGAAACACAACTACCATCATAATTGAAAATACACCAAGTCCTGTAACGAGAATTGAGAACATCGCGATGCTCGTGAACAGCGAAACAAGGAGTGTTGAAATAACAACAGCAACCGATTGCAAAGACTCCCTAATTGAAAACAGGCTTATCGATTCAGATTCGTCTCTCGCCAAATCCTGCAGCGATGTTATGAGAAGCACATCTTGAATGGCGTTTCCGGCACCGACGATAAAAAGGAAAATAAACGATATCCCAGACGCATAGCGATAGCCAAACGCCAGATACGCACCGAGCGCAAGATACGTCACAAAACAATATGATTTAACGCAATCGGAACCACTAATTAAACGACCATATATTGTATTTCCGAACAACAGTCCGATTGTAAGACTACTCTGAAGGAATCCGTATTGTATCGATGACGAGTCAAATTGCAATTGCGCAATAGCTGGCAAAAGAGAATTCAGAGAGCCGAATGCCACACCACTAGAAATATCGATTAATAGGAAACCAATTGCCAAGTGCTTCGCGCTAAGATCACTAAATGCAGTCCTGTTTTTTTCATTTTTGCTTATCCCCTCTTTATCATTAACCTCGATAACCGACGGAACATCTCGCAGCAACCAGAACGACGCGGCAAAAGAAAGCGCGTCTAATGCAAGAACAGCCTCCGCCCCAAATTGAGCGACAACAAAACCGCCGGCAACTGGCCCCAGAACCATCATCAAATTCTGCAGAAACCCAAACGAATTATTAATTACGTCGCGATTGATACTATTCGTATTGGCTCTTAACAACGAGTAAAAGCAGGGCATTTCAACCGTTCGGCAAAGCGATACCGCGCACGTAATAGCAAACATACTCCATTTACTATCAACAAAAATATAGCAAACGAATAATCCCGCGCGAATTAAGTCTGCCAATCTCATGGCCTGCAGTGTCCCGATACCCATCTTCTGAGGCAGCTGCGCGAGCGCAACTGAAAACAGAGAGGGGGCAAATCTGCAGCAGACCATCAAAGCAGTTGCAGAAACATCGTGAGTTACCTCGTAAATCAGCATTGGCAAAGCAATATTCGCACACCAATTGCCTATTTCGCTTATCCCTCTAGCAATATATAGGACCCGAACCGGACGGCTAGCTCTCAATACCGTGAACATCACGATTAACCTCGTATTTCAGGCCTCGCTCATCCCTTAATAGGAATCCATAATCAACCAAGTACCGCCTCAACACGGCATAATCAGGATAGAGCTGTGACAGCACACGATTAACCTGAAGCTCCGTATAACTTGTATTTAATTCAAAGAAAGAGACGGCCCATAGCAGCATGATTCTTTTATAGCTTTCCTTTTTTGGAATTGAAACCAGCTCGCCATTCTTGAGAAATCGTTTTTTAAAGTCTATTAGCTCATCCATTCACATCCTCCATTTCATACGCATCTAATACTAAAAATGCATACGCTTTAGGTCATCGTATTCGGCTTCTTTATTCGAACTAAACTCGAACTAATCTAAATTATTTGCTCAAACACTCTTCGAAAGCTCGTTTTTCACTCTGAGTAAAATGCCCTTCCCAGTCAGTCCACGAACAGGAAGGCAACTCACAGCGAGCGGAGTCGAAGCCCTCTGCCGTCGGTCGTTCAAAATGCACGATAACCTTTTCGATATCCCCATCTGTTATCAGGTCAGAATGAACGACCTCGGTACCGTCTTCGAATGTCATATACGGGTACATCACGTAAACCACCTCGCAATCGTTAATCCAGTTTAGCATCAAGCTATTGCACCAAAGACAGCAAGCCCCCTTGATGAGTTGATGGTATCTGTTAAATGTCACGTACGATTCACATCTGGTGGGTACCCTGATGGCTACACGAAACGAAGCAGATTTACACCGGGAGGACCCCGTATGACAACCAAGTACACCGACGCGCCGCGCACGCGCGTCATGACACCGGCCGCGCTCAACAACGGCGTGCACGAAAACCATTCCATCGGACAGACCATGGCCATCGCGCCCAAAAAGGGCCTGTTCGATGACATTTCCATTCCTCAGATCATCGCTGGCGCCGCTGCCGCCGCCACAAGCGTCGCGCTTGCTTCCAAGATTGGTATCGCTGGTTCAGTAATTGGCGCCGCCGTGAGCTCGGTCATCACCGTTGTGTCCTCGCAGGTCTACCGCCACTTTATCTCTGCCAGCGCCAAAGCCCTCAAAGGTACGCACGCCGACGTCGACTACCCCGCCGGCGCCTATGAGCCCGTTGAGCCCGATGTCAAGGAGCACCTAGGTGGCGCCGCGACCACGCAGGAGATGCGCCAAGTTGCGGGGCGCGCGACCACGGCGCGCGTCGCTCCCGACAGCCTGCGCGCCAAGGCGGCGGCAGAGCGCAGCCAGACGCAAAAGAAGGTCATCGTCTTCTCGATCGCCATCGCCATCGTCGCGGTCATCGCCTGCGCCGGCGCCATCCTTATCACCACCGCCGGTGAGGGTCTGGGCGAGCGCCCCGAGCCAATCCTTTCGTCGCGCACGACCGAGAGCGATGCAAATGGCAACACCCAGTCGCAGGATCAGCAGGCACAGACGGACGACACGCAAGACAGTTCTACCTCTGCCAATTCGTCCTCGAACACCCAAAACCAATCGCAGAGCACCGATTCCTCTACGGCAAACAGTGGCACGCCGTCCGGCACGACCGACTCAAGCCAAACGACTGACGGTTCGCAGCCGAGCACGGGCGGCCAGACGAGCGACACCACGTCGGGAACGGGCACAGCAGACAGCAGCAACACCAACGGCTCGAACAGCTCGAGCGGAACCGCTTCCGGCACGGCATCTGATAGCTCGAGCCAAGGCACGGCATCGGGCAACTAAGCACGTTTGCCTCTCATAGATAACCGACCTGCACAACGGGCGCGAACCGGCAACGGTCGCGCCCGTTTGCCTTGGGCGACGAGATGGCAAGCCCTGTGCGATGGTAAGATGCTTTGGTGTGTAAAGAGGAGATTTGCCATGAGCAAGACAATAGTTAGGCCCACGCTATCGCCGGGCAACCACATCTATCTGTATCGCCTGCTGCGCGATGCGATTGGGTGCGGCAAGCAAACGTTTATGACGCAGGTCGAGGAGGCACTCGCCGCCGGCGACATGACCGCTTACGACCTGGGCTTTGAGTCCACGCGTGAGCTGCTCGAGGAGCTCGACGACTGCATTAAGCTGACCGTCTTTAAGGGCGGCCGCCTGTATGCCACCGTCATCGCCAACGAGGCCTGGGATACCGCCCTTGCCAAGGGCGAGGACAAGCCCAAGGCTGCCAAGGGCGCCAAGCAGTCCTACAAAAAGAAGAAACGCGGCGAAAAGGACCTCAAAGCCGTGCGCCCCAGGCACGTCAAGCGTCCCGAGCCCGAAGCCATGGTTGAAGCCGCGCCGGAACCCGAGCCCGAGACAGAGACCGAAGTCGCTATTGAGGTAACAGCAGGAACCGAAATCGCCGCATCGACCGATCCCGAAGTCATATCCGAGCAGGAAGCCACTGTGGAGCTCAACGAAGCGCCCAAGTCGACAACCGAAGAAGCCGCTGACCAGCCCGAGACGTCTGCGTTCCAAAACAGCGATGTCTTTGGTGACGAGGCCGAGGACGATCAGTCCGACGAGCCCGCCGATCAAGACGCTACCGAGTCGGCGCCGCAGCCCGAGACGCCGCAGCCCGCCATCTCGCTCACGGTCGTCTATGACCCCGAGAATGCCAATGCCGGCATCACCACCATGGCATCCACGCCCATCGAGGCAAAGCCGAGCGTCGAGAATCAGAGCGCTCCGCAAGTCGAGCTCGACACCGCGACCGCAGACGCACCCGCCATCGTCGAGCCCGCAGATTCCGCGGCGATGCCGAAAGCGGACACCGAATCAGTACTCGGCGCCGAACCCGCGCCCATCATCGAGGTGACGCCCGTCAATGAGCAGGCCTCCGCACCGGCGATGGTACCGGCCCCCGCACCTGCAGCGCCCGCCATCCCCGAGGACTTCCCCGTTGATTTCGCAACCGAGGTCTTCTGCCCCGGCCCGCTTCTGCACCAGTTGTCGACCTATCTCCCCTACGGTGCCGATACCCTCGGCATCGTCGGCGAGTACTACTGGATCGCCCGCGAGCGCGGTACCATCGAGGCCGCGCGAAACCGCGCAAGCTTCCCCCTGCGCTACACGCAGGCCGGCGAGCGCCGCGAGGTTACCGTGCGCATCCGCCGCAACACCACCGGTGGCCTCGGATCCACCTGGGCCATCGATAAAGTCGAAGAACCCGAGCAGTAACGACAAACGGCTCAAATTCAAATCAGGATTTGAGCCGTTTTTATTTGTTGATGCTGCGTAACCAACAGCGAGCGGGCCGCAAGTGCCCCAGGTTGCCGTGAAAGAGGAGCGACGCGTACTTCGGTACGCGAACGACGGCTTGAACGGCAAGATGGGGTGCTTGCGACCCGCGCAGCGTCGAGCAGTTACGCGGTTTGGAAAACCGCGTAACGATCTAGTCGCGCGTCAGCTTACGGTGGATACGATGCGGCTGGGCCACGTCCTCGCCCAGGCGCTCGATGCGATTGGCCTGATAGGCCTCGAAGTTGCCCTCGAACCAATACCAGTTGCCCGGATTCTCGTCGGTGCCCTCCCACGCCAGAATGTGCGTGGCGACGCGGTCCAGGAACATACGATCGTGGCTAATGACCACCGAGCAGCCCGGGAACTCGAGCAGCGCCGCCTCGAGCGAGGACAGTGTCTCGACGTCGAGGTCGTTCGTGGGCTCGTCGAGGAGCAGCAGGTTGCCGCCCTGCTTGAGCGTGAGCGCCAAGTTCAGACGGTTGCGCTCGCCACCGG
>JBKTBE010000108.1:2897-3852 GCA_046883645.1 Collinsella sp. | reverse complement strand
AGCACGTCGGTCGGCAGCGTAGCGGCAAGGGCGGTGCGCTGCTTGGTCGCGGCATCAATCTGGGCCTGCAGGTCGGCGGCCTTGGCGCGGGCAGCCTTGGTATCGGCCTTCACGCCCTCCTCGAACTTAGCGATGATAGCCTGCGCACGAGTCTCGCGGTCGAGCGCCTCCTTATGGGCGACAACGACATCCTTGCGGGTGTGCTCGATCTTGTCCAGACGCTTTGCCAGGGTGGCAAGCTCATTCTCCAGGTCCTGAACCTCGCGGTAGTCAGAGCCATCAACGTAGCGCTTCTTGGCAGCCTCGATGGCGTTGTTGGTCTGGATCTCGGTGGTGTTGAGATCGTCGAGCTCAATATCCAGATCCTTGCGCTGGGCGTAAAGCTTGGTCATCTCGGCCTTGAGCTTAACGTAGGTCTTGCGCTTGGAAGCGAGCTCCTTGAGCTCCGGCATATTGGCAAGTTCGCTCTTGTTGCGGGCGAGCTCCAAATCGATCTGTTGCAGCTTGAGTAGCGTAGCGCCGGCGCTCATAAGTTCTCTCCTTTTGTCACAGTCCACCATTGGCAAGGGTTCAGTATTTTAATCGCATGACGGGGGTCGACCCCGGCGTCAACTGCAGAGTTCATCAATATATCAACGAACGGCTCCTCGGAGCGGTCGTGGCCGAGCAAGATCACCGGCAGCCCGCGTAAGGCAAGGTCTTGCGCCACGTGGTAGCCCGCCTCGCCCGTCACGACAACATCTGCGCCCGCGGCGATGGCGAGCTCTCCGAAGTCGCCCAGGGAGCCGCCCAAAATGGCGACGGTGCGGCACGGGCGATCAGCTTTGCCCCACACACGCGGGTCGCTGCCAAAGGCCGTGGCAGCACGGGTGGCAAGATCGCGCAGCGCGCACGAGTCGTTGAGCGTTGCAAGTGCGCCCAGGCCGGTGGCCTCGGGGCCGTCCACGTGCTCCAG
>JBKTBE010000108.1:0-2887 GCA_046883645.1 Collinsella sp. | reverse complement strand
CGGGTACGGCACCCAGCAGCTTGCTCAGGCAGACACGGGCTTCGTGCGAGCGGTCCAGGTTGGTGTGGAGCGATATGATGCTCACGCCGCAACGCGCTGCCTCGTAGAGCGCCGCGCTGCATTGGGGGCGTGCGGAATCCGCCGGACAAAAGGCCTCGGGCGCCTTGATGTATATGGGATGATGCGTCAGCAGCACGTTGGCACCGGCTTCTTGTGCGCGTCGAACATTAGCCTCGGTCGCATCGAGTGCGCAGGCAACGCCGGTGATCTCCGCGGCCGGATCGCCAACGGAGAGTCCTACGTGATCCCAGCCCTCGGCGTCCGCCTTGGGGTAGCGCGTCAGCAGCGCACGTTCAAACTCGGAGACTATCATGCGGCTCCTACGATCGACAGCAGCGCTTGAGCAAAATCGTCCAGATCGGCCGGGTCCACACGGTCATCGAAGGAGATACGCAGTGCACCCAGGGCCTGTTCGCGGCCAATACCCATGGCGCTGAGAACATGGCTCGGGTCCATGCTGCCGCTCGAGCAGGCGGAACCGGCCGATACCTCAAAGCCGGCGGCATCGAGCTTGACGATGAGCTCCTCGGAGTCCATGCCGTCGACGTAGATGGAGACCATGCCCGGCAGGTGATCGGCCTGTGCGTAGTCGCCCATGGTGGCATGAATACGCGGATGGGCCGTAAGCGTGGCGTAGAGCTTGTCGGAAAGGGCTTGCAGCATCGCACGCTCCTGGGCCACATGGGGCGCCAGCGTACGGGCGGCAGCGGCAAAAGCCAGCTGTGTACGCAGGTCCTGCGTGCCGGCACGACGACCGGCCTCCTGTCCGCCGCCAAAGATGCGCGGGCGCAGCGGCGTGCGGCTCTTAAGGTAGAGTGCGCCGGATGCCACAGGACCGCCAATTTTATGGGCGGCGACGGACATAGCATCGACGCCCAGCTCGGCGGCATCGAGCGGAATGTGCAGATATCCCTGGATGGCATCGGTGTGGAACAGGGCGCCCACGGTATGCGCGGCCGCGGCAAGCTCGCGGATGGGCTGCACCACGCCGGTCTCGTTGTTGGCGACCATGATGCTCACGAGCGCGACGTCGTCGCCCAGTAAGTCGTTCAGCGCGTGAGGCTCAATGTAGCCCGCGCGGCAGGGCTGCACCAGGTCGACGGAAAAGCCGGCGGCGCGCAGCAGCGGCAGGTTGTCCAAAATCGAATCGTGCTCGATGGCAGATACGATCACGCGGTTACGCTTTCGGTCGCGCTGGCGGGCGCCCTCGGCAAGACCGAGGAGCGCCAGCTGGTTGGCCTCGGTGCCGCCGTTGGTCAGGACGATCTCGGACGGGCGAACGCGTGCGCCAAAGCTACGGGCGATTTCGCGACGGGCGACTTCCAGGCGTGCGGCGGCCTTGCGGCCAAGCGAGTGCAGCGAGTTGGGGTTGACGCCGGCAAGCTCGCTCTCGTCGTACTCACGCTGCGCAAGGCGCGCCTCGGCGCGCATGGGCGTCGAGGCGGCATAGTCAAGATTCACGGGTATGCGGTTTTGACCTGCGGTCATAAGGGTTTATGCCTCCTGTGCGGCCTCGTTGCCCAGCTTTTGCAGCAGCGCAACCTCGGCGGCGGGATCTTCGGACTTAAATACGGCGGAGCCGGCCACGAGCACGTTGGCGCCGGCCTTGACGACATCGGCAATGTTCTTGGAAGAAATACCGCCGTCGACCTCGATCAGGGGCGACACGCCGTGACGCTCGCACATGGCCTTGAGCTCGTGCAGTTTGGCAATGGTACCGGGAATAAAGCTCTGGCCGCCAAAGCCGGGGTTCACGCTCATGAGCAGCACCATGTCGACAACGTCGATGATGCTCTCGAGCACGCACACGGGGGTGGCTGGGTTGAGCACGACGCCGGCCTTGACGCCGCGCTGCTGTAGATGGGTGAGCGTGCGGTGCAGGTGCGTGGAGGCCTCGTAGTGGACCGTGATCATATCGGCACCGGCGTCGGCGTACCAATCGACCGTCTCGTCGGGGTTCGACACCATGAGGTGCGCATCGATCGGCACGTTGGTGGAGCGCTTGACGGCCTTGAGGATGTCGACGCCAAAGGTGAGGTTGCCGGTAAAGTGGCCGTCCATGACGTCGAAGTGCACGTAGTCGGCGCCGGCGATCTTGTCGAGCTCTCCCTTGAGGTTGGCCATATCGGCCGAAAGGACGGACGGAGCGATTTTAATGGAACCCATGGTAGAAGCCTTTCTGCGCTAGTCGGTGAGTCCGTAGAACTCTTGAGAGGGGACGCGATCGGTAAGAATCTCGAGCGCCCTATCCAAAGTAACACCGTTGTAGAGCGTTTGCTCCACGGCAAAGGTGAGCGGAATGTCTACGCCCAGTGAACGGGCGAGCTCGCTGACGCTGCGGGCGGCGACGGCGCCTTCCACCACCATATGCGTGCGCGTCTGGTACTCGTCGAGCGACACGCCGTGGGCAAACTCGTAGCCAAAGGTACGGTTGCGCGAATGCTCCGAGGTGCAGGTGGCAATGAGGTCGCCCATGCCGGCAAGTCCCATGCAGGTCATAGCTTGACCGCCGCGGGCATGCACCAGACGGCTGATCTCGGCCAAGCCGCGCGTCATGATGAGGGCAAGTGTGTTGTCGCCCGCGCCCGAGCCCGCGGAGATGCCGCATACGATGGCGATAACGTTCTTCATGGCGCCGCAAACCTCGACGCCAGTCATGTCCTGCGATAGGTAGATGCGGAAGGCCGTGGAAAGCAGCAGCTCCTTAAAGGTCTCCCCTATCTGCGGGTCTTCGCTGGCGATGACGGCGGCAGAAAGCCCGCCGCGGCAGATTTCCTCGGCATGGTTGGGGCCCGAGAGGGCCGCCACACGACGCTCGTTGCCGATC
>JBKTBE010000013.1:0-37310 GCA_046883645.1 Collinsella sp. | reverse complement strand
TTCCTGGCAAAGGGAAACAAGGTCGCGATCGAGGGCAAGCTGCGCTACAGCTCTTGGGAGCGCGACGGCCAGCGCCGGAGCAAGCTTGAGGTCATCGTCGATGAGATCGAGTTTATGAGCTCCCGTGGTGGCCAGGGTGGCTACGATCAGGGCGGTTACGCCCCCGCAGCCCCCGCGCCCGCAGCACGTCCCGCCGCGCCGGTGGCTACGCCGCCTGCGGTCAACGTCTACGATGAGGACATCCCGTTCTAAGGGTTGTTCACCTATTTTTGAGTGAGAGGCGGCTTCGGCTCGCCGAAGTTGCCAAATGAAAGGTATTTTGACATGGCTAATGATTATTCTGCACGTCAGCCGCGTCGTAAGTACTGCCAGTTCTGCAAGGAGAACACTGAGTTCATCGACTATAAGGACACTCAGCTTCTCCGTAAGTACATGACCGACCGTGGCAAGATCAAGCCCCGTCGCGTCACTGGCGCTTGCACGCAGCATCAGCATGACATCGCCAACGCCATCAAGCGCGCCCGCGAGATGGCTCTCCTGCCGTACACCGTCCCCGTGGTTTCCTCTCGTGGCAACCGCGACCGCGGCTAAGAAGGGAGACGCATCATGAAGGTTATTCTTCTCGATGAGATCAAGGGCAAGGGCGGCGAGGGTGACGTCGTAGAGGTCGCTCAGGGTTACGCTGAGAACTTCCTGTTCCCCAAGAAGCTCGCTGTTGCCGCCACCAAGGGCAACCTCAAGCAGCTTGACGAGCGTCGCAACAACATCGCCAAGCGCGAGGCCGTCCGTCTGGCTACCGCCAACGAGACCAAGGCTGCCTTCGAGGGCAAGACGGTCACCGTTGACGTCAAGGTCGGCGACGAGGGCATCCTCTTTGGCTCCGTTACCGCCGCTATGATCGCTGACGCCATCAAGGCTCAGCTCGGTATGGACATCGACCGCAAGCGCGTCGAGCTCGGTAAGCCTATCAAGGTTGCCGGTGCCCACACCGTTTCCATCTCGCTGTACCGCGAGATCAAGGCCGAGGTTGTCGTTCTCGTCGGCGTTACCGCCGAGGAGCTCGCTGCCGAGGCTGAGGTCGAGGAGGCCGCTGAGGTCGCCGAGGCCGAGACCGCCGAGGTCGAGACTGAGGCTGCTGCCGAGTAGCATTTGCTGCGACGCAACAATCTTGTTCTAAGAAGGGCGCTCTGGGAGACCAGGGCGCCCTTTTGCTTTTTAGCGCTACGTGAGTGCCATAGGGGACGTTGCGGTGAGGTCTATTTGTGGGACCGTTCATCCGTTTCGTTCGGTGATGATTGTCGGCACGCGGCTTGTTTTAAAGCCGTGGCTGATACTATGGATGCTCGCAAGCGATATGAATGAGGATGCTCATGGCATATGACGATAGGGAGACTGGGCTGACGGTTGAGGACCGCGGCTCCAAGTTAGGTCTTCCCCAAAACCAAGATGCAGAGGCCAATGTTCTGGCCGCTATGCTGCTGTCGCCCGAGGTGGTCGAAGAGGCCCAGGTCGAGCTGCAGCCCGATGACTTCTACCGGCCCATCCATAAGACCATCTACACCGCGATGGTCGATATGTACAACAGCCGCATCCCCATCGACTCCATCTCGCTGATCGATTACCTGCGCAGCATCAACAAACTCGATGCCGTGGGCGGCGAGGCGTACATTTTGGAGTTGATGGGCCAGACCCTGTCGCTCGTCAACTGGCAACACCATGCTGCCATCGTTCGCCGCGACTCGATGCTGCGCGAACTGATCGGCGCTACCAACGAGATCAACGCGCTGGCCTATAACGCCCCCACCGACACCAAAGAGGTTGTCGAGCTGGCCGAGAGCAAGCTGCTCAAGGTCACGGCACGCGAGGTCAAGTCGAGCTACAAGACGCTGACCGAGTTTATGGTCGAGGCCTATAACGAGGCCGAGGAAGTGTGCCAGGCCGGTGGCCAGGCTGCGGGCGTGCCCACGGGCTTCCCGTCGCTCGACCGCATGCTCATGGGCTTCCGCGAGGGTCAGCTCATCATTATCGGCGCCCGCCCTGCCGTGGGTAAGACGTCGTTCGCCCTGAATCTGGCGCTCAATGCTGCCGCTGCTGGTTATACCGTCGGCTTCTTCTCGCTGGAGATGTCGGGCAAGGAAATTGCCCAGCGTCTGATTTGCGCCTACGCCATGATCTCGATCAGTGACTTCCGCATGGGCCGCATTAGCCCCGAGCAGTGGGCCAATATCAACGAGGCTACGCAGACCTTGTCCAAGCTCGATATTCTGATTGACGATACGCCCGGCACCACAGTGACCGAGATTCGCGCCAAGAGCCGCCGTATGCTCCATAACAAGGAGAAGGCAATCATCATCCTGGACTACCTGCAGCTGGTGAGTCCTCCGCCGGGACGCCGCTCCGAGAGCCGTACCGTCGAGGTTTCGGAGATGTCGCGTGGTCTGAAGATCATGGCCAAGGAGCTCAAGATCCCGCTCATCGCGCTGTCGCAGCTCTCGCGTCAGGTCGAATCCCGTACCGGCAAGCGCCCGCAGCTTTCCGACCTTCGTGAATCGGGCTCCATCGAGCAGGACGCCGATATCGTCATGTTCTTGGACCGCTCCGCCGACGAGGCCGAAGCCTCGCGCGACGATCGACCCGACGAGGGCGTTACGCGCATCGTCGTGGCCAAGAACCGTTCGGGCCCGATCGGCGACGTCGACCTGATGTTCCTGCCGGCATCCACCAAGTTCTATGAGCTTGATGGGGCACATGCCGAGGAGTAGGACAGGCGCCCGTTGCACGGGTATACTGGGAATGTTTTGTGCTTCTGCGTGCCGGCATGGCGCGTAGACAGGCCATGAATGTAAGGAGTAAACATGCCGTCAACCGTTTTGGTCGGTGCCCAGTGGGGCGATGAGGGCAAGGGTAAGATTTGCGACCTGGTCGCCGGCGACTTCGATGCCGTCGTGCGCTACTCGGGCGGCAACAACGCCGGTCACACCATCGTCGTCAACGGCAAGAAGTACGGCCTGCACCAGGTACCTTCCGGCATCATGTATTCCGACCACGTGTCGGTGATCGGTAACGGCTGCGTCGTCAACCCCAAGGTTGTCCTTGAGGAGATCGACATGTTCGAGGCCGACGGCATCACCACCAAGAACCTCAAGATTAGCGGCAACGCGCATGTCATCATGCCGTACCACATCGATCTGGATGGCGCCTTTGAGCAGAAGCTCGGCAAGAAGAACATCGGTACCACCAAGCGCGGCATTGGTCCGTGCTATCAGGACAAGATGGCCCGCATTGGCCTGCGCATGCAGGACATGCTGGACGAGACGCTGTTCCGCGACAAGTTGGAGACCGCTCTCGCCCGCGTGAACCCCGAGCTCGAGCTCATCTACAACCTGCCCACCTACACCGTGGACCAGATTTGCGACGAGTACCTGCCGATGGCCGAGCGCCTGCGTCCCTACATCACCGAGACGAGCCTGCTGCTCAACAACATGATCGATGAGGGCAAGAACCTGCTGTTTGAGGGTGCCCAGGCGACGCTGCTCGACATCGACCACGGCACCTATCCGTACGTGACGTCTTCCAACTGCACCGCCGGCGGCGCCATTACCGGCTCCGGCGTCGGCATGAAGAACGTCGATCGCGTGCTGGGCGTCATGAAGGCTTATATCACCCGCGTCGGTTCGGGCCCCATGCCCACCGAGCTTTCCTATGAGTCCGAGGCCGGCCACACGCTGACCGAGGAGGGCTATGAGTACGGCGTGACCACCGGTCGTCGTCGTCGTTGCGGCTGGTTTGACGGCCCTATCGCCAACTATGCTTCGCGCGTCAACGGCCTCACCGACATCGCCGTGACCAAGCTCGACGTGCTTTCGGCCTTCGACACCATCAAGGTGTGCGTGGCCTACGACGTCGATGGCGAGCGCTACACGAGCGTGCCCGAGCATCAGGTGCGCTTTGAGCATGCCAAGCCCATCTACGAGGAGCTCCCTGGCTGGAAGTGCGACATCACCGGTTGCCGCAGCTTTGACGAGCTGCCGCAGGAGGCTCAGGACTACGTGGCGTTTATCGAGGATCTGGCACACACCCGCGTGACGTTCATTGGCGTTGGCGCTGGTCGCGAGCAGATCATCAACCGATTCTGGAAGTAATCGGGACTATTTGGTTATTGCGATATACCCCTTTGCAGCCCAAGCGGGCGGCCGAGGGGTATATTTGCTTGCAAAGGGCTCGCGCGGAGCGAGCCGTTAATCCATAGAGGAGGCACCCTTGAAGGCGGACACTCAAACCATCGACATCCTGTTGTTGGGCAGCGGCGGCCGTGAGCATGCTTTGGCAGCTAAGCTCGCAGCATCACCGCGCGCCGGCAAGCTCTACATTGCGCCGGGTAACGGCGGCACCGCGAGCTGCGGCGAGAACGTTGTTCTCGACGACTGCGATCCTGCAGCCGTGGCGGCGTTTGCGCAGAGCCACGGATGCGGACTCGTGGTAATTGGCCCCGAGGCTCCGCTCGTGGCGGGCGTGGCCGACGCCGTGCGCGCGGCGGGTATTCCCTGCTTTGGCCCGGGTGCCGAGGGCGCCCAGATGGAGGGCTCCAAGCTGTTCTCCAAGCAGCTCATGGAGCGCGCCGGTATCCCGACGGCAGCCTACGGCTCGTTTACCGACGAGGCTTCGGCTCTCGCCTACGTGCGCGAGCAGGGCGCCCCGCTGGTCGTAAAGGCCGACGGCCTTGCCGCGGGCAAGGGCGTTATCGTGGCGACCGAACTTGAGCAGGCCGAGGAGGCCGTGCGCGAGTGCTTTGGCGGCACCTTTGGCGATGCCGGCAGCACCGTGGTTATCGAGGAGATGCTCGTTGGCCCCGAGTGCTCGCTGCTGGCCTTTACCGACGGCAAGACCGTGCGCCCCATGGCCACCTCGCAGGACCACAAGCGCGCGCTCGAGGGCGACCTTGGTCCCAACACCGGCGGCATGGGCGTCTACAGCCCGGTGCCCATCGTGACCGACGAGGAGCACGACACGATGGTGAAGGTCATGGAGCAGACCGTGGCCGAGCTCGCTGCCGAGGGTATCGACTACCGCGGCTGCCTGTACGGCGGCTTTATGCTCACGCCTGCCGGCCCCAAGGTGCTGGAGTTCAATGCCCGCTTTGGCGACCCCGAGACGCAGGTCGTGCTGCCGCGCCTTAAGAACGACCTGGTCGAGGTCATGCTCGCCTGCGCCAACTGCGAGCTCGACCAGATTGAGCTCGACTGGCGCGACGAGTGGGCCGTGGCCGTTGTCCTGACGAGCGCGGGCTACCCCGGCAGCTACGAGAAGGGCAAGGTCATCACCGGTATCGCCGACGCCGAGGCCATGGAGAACGTGACCGTGTACCATGCCGGCACCGCCGTGGTGGACGGCCAGCTCGTGACCAATGGTGGCCGCGTGCTTGCCGTGACCGCTCTGGGCGACACGTTCGAGAACGCTCGCAACCTTGCCTACGAGGCCTGCGAGAAGATTGATTTTGAGGGCAAGACCCTGCGTCACGACATCGGCCTGCGCGCGCTGCGCGGCCGCGACGCTTGGGATGCCTAAAATCCGAGAGGAATGAGACGGATGGACGAGAAGAACGAAGAGCTCGTGGACGCGCGGATCGTCGAAGAGGACAGCCGCATGTATGGGCACGCCGAGGGCGAGCCTGGTGGCGAGGTCGCTGACGAGCCGGCGCTGGTGCTGGGCGATGACGACCCGCACGATGCCGCGCTGCACGAGAAGATTCTTCGGAGGAGTGCGCCTGGAAGGGCAAGATCCTCGACGTCCACCGTCTTGAGGTTGAGCTGCCCAACGGTCACCGCAGCGCCCGCGATATCGTTCGCCATCCGGGTGCGGCGGCCGTTGTGGCGCTGACCGAGAGCGGCAAGATCGTACTGGTGCGTCAGTACCGCACCGCCATCGACCGCGTGACGGTCGAGATTCCCGCCGGTAAGCTCGATCCAGGCGAGGACCCGCTCGATTGCGCCAAGCGCGAACTGCATGAGGAGACGGGCTTTAGGGCTGGTCGTATTCGCTTTTTGACGTCGATTGTCACGTCCTGCGGTTTTTGCGATGAGATCATCCACATCTACTTGGCTACCAAGCTCGAGTTTGATGCGCCCAACCCCGATGATGACGAGTTTGTCAACGTGGACCTGGTGCCGCTGCATGAGCTGATCGATGCTGTGCTCGACGGCAAGATCGAAGACGCCAAGACCGTCGTAGGCGCCTTGGCCTGCGATAGCATCGCACATAGGTTGGGCGGAGCCGAACTGTAACGAGTGGGGATAGCCCTGGGGCAAGTACTACTGATTGCTTTGTCCCAGGGCCTTACGTTGCTGATATTTCTTTGAGGATCACATGCTGAAAAGGTTTTTGTCTTATTACGAGCCCCAGATGGGGCTTTTTGTTGCTGATACTGTTTGCGCTCTGGCGCTTGCCGCAATTGACCTTGCGTTTCCTATTATCCTGCGCAATTTGACCGGTGGGCTGTTTACTCAGGGTCAGGCTGCCATTATGCAGGCGCTCGGCATGATCGCGGTGGGCTTGGTGCTGATGTATGCCGTCCGCTGCGCCTGCCGCTACTTTGTGAGCTATTGGGGTCACGTGATGGGTGCGCGCATGGAGTCCAAAATGCGCGAGGACCTGTTCGACCAGTATGAGCGCTTTAGCTTTGCGTACTTCGACCGCAACAGCTCGGGCGACATGATGAGCCGCGTGGTCAACGACCTGTTCGATATCTGCGAGGCGGCGCACCACGTGCCCGAGTGGATCATCATCTGCGGCATCGAGATTATCGGCTCGTTTGTGATCCTCTTTACCATCGCCCCGGTGCTGGCGCTCGCCATGGCCGTGGTGACGGCGGCGTTTGCGGTCATCATGTTTTGGCAAAACATGCGTATGCGCGAGGTCTTTAGCGACAACCGCAAAAAGATCAGCGGCATCAATGCGCAGCTGCAGGATTCGCTGGCGGGCATGCGCGTGGTCAAGAGCTTTGCCAACGAGGAGACCGAACGCTTCAAGTTCCGCGCCTCCAACAATCGCTATCTTTCGTCCAAGGAGAGCATGTATCACGCCATGGGCGTCTATACCGCGACGTATGGCCTGCTCTCGGGCGTGCTCTATGTGATCGTGGTGCTGCTGGGCGGCTGGCTGGTCGCCCAGGGACAGCTGCAGGCGGTCGATATGGCGACCTTTGCACTCTATATTTCGCTGTTCTGCACGCCGCTTGAGACGCTCGTCAATTCGGCCGAAACGTATCAGAAGGCTATCGCCGGCTTTAAGCGTATGGACGAGGTGCTCTCGACGGCGCCGGATATCCAGGACAAGCCGGGCGCCACTGATCTGCAGGTGACTGCCGGCGCCGTGGAGTATCACGACGTGTGCTTTAACTACGAGGACGTTGAGCTGGGCGAGGGCTATGCCGACGAGCGACCCGTTATCGACCATATGGACCTGTCCATCAAGCCCGGGCAGACCATCGCTTTGGTTGGCCCTTCGGGCGGCGGCAAGTCCACGACCTGTTCGCTGCTGCCGCGCTTTTATGACGTGGCTACCGGATCCATTAGCATCGACGGTCAGGACGTGCGCGATGTGACGCAGCAGAGCCTGCGCCGCGCCATCGGCCTGGTGCAGCAGGATGTCTACCTGTTTGACGGTACGATTGGCGAGAACATCGCCTACGGCAAGCCGGGCGCCACGGCAGAAGAGATCGCCGAGGCGGCCCGCCGCGCCAATATCGATACCTTTATCGAATCGCTTCCGCAGGGCTACGACACCGTGGTGGGCGAGCGCGGCAGCCGTCTTTCGGGCGGACAGAAGCAGCGCGTTGCCATCGCGCGCGTGTTTCTCAAGAACCCCAAGATCCTGATTTTGGACGAGGCGACGAGTGCTTTGGATAACGAGAGCGAGGAGGCGGTGCAGGCGTCGCTCGAAGAGCTGGCACGCGGCCGTACCACAATCATCATCGCCCACCGCCTTTCGACCATTAAACATGCTGACGAGATTGCGACCGTTGAGCATGGTCGCGTTGTGGAACGTGGCACGCATGAACAGCTTCTCGCCCGTGGCGGCACCTATGCCCGTTACTATCGAATGCAGTTCGAAGGTGCGCGTGCGCACGAGCTCGACTGATTGATATGACAGGAAGTTTATGGCTGACAAGAACCCTTTGACTCCGGAAGAAGTGACGGAGTTATTCTCCGAAATCGATGCATCCGGTGTCTTGGATCCCACGCTTGCCAAAAAGCGAACCGAGCGCATGCGTGAGAAGGAGGCTGCGGCCAAGCGCGGTGACAAAGCTGCGCTAGCGCGGCTGCGCAGCGAGGATCGCGCGAGCCAGGCAAAACATATCGACCCGCTGTCCGAGGACGATCCTTCGGGCTCGCAGGTGAGCCATACCATTACGAAGACTGCCATGGTCGTGGTTATCGGCATCTTGATGCTGATCGTGGGCATGCAGATTGGCTACGGCGTGATGCGCCGTCTGAATACCGCCAATCTGTCCGAGAGCGTTTCGGTCGATACCGTTTCCACGGCACTGAAGGGCGGCCTTGAGTGGGGCAACGGCTTTACGCAGTTCCCGCTCGACTTTAGCGTCGACGAGGCGGACGAGCGCACGGGTACGGTAGAGGTGACGGTGTTGGACACGTCGTCTGCCAACGAGCTCGAGCTGCTGTCCAACGGGCAGATTCAGGCTGCGGCGCTTGCGACCAACGCGTTGCTCAACGATAAGATCGACCGCGTGGTGTATAACGTGCATGCCTATATCGACGAGGACAGCAAGATCCAGCACGACTCTTTCTTTGGCATGTTCCCCGCACAGGGCCACCAGAGCGCCATTCTGACGTTCGTGTGGACCAAGAGCTCATCGACCGCTACGAACATCGACTGGAAGATGCATATCGTGAGTATGGATGACACGATTTCCGAGCGCATTCAAAAGCAGGTGAACTCGGTGTCGTCGCTGATTGAGGACCCGTCGGTGAGCCAGACCAAGATTGACGAGGAAAAGGCCGAACGTGACCTGGAGCATCGCCTGCACGGTCGCGAGATCTTCCGCGGTGGCAAGCCCGACCGCACGCCGTCCGATCTGCTGGAGCAGGACAAATAAGACGCCATCATCCCGCGTGAGCCAAATGCCCGCGCGGGATGATTTTTCTGGGACGGGGATTAAATAAGGCTCTGTTAGACCAGGATTGACATGCCGACCTGCCGGCTAACTCGCCGTCTCCCCGTCGGGCGCCGGCATCTTGACCCTCATCTCGAACGGCATCCCGCCCTCCCGGACGAGCGCCCTGAGGAACGCGTTGACGGCGGTGGACATGGACAGGCCGAGCTCGTCCAGGATGGCCGTGGCCTCCTTCTTGACCTCCGGGTCGATGCGGATCGTCGTGGCCGGCATGTTCGACGGCATGGCCTCACCCCTCCTCGTGTATCGCGGTGCGACCATTCTACCGCCTCTATGCGGCGGGCGCGGCCCAGTAGTCCATGTAGGGCGGCTCCACGTTGAACATGTCGCGGACGCGGCTCCTGCAGACGCCGTGCGCGAGCTGCCGCGCGACCGTGCGCCCGGCGGCGCCGGAATCGGTCGCCATGAAGGTTCGGCACCACCTGAACCAGGCGAGGTAGGCATCGAGGTGCTTCGTCGACACGCCCTTGAACGGCTCCATGAAGGCGCCGAGGAGCGAGTGGACGGTGTTGATCCGGTTGATGGTTCCCCCGGAGCGGTCCTTGGGGTCGTAGGCCGCGTGCGCGGCGACCTCGAGTTCCGCGAGGACATTGACGTAGACGGCCGCCCTGTCGGTCGCGACGACCGAGCCGGCCGCGATGCGGCCCCTCAGCGCGTCCATGGCGCGCTCCCTCGAAAGGGCGCCCCGCCCCGTGACCTCGAGGAACGTCTCGTTCGAGTCGTTCACGCCGGTCATGACGCAGATCCGCTCGCGCGACAGCCCGCGCCTGTGCACCTGCTTGCCGCGGTGCCGGGAGGGGCGCGGCATCGTGAACGACCCCTTCGCGTGGTTGCCCTTGAACGACTCGGGGAAGTAGGTCTCGTCGAGCTCGCAGCCGCAGCCCCGCTCGACCCTGAACGAGGGGGAGTAGGCCGAGAGGCACTCGATCAGCCTGTGGCGCATGGTGTAGGCGGTCTTGAGGCAGACGCGGCAGCGCCTCGCGCACTCGCGCAGGGGCAGCATGAGCACGAAGCACTCGGCGTAGGCCATCCAGGTCTCCTTCGGGAGCCTGCTCGTCCCCAGGATGCGCTCGCTGCCCATGCCGAAGGTCCTGCCGCAGCCCCGGCAGAGGTAGCGCTGCTCGCCGTTCTTCGATTTGCCCTTCTTCACGACCGCGGCGGACCCGCAGCGCGGGCAGCGTTCGATTTCGCAGGCGGAGCCGGCCGCGTCGTCGAACGCCGCCGCGCGGATCACGTCCCTGACGGACTCGATAGCGCGGCGGCGCTCGGTCTTGCTGAGGTTCGCCATGCCCTTCTTGAAGTTGAGGACCAGGTCTTCGGCGTTCATGCTGCCCCCATCATCGCGGTCTACGGGGTCAAAGATATGGCACCGTGGGGACACATGTATGTCAATCCTGGTCTAACAGAGCCTTTTTTAATCCCCGTCCCAGAAAAATCATTATGCATAGAAAGTCATAATTATCATTTCGTAAACATTTCAATGAAATTAACGCCATGGCGCATACTTGCGGTTAAAATACCGCAAGGCCTAACTACCAACCTTTAAGCCGGTCCGGAGAGACCGGGAAGGAGAATTATGGCGAACAACCATACTGCGGGCACTGCTGCCCGCACCTTCGCGCCCAGCGAGCTTTGCCAGCGCATGCTGGCCAAAACCAGCAAGGGCGCCTGCGGTCCCTGCATCCTGTACCTTGAGGATGGGACCATTTTTTATGGCCGTGCATGCGGTGCCGAGGGCACCGCGACCGGCGAGGTCTGCTTCAACACCTCGCTTGAGGGCTACTTTGAGGTCATGACCGACCCGAGCTATGCCGGCCAAATCGTAACCATGACCTATCCGCAGATCGGCAACTACGGTATCGACGAGACCGACGTCCAGTCGGCCTTCCCCGGTGATACCGCCCGCCCCGCGAGCGCTCCCGCCATGCGTGGCATGATCGTCCGCGACATGTGCGCCACGCCTTCCAACTGGCGCTCGGCCGTCAGCGTGCCGGAGTACCTGCGTGCCCACGGCATCGTCGCTATCGAGGGCGTCGACACCCGCGCTCTTGTGCGCCACCTGCGCGACAACGGCTCCAAGATGGGCATTATCTCGACGGAAATCTTTGACGTCGACGAGCTTGCCGAGCGTCTGGCCGCAGCGCCGACGCTGGTGGGCGAGAACCTGGTCAAGACCGTGAGCCGCCCTGAGCCCCACGAGTTTGCAGCTGCCGACCTGCCCGCTACGCATGACTTTGCGCTTGCCCCTGCCGCTCCTTCCCGCCACAACGTGGTCGCCTACGACTGCGGCGTCAAGCGCGGCATCCTGGAGGGTCTGGTCCGTGCCGGCTGCGACCTTACTGTCGTGCCGTGGGATACGCCCGCGGGTGAGGTGCTCGACATGAATCCCGACGGCGTCTTTTTATCCAACGGCCCCGGCGACCCCGATGCCGTGGTGGAGACCTACGAGCAGGTGCAGCGGCTGATCGGCAAGGTGCCGATCTTTGGCATTTGCCTTGGTCACCAGATGATCAGCTTGGCGTGCGGTGCCCAAATGGAAAAGCTTAAATTCGGTCACCGTGGCGGTAACCAGCCGGTTATGAACCTGGTGAGCCGTCGCGTGGAGATCACCGCGCAAAACCACGGCTTTGGCCTGTTGTTCCCCAGTCTGGGCAAACTGATCCCGGAGCTTTCCGGCGGCGAGGCCGAGCATGCGGCCGATGGCGACCTGCGCGCCTGGGTGCGTCGCGGCATCGCGCCGGTCGTGATGAACGAGCGCTTCGGCCGCATTCGCCTGACGCACGTGAACCTCAACGACGGCACCGCCGAGGGCATCCAGCTGCTCGACGCCCCGTGCTTCTCGGTTCAGTACCATCCCGAGGCCTCGCCCGGCCCCACCGATGCCCACTATCTCTTCACCGCCTTTACGCGACTCATGGACGGCGAGGAGAACTACCTGGACATCGACACCGCGAAGGACCGCCTGGCTGGCTGGAATTTCGCCGAGACTGAGACCGAGGAGAACTAACATGCCTAAACGTACTGACATCAAGCGCATCCTCGTCATTGGCTCGGGCCCCATCGTTATCGGCCAGGCCTGCGAGTTTGACTACTCCGGCGCCCAGGCCTGCAAGGTGCTCAAGGAGGATGGCTTTGAGGTCATCCTGGTCAACTCCAACCCGGCGACCATCATGACCGACCCGGGTCTTGCCGACCGCACCTATGTCGAGCCCATCACCGCCGAATTTATCGAGCGCGTAATCAAGAAAGAGCGCCCGGACGCGCTGCTGCCCACGCTGGGCGGCCAGACCGGTCTGAACGCCGCCGTCGAGCTGGCAAAGGACGGTACGCTCGACAAGTACGGCGTCGAAATGATCGGCTGCGACCTGGCCGCTATCGAGCGCGGCGAGGACCGCAAGCTCTTTAACGAGGCCATGGCCGAGATTGGCCTGGAGGTCGCGCGCTCGGGCTATGCCTACAGCGTGGCCGACGCCGAGGCCATCGCCGAGCGCGTGGGTTATCCCTGCGTACTGCGCCCGAGCTTTACCCTCGGCGGCGCCGGCGGCGGCATCGCTCACACCCACGAGGAGCTCGTCTCCATCGTGAGCCAGGGCTTGGAGCTCTCGCCTGCCCACGAGGTGCTGGTCGAGGAGTCCATCGAGGGCTGGAAAGAGTATGAGATGGAGGTCATGCGTGATCACGCCGGCAACGGCATCATCGTGTGCTCCATCGAGAACCTCGACCCCATGGGCGTGCATACCGGCGACTCCATCACCGTGGCGCCGGCGCAGACGCTCTCCGACCTTGAGTATCAGCGCATGCGCGTGGCCTCGCTCGCCATTCTGGAGAAGATCGGCGTCGAGACCGGTGGCTCCAACGTGCAGTTTGCCGTGAACCCCAACACCGGCCGCCTGATCGTCATCGAGATGAACCCGCGCGTGAGCCGCTCGTCCGCCCTCGCTTCCAAGGCCACGGGTTTCCCCATCGCCAAGGCCGCCGCGCGCCTGGCTGTGGGCTACACGCTCGACGAGATCGTCAACGACATCACCAAGGCTACGCCCGCCTGCTTTGAGCCCACGATCGATTACTGTGTGGTCAAGGTGCCGCGCTTTGCCTTCGAGAAGTTCAAGGGCACCGACCCCACGCTCACCACGCGCATGAAGGCCGTGGGCGAGATCATGGCAATCGGCCGCACCTTTGAGGAGGCCTTTGGCAAAGCTATGCGCTCGCTGGAGGACGGTCACCAGGGCATTTGCGCCGGTGGCAAAGAGGGTGCCGATAAGCTGAGCGACGACGAGCTCGCTCAGGCCGTGGCAACTCCGACCGAGCATCGCATCTTCTTTGTGGTCGAGGCTCTGCGCCGTGGCTGGGATGTTGCGCGCATCCACGCCATCTGCGGCATCGACCCGTGGTACCTCAACCGCATCAACGATATGGTTCAGGTCCAGGAGAGCATCCGCGGCCTGCGTGTGGAGGATATCGATGCCGATGCGATGCGTTTGCTCAAGCAGTACGGCACGAGCGACGCCGAGATCGCCGCGCTGACCGGCTCGGACGAGCGCTTTGTGCGCGCCTATCGCAAGGGTCTGGGCGTGGTCCCCAGCATGAAGACGGTCGATACCTGCGCTGCGGAGTTCTCGAGCGCCACGGAGTACCACTACAAGACGTACGAGAACATCTACCGCACAAGCCCGGATGCCAAGAAGTGCGTGGCTCCCGACGAGACCACGCCGGCGGACAAGCCCAAGGCGATGATCCTGGGCGCCGGCCCCAACCGCATCGGCCAGGGTATCGAGTTCGATTACTGCTGCGTGCACGCGAGCTACGCGCTGGCGGCCCGCGGCTTTGAGACCATCATGGTCAACTGCAACCCCGAGACCGTTTCGACCGACTACGACACCTCGGACCGCTTGTACTTTGAGCCGCTCACCTACGAGGACGTCATGGATGTCATCGATGTTGAGCGTCCCGACGGCGTCGTGGTGACGCTCGGCGGCCAGACTCCGCTTAAGCTGGCGCGCATGCTCGAGGAGAGTGGCGTCAACATCATAGGCACCAAGCCCGATGCCATCGACTTTGCCGAGGACCGCGAGCGCTTTGCCGCCCTGCTCGACAAGCTGGGCATTATGTACCCGCCGGCGGGCCAGGCCACCTCGTTTGAGGAGGCCGAGGCCGTGGCCGCGCACATCGGCTACCCGTTGCTGGTGCGTCCGAGCTACGTGCTGGGCGGCCGCGGCATGATGATCGCCTATGATGCCGAGCATCTGCGCGATTACATGGCCGAGGCTGCGCGCATTAGTCCCGACTACCCGGTGTACCTAGACCGCTTCTTGGAGGGTGCGATCGAGTCCGACGTCGACGCCCTGTGCGACGGCGAGGAGGTCTACATCGGCGGTATCCTGGAGCATATCGAGGAGGCCGGTATTCACTCCGGCGACTCTGCGACCTGCATCCCGCCGTTCAGCTTTAGCGAGAGCCTGCAGGCGAAGCTCCGCGAGACCACGCGCCGCATCGCGATGGCGCTGGGAGTCCGCGGCCTGGTCAACGTGCAGTACGCCATCAAGGGCGAGACCGTCTACGTGATCGAGGCCAACCCGCGCGCGAGCCGCACCGTGCCGTTTATCTCCAAGGCCACCGGTGTGCCGCTCGCCAAGTGCGCGGCGCGTATCATGGCGGGCGATTCTATCGCCAGCCTGGGCCTGCCGAGCGACGAGCGTCAGCTCGATTGGTTCTGCATGAAGGAAGCCGTTATGCCCTGGGGCCGTTTCCCCGGTGCCGACGTTATTCTGGGACCCGAGATGAAGTCGACGGGCGAGGTCATGGGTATCGCCAAGAGCTACCCCGAGGCATACGCCAAGACGCAGCTGGCGATCGACTACAAGCTGCCCGATCCGAGCTGCGGCAAGGTGTTCATCAGCGTGTGCGACCGCGACAAGCGCCATATCCTTTCGGTCGCCCGCATTCTGCGCTACCTGGGCTTTGACATCTGCTCTACCGAGGGTACGGCGCGCGTGCTGCGCGGAGGCAACGTGACGTGCGAAGTCGTGGAGAAGATCAGCGGCCCGCACGACGGCGAGCGTCCCAACATCGGCGACCTCATCGCCGATGGCAAGATTGCGGTAATCATCAACACGCCGTACGGCCCGGGTTCTCGTGGCGACGGCTATCTGTTGCGCACCGAGGCCGTGCGCCGCGGCGTGACCTGCGTGACGGCGATGTCTGCCGCCAACACGTACGTGAGCGCCATCGAAGCGGTGCGCGAGGACCAGCAGGGTCACGGCAGCGCCAACGACATGGGCATGGACGTCATCGCTCTGCAGGACCTGCCGCAGCACACAGTGTAGTGTGACCTGTCCGGCCGGGGCGGGAGGGGGCCGAGTTTCCCCCCTTCGCTCCGGCTGCAAGCAGAGTCGCTCAGTGGGAAACTCGGCTCCCCCGCCCCGGCCTGCGGTGACTTGGTTGTGCCGTGTGCTGCAGAAGGGGCTTTGTGCGTCCGGTGGCAATCAGGGTTCCGGCAACGGTGGGCAGACATCCGGCGGTTCGAACGATGGCGCCCAGGCGGGAAAGCCCGCTGGTGACAAGGCTCAGGGTGGCAAGTCCGCTAACTCACTTGCGAGCACCGGTGATCAAACGGTGGCGACCGTCGCCGCGATCGGCGGCCTGGGTGCCGCGATCGCCGCAATCGGAGTCTTCCTTGCTCGTTTCCGCCGCAAGGAAGACTAGCGCGAGCGATTGACAATCGCACACGTTTCCCAAGAGGGCCGCGGTAACCGTCGCGGCCCTCACTTTACCGGAGCGGTCTGAGGACTCGCGTCTTTCGCTTCGGACTGCTGCGCAGGGTCAATCAGGCGGAGATCTCACCCGTGTCGGGTTTGCGATAGCTTGGCGAATATAATTACGCGAAATCTAGGATTTCTCAAAAACGCGAAGTAGATGATATATTGTACTTCGCGTTTTTCAGTTAATCTTAATTTTGCGAAGTGGATTGCCATGAGACTTATTAATCGACCGTTCTATATGGATAAGCTCTCCAAGGTGGCGGGTTCGCCAGACATCAAGGTGATTACCGGAATCAGGCGATGCGGAAAATCGAAATTGCTTGAGGCGTTTGCCAGCCAACTTCGTTCAAACGACCCCTCGGCCAACGTCATACACGTCAACTTCAATCTACTTGAGTTCGAGCCGTTGGCGGAATACCATGCGCTGCATACATATGTGGAAAAGCATTATATCGAGGGTTGCCGGAATATCGTCATGATCGACGAGGTCCAGATGTGTGAAGGGTTCGAGCGGGCTATCAACAGTCTTCATGCGTCAGAGAAATATGACATTTACATCACGGGGTCGAATGCCTTTCTTCTCTCAAGCGACCTCTCGACGTTGTTCACGGGAAGAACGGTGGAGATCGAGGTCTTTCCGTTTTCACTTGCGGAGTTCTCGGCGTATCACGAGATCACTTCTCCAGCCGAGGCCCTTGCTCGCTATGTCCGCGAGGGAGGAATGCCGGGTTCCTATATCTACCAGGACGAAAGGATGCGTTTCTCATACATCTCGGATGTGCTTGAAACTCTTATCCTGCGCGACATCAGACAAAAATATCGTATACGTAATGCGGAGCAGCTTAAACGTTCCTGCGAGTTCCTGATGGATAACGTCGGAAACATCTCTTCTCTCAAGGGGATGGCGGCTGAGCTGTCACGAGCGAACCTTAAGATAAGCGACAAGACGCTGGCTGTGTATATCGACTACCTGTGTGATGCGTTTGCGTTCTACCGGTTTCGTCGCTTTGACGTCTCAGGAAAGAAATACCTGTCGACGGGAGATAAATACTACCTGGCCGACCACTCGTTTCGCTACGCCGCGCTTGGTACGAAAAAGCTCGATTTTGGCCATGTTTACGAGAATATGGTGGCAATCGAGCTTATGCGCCGCGGATGGGAAGTCTACGTGGGCGTTCTCTACCAAAAGGAAGTAGACTTTGTCGCCATCAGGCGTGACCGCCGTGTCTATATCCAGGTGAGTGACGACATTTCCCAAGAAGCGACGCTTGAGCGTGAGCTTGATCCGCTGCGACGGATTCGAGACGCCTATCCCAAGTGCGTCATCGCCCGAACAGGGCACGAAACGACTGATTGGGATGGCATCAAGGTCGTCGACCTGGCACGATGGCTTATGGGTGAATCAGGCGAGCTGGCCGTCTAGCACGCGATGACGCGGGCTGGAACGAACGAGCGAGGATTCCGTCCCGCGAGGAGGCCAATACGGCCCTCTTCGAGGGACGGAATCCTCGCTCGATCTCTTGGCGGGACATTTTGCTCGGTCGATGATCAACGGTTGGTGGAAAGCGATGCCTCGTCCGTGCCACTATTCCGTGATTGCTGGTATTTTCTGCATGCTAAAATGAATGCATAAAAGACTTTATATTTGGAGGTCTCGATGCCTGCTTTAAAGATGCTCGACAATCTTGTTCCCATCAGCGATTTCAGTCACGGTAAGGGTCCCGCTGCGTTTTCGAGAGTGAGCAACGACAACCCGGTTGTAGTTTTGAAACACAACAAGCCGGCGTTCGTTATCGTGACGCCCGATGAATACCGAGAGGCTAAGCAGGCGGAGGAGGACCTCGCCTTGTTGACGTTGGCCCTTAAGAGGACGGCTGCGACAAGCGATGATGAACTCGTTTCCCTATCTGATGTTATGGCAGAGTTGGGTGTGGGCCAGGACGAACTCGATCAGATGGATGAGGTCGAGTTTGAATGAGCGGGTACGAAGTCGCTTTCTACCCGGATACTCTCAAGGATCTCAAGCGTCTCGATGGTTCCCAGCGAAAACACGTGTTTAAGGCTATAGAAAGAATCAGAACGAACCCATTGCCGCAGAACGAAGGCGGATTCGGCAAGCCTCTTGGAAACAAGGCAGGCACGGATTTGACGGGCTTCATGAAAATCAAGCTCAGGGGAAGTGGCATTCGGATTGTGTACCGCCTCATTAAAATCAAAGGAAAAATGGCCATCGTAGTGGTAGGCGCTCGTGAAGACATGGAAGCGTACCGAACCGCCCAAAGGCGTGCGATTGATTTCGAGAAGTGGGCGGAAGAGGCTCTCTAACTTCATGGGCGAAAACAGGAATGCAGCGATGTGCTTCAGGTGTGCGAGTTTTGAAAGGCTCTGGTGATTCGGAGGTCCGCCAGAGCCTTTTTCTATCTGTGGACATTCCTCTTGGACAGTTAGTTCAGATACGTATTTTTCAGAGGACGTGTGGAGGCCAATTTGGGCACAATTGAGCTATTTTTGATAGTCTGGTTGATTTCCGATCTCAGCCGAACACATTGAGCGAATAGGCCATTCCCGCAGTTAGCCGAACGCCCCCGCGGCCCCTCCTGGGGTCCGGGGGCGCCGTTTTCCCAGTTGAAGGAACGGTGGAGATGTGTTTCGATAGGTCCGGTGGCCATGCTCCGCCCGCCGCCCGGCACCTCTTCCCAGACTCAGCCGGACGGTCGGTCCGTCTATTCCGTTTTTCTTCCAGGCTAGGCCAGCGGGGCATCGCCCCTCTCTGCGCGCGCCCTCCCGATGAGCCCCGGCGTCAGGTCGAGTTCGCCGATGGGCACGTCCTCCACGCCGTAGGCGTCCAGCAGCGCCGCCGCGTCCTCCCCGAGCATCGCCCTGAAGGCGCGCGCGGGCGTCGCGAAGCCGAGCGCGCCGCGGGGCTCGGAGTTCACGTGCGACATGGCCAGCGCCAGGTCGGCCGGGGCGAGCCGGTCGAACCTGATTCCGGCGCCCTTGGGCAGCAGCTTCCTGATCTCGACGTGGTTGCGCTCGCAGGCGCCCTTCTGGTCGCTGCGCCCGGGGTCGCAGTAGAACAGCCTCGTCTCGCCCGGCCCCTCGCCGAGCAGCGCCGCGATCGCCGCCTCGTCGGAGAACTCGGCGCCGTTGTCGGTGAGGACGGCGCGGAACACGCGGCGCGTCCCGTCGGCGCCGAGGATGGCCCGGACGCCCTCCAGGGCGTCCGCGACGCACCCGGCGGTCTTCTCCTCCAGCGGCAGCGCGAGCTGGAGCCTGCTGGGGCGGTGCAGCAGCGTGAGCAGGCAGGCGGAGTCCTCCCGGGCCCCCTCGACGGTGTCCATCTCCCAGGCCGCGGCGCACGCGTCCTCCCCGAGGGCGAGGAACGCGGCATGCGACCTGCGGGCGGAGTGGCGGGTCGCCGCCCGGCCCGCGGCGCGCTTCCTCGGCCTGTAGCCGACCTTCCGCCTGAGCTCCATGTTCGTCATGCCGTCGTAGCCCGCCGAGACCCAGCGGTAGATGGTCGACGGCGACAGGTCCACCGGCCCGCCGTTGCGCGCCGCCATCTGCTCGGGCGACAGCCCCCGGCGCAGGCAGTCCCTGATGGCCTCCAGCCTCGCCGCCGCGGCGGGCTCGTCGGCGTCGATCCCGCGCCTGGACGAGACGAGCACCGAGTCCGCGCACAGCTGCGCGGCCCGGGCCTCGTAGAAGACGTGCGGGCGGCGCTTGCAGCCCAGCGCGCGGTAGCGGCCGCAGCCGTTGCAGCAGCGCGGCCACGCCGCCAGGCGCGGGCAGGCCGCCGACAGGTCGGCGGAGGCGTCCACGCGCTCGCCGCGCCTGGACTTGGGCGCCGTGACGAACCTGTGCGACGACACCTCGGCGCTCACCGTCGAGGGCGACCTGCCCAGCTCCCTCGCGATCTCCCTGCACGAGGCCCCGCGCTCCAGCATCCTCTGGACCGTGTCCCGCTCGTGCCTCGTGAGCCTTCCGTAGGCCCTCGGGACCGCCTTTGCGGAGCCACTTTTCTTCTTTCCGGACATGCCGTCCTCCGATCTCCCGGGGCCGGCCGATCCGGCCCTCAGGGTATCGGGTTCCCACATTCATCCGCACATGTGCGGATGAATGTGGGAAGTGTTCGGATGAAGTTGATAATCAAGGTTTTTGATAGTCTGGACCGACAAGGCCGCGCGGGCAATAGCGAGAAAGACCTATTATTAGATCTAAAGCGACTTAAAACCAGTTTGTTAGCGCCAATTAGCACCGCCAAAATATACGTATCTGAACTAACTGTCCACCACCCTCCAACAACCTCCTATTTCAAATCAAATCAGCCACCGTGCGTCATGGATATTCCCGGTGGGTCGCGGGGTGGCGGCTACGACTTTCCCTCAGGATAATTCGCGAAGCCCGTTTTCCGAGGAAAGGTATTGGTTATGTAATACCAGTTAAACAGTAAAACTATGCTTAAGTGGTATCTGGCTGGAGAACCAATTGGTATGGTTGATTAGACCCACTTCGCCATCTACGTTCATTTTTATACCGCCGGGAGAATTCCAAACTTAATTTGCGCAACTGCTCACGTATGCTGGTTCAACCTTATAGGCGGCTATCTGGTTACTACCAGTTGACCCCTTGGTAACGGGTGGGCCAATTGTACGGAATGTACCGAACACCCCCCCCCGTTTGATGCGTTCGCCCATGCTGCGGGGCGCGCGTCCGCGACACTTCCGCATGTCGGAGGGAAGGAGTCCAGGTGCGTAGGAATTCCATTTTTACGAAACGATGGGTGAAGGGAAGCGCAGTCCTCGTTGCCACGGCAGCGACGCTCGTGTTCGCCAGTCCCCAGCAGGCGGTTGCCACGCCACTCAAGGGCGTCGAATCGGCGACCGTGTCTCAGTCTGCCTCGAACGTCGTTGACATCGATTTCGCCGGCGGCATCAAGGGCCGCATTACGTTCCTCGAGGACGGTATTTTCCGTTACAACGTTGATCCCAAGGGTGAGTTTTCCGAGTACGCAACGCCGCGCAGTAAGTCCCACACGGCTAAGATCCAGGCCCAGCCCGATGTCTCGGACACCTACAGCAAGCCGAGTGCGACGGTTGCCGACAAGGGCAACACTATCGAGATCAGCGGTGGAAAGGCGACCGTGATCCTGGACAAGGCGACTGGCAAGATGAGCATCAAGTCGGGCGACCGTGTCGTGGTCTCCGAGTCCGCGTCCCTCGACCTTGATAAGAAGGGCACCGTACAGACGCTCGCCAAGGAGAAGTCCGAGAACTTCTTTGGCGGCGGTACTCAGAACGGCCGCTTCCTGCACACCAACCAGACTATCGCCATCTCCAACACCAACAACTGGACCGATGGCGGCGTTGCTTCGCCCAACCCGTTCTACTGGACGAGTGACGGTTACGGCGTGCTCCGAAACACGTTTGCAGAGGGTTCCTACGACTTCGGTTCCACGGACGCATCAACAGTCACGACTTCGCACAGCGAGAATGAGTTCGACGCCTACTACTTCGTGGCGACCAATGAGGGCGCCTCGAACGTGGCGACCGAGATGCTGCAGGACTACTACAAGGTGACCGGTAATCCGGTACTGCTGCCCGAGTACGGTTTCTACCTGGGTCATCTGAATGCCTATAACCGTGATGGCTGGTCAACGACCTCGGGTCAGAAGAAGTGGGAGACCAAGGGCAGCAAGTCCTCGAGCAAGGAGGGCGACGTTAAGTACGAGTCTGGCATGGCGACGGGCTACAAGCTCGACGGCACGCTTGCGGCCGAGACGCTCAACGGTGAGGGCCCCACGGTCGATACCGAGAACATGAAGGCGACCGATTTCGACCGCCAATTCTCCGCCCAGCGGGTTATCGATGACTACGAGGACAACGACATGCCGCTCGGCTGGTTCCTGCCGAACGACGGATACGGTGCCGGCTATGGCCAGAACGGTTATTACAAGACCGGCGGCGTCAACTCCGACGGAACGAGTTCAGCCGAGCGCCTCAACGCCGTGCGTGCCAACGTCGACAACCTTAAGAAGTTTACCGAGTATGCTAACTCCAAGGGTGTGAGCACGGGTCTGTGGACCCAGTCTAACCTGGAGCCTGACAGCAACTCCGAGACCCCGTGGCATTTGCTTCGCGATTTCGACGCCGAGGTCAAGACGGGCGGCATTACCACCCTCAAGACCGACGTCGCTTGGGTGGGCTCTGGCTACTCCTTTGGCCTCAACGGCATCAAGACGGCCTACGATACGGTGACGACCGGCGCCAACAAGCGCCCCAACATCATCACGCTTGACGGTTGGGCCGGCACGCAGCGCTTTGGCGGCATCTGGACCGGCGATCAGTACGGCGGCAACTGGGAGTACATCCGCTTCCACATCCCCACGTATATCGGTCAGAGCCTCTCGGGCAACCCCAACATCGGCTCCGATATGGACGGCATCTTTGGTGGCAGCCCCATCATCTCCGTGCGCGACTACCAGTGGAAGACGTTCACGCCCTCTATGCTCGACATGGACGGCTGGGGCACCTACCGCAAGTCGCCCATGACGCACGGCGATCCCTACACGGGCATTTCGCGCTTTTACCTCAAGCTCAAGGCGCAACTCATGCCCTATATCTACACGAGCGCGGCCTCGGCGGCCAACATCGACACGGGCAACGGCGATACCGGCCTGCCCATGATCCGCGCCATGCTGCTCTCCGACAACTCCGAGTACGCCGCAAGCACCTCGACGCAGTATCAGTACATGTTCGGTGAGAACTTCCTGGTGGCACCGGTGTATCAGGATACCCAGGCAGATGAGAACGGCAACGACGTTCGCAATGGTATCTACCTTCCCAACTACGGCACCGACGAGAATCCCACCATCTGGATTGACTACTTCTCGGGTAAGCAGTACCGCGGCGGCCAGGTCCTCAACAACTACGATGCTCCGCTTTGGAAGTTGCCGCTCTTTGTAAAGGCCAACGCCATCGTGCCGATGTATGCCGAGAACAACAACCCCGAGGCCGTGACCGAGACTAACACCAAGGGCACCGATCGCAGCCAGCGTATCGTCGAGTTCTTCGCCACCGAGGGTGACGGCACCTTTACGCAGTACGAGGACGACGGCTCCTCCATCCAGAACAACACGACCGAGGACGATGCCTACGGCACGATCGACAACATCTCCTACGGCGAGCACGTGAGCACCGTCTACAGCTCCAAGGCCACGGGCGGCACCGCCACCTTTACCGCCGAGGCTTCGCAGGGTGGCTACAACGGCTACGACTCCAACCGCACCACGACCTTCGTGGCCAACGTGTCCGCCAAGCCTGCGAGCGTCATCGCCAAGAATGGCGGCACTGCGCTCAACGTGACCGAGGTCGACTCACAGGAGGCTTTCGACGCCGCGACCCCCGAGGCTGGCCAAGCGGTCTACTTCTACAACGAAAGCCCCAACCTCAACCACTACGGCAGCGATGCGGACAGCACCGAGGCCGAGAAGGGCGAGAGCTTCAACGACACTAAGATCACCACGAACCCCAAGGTCTACGTCAAGTTTGCGAAGACCGATGTCGCTGCAGCGGAGCAGACGCTCGAGCTGGGCGGTTTCGTGAACGCCGACGCCACGCTCGCGGCCGACCGCCTCAACGAGAACCTCTCCGCACCCGCGAACCTTGCTGCCCCCGAGGACGCCACGACCCCCACGAGCATTAAGCTCACCTGGGGAAAGGTCGATGGTGCTACCTCCTACGACCTTAAGGTCGATGGCACCGTGTTCGCCGTGGGCGATGCAGCGGAATTCACGCATACCGATCTTGCCTACAATAGCAAGCACACCTACCAGATCCGTTCGCGCAACGCCGAGGGCTACTCCCGTTGGAGCGATGTGCTCGCGGCGAACTCCGCACTCGACCCATGGCGGAACGTGCCCGAGGCCGAGAAGATCACCTGGGAGGGCTCGATCTACGGCAGCCATAAGGCCGATCTCGCCTTCGACCATGAGTTCCAGACGAGCGACGGCGGCTTCCACTCCGGCGGCAACGACCTGGGCAAGGCGCTCACCGTCGACTACGGCCGCGCCTACAAGCTCGACAAGCTCGAGTACTATCCGCGTACCGACGCCGGCAACGGCACTGTGACCAAGATGCGCATCGAGACGAGTCTCGACGGTGTCCATTGGACGAGCCAGGAGGTCGATTGGGAGCGCTCCGCCGCCTGCAAAACGGTGACGTTCGACGGCGCCGTGGCCGCACGCTACGTGCGTATGACGCCGCTCGCTTCGGTTGGTAACTTCTTCTCCGCGTCCGAGATCGCCATCTACAAGGCCGATGGTACGGACGGCTTTGCTGTGGGTTCCAACCTCAACAAGGCAACGATCTCCGATGGCGACTATTCCAACATGAAGAATTATCTGGGTCTCGAGAACCGCGAGCCCGATACCTCGACGTTCGACTCGCAGATTCGCGACCACTTTGCCGATCTCAACGGCAACGGGGTCTATGATGTCTACGACTACTCGTTTACCATGGCGGGGCTTGATGGCGGCACCAAGCAGAAAGGCAAGGTCGCCGGCAAGCTCGCGGTGATTCCGAGCAAGACCGAGGTCGATGCCGGCGATGAGATCACCGTCGATGTCTATGCGGCCGACGCCAAGAACGTCAACGCCCTGGGCGCGCTCGTCAACTTTAAGAGTGACCAGTTTGAGTTTGTGTCCGAGAGCATCTCGCAGGATGGTTCGACCGCCGGCATGGAGAACCTGTCGCGCGAGAAGGTCCAGTTCGCGGACGGCACACAGACCATCAACCTCGCCTTTGCCAACCGCGGTGACGGCAAGCTCTACAACGGCACTGGCGCGGTGGCGAGCTTCAAACTCAAGGCCAAGACGGCCGGCAAGGTTGAACTGCCCTCGACGTCTTGGCTCATCGGTCCGGCGTGCGATGCGCTCGAGTTTACGAGTGACGGTACCGTGACGATGCCGGACGTTCCGCAGCCCACGGTTGCCGAGTACGGTCAGGATGCCTTCAACATCACGATGACCAACGACGAGCTCACGACCGACGACGGTTCCAACGTCGAGAAGCTTATTCAGCAGAAGAGCTATAACGCGCTGTTCGATAACGATGAGGGCGACAACGGCTTTGAGTTCCTGTGGAACTGGAGCGGCAACTGGGACAGCGAGGGCAAGCTTCCGAGTTACGTGAAGCTTCCCGCCACGATGACATTTGCCTTTAAGACACCATCGAAGCTCGATGCCGTTGAGGTCATCAACCGCGACGGCGGTAACGGCACCGTGCAGAAGATCAAGGCCGTCGTGACGTTCGAGGATGGCTCGACCCAGGAGTTCGCGGGTGGGGAGTACGATTCCTTCCAGGCTCGCTACGCCTTTGGCCTCTCTGCCGAGAACAAGGGCAAGAAGGCGACTAAGGTCGAGATCACGCCGCTTGAGGCATCGGGTGACCAGATGCTCACACTGCGCGAGATCAACTTCAACTACACGCAGGGTGTCGAGGCCATCGAGGGTATCGAGCTGGGCAAGAACCAGACCGAGTTCTTTGAGGGCGACGTTACGCTCGTCGACGCTAAGGCCACGCCCGAGAGCGCCGGCTACCCCTATGTGACGGTCGAGAGCTCCGACTCCTCTGTGGTGAGCGTCTCCGCTGTTCAGGCCGGCGATAGCGTGAACTACTACTTGCGTGCCAACAAGGCCGGCAAGGCAACGATCACGGTGGCGTCAGTGCTCGACCCCTCCAAGACCGCATCCTATGAGGTCGAGGTCAAGGCTGGTGTCGACACCTCTGCGCTCATGGCGGCGCTTTCCAAGGCCGCGGGCTACAGCGAGTCCGTCTACACCAAGGATTCTTATGCAGCTCTCACCGCTGCGGTCGAGGCGGCTCAGAAGCTTCTCGACGGCGGCCAGGGCAGCTATAGCAAGAAGGATGTCGCAGACGCTACGACCAAGATCGAAAAGGCAATCGACGGCCTCAAGATGCGCCCCGTTGATGAGAAGAAGCTCATCAACACGCCCGAGAACCGCGAGAACGTCAAGGTGACCGGCTTCTCGAGCGAGGCCGACTATGAGGGCAGCAACGCCGTCAACGCTCTTGACGGCGATGAGCAGACGCTCTGGCACAGCGACTATGCTTATAAGGCCGGTATGCCCCAGCACCTGACCGTCGACCTGGGCCGCGACTACGATCTCACCGACGTCACGTTCCTGCCGCGCCAGGACGGCGGCACGAACGGCGATATCTTTGAGGCCGAGGTGCTGGTCTCCGACACCGCCGACGGTTATGAGATGGGCACCGCCGCGTCGATGGGTACGTTTACCTTCGACAACGACGGCCGCGTGCTCACCGACCGTGGCGACTGGAGGCAGATGAGCTTTGGTGCCGCGCGCGGTCGCTACGTGACCGTCAAGGTGCTCCACGCCGGCGGTGGCAGCGTTGACGCCTACTGCAGCATGGCGGAACTCAAGTTCTACGGTGCGGCCGTTCCCGATCCGGTGGCGAAGGACGACCTCACTGCCGCGATTGAAAAGGTTGATGCCGAGGTTGCAGCCGGCGACCTTAAGGCCAGTGACCACACCGAGGCTTCCTGGACCGCGTTCCAGAACGCCTTGGCGAGCGCCCGCGCCATCCTGAGCGACGAGAACGCCACGCAGGACGAGGTCGACCAGGCACTCAAGGCGCTCGAGGATGCCCGTGACGCGCTCGAGAAGACCCCGGTGACCCCGGTCGAGAACCCGACCAAGAAGCAACTCAAGGCCCTGGTCAAGCAGGCGAAGGAGACTGACACCAAGGGAAAGACGGCCGAGTCTGTCAAGGCCCTGACGGATGCCATTACCTACGCCGAGGATGTCTTGGGTGATGAGAATGCTTCCGACGCCCAGCTCCAGGCGGCCTATGACCAGCTCAAACTGGCCATTGAGGGCCTTAAGGATGCCGACTCCGGCAACCAGGGCGGCTCGGGCAACACCGGCGGCTCGGGCAACCAGGGTTCCGGCAACGGCTCGAACGGCGGCGGCCAGGCGGGCAAGCCCGCAGGCGACAAGGCCCAGGGCGGCAAGAAGAACGGTTCGGCGATCCCCGTTACTGGCGATCAAACGGCGGCAACTGTCGCGACTGTCGGTGGCCTTGGAGCCATCATCGCTGCGATCGGTGCCTTCTTCCACCGTCGCAATAAGGCTGAGTAGTCCCAGCGACAACTAAGCAAACGTGCCCGCCGTCCCACCCAAGGACGGTGGGCACGCTTTTTTATTTCAGCCAACGTACGTCATGGCAATTCCCGGTAGGTCGCAGGGCGCTTCGCGGGCGGGCCAGGCTTTATCTGAACGACTTTGCGAAGCAACCGGAGTGAAGATAAAGCCTGGCCCGCCCGCGAAGCGCCACAAAGACCGCAGGGACGGGAGCAGCTATACTACTCTCAGTAGTTAAGGGTCGCGGATCCGCCGCGTCACCGCTCTCAACAGGAGGTCTTTGTTTATGGCAGATCAAAAGCCGGTTGTCGGGATCATCATGGGTTCCAAGTCCGATCTGGGCGTTATGGAAGGCTGCACCGCCGAGCTCGAGGCGCTGGGTGTGCCCTATGAGCTCGTGATCGCGAGCGCACACCGCACGCCGGCGAAGGTCCACGAGTGGGCTTCGACTGCTGCCGATCGCGGTATCAAAGTGATTATCGCCGCCGCCGGCAAGGCTGCTCACCTGGGTGGTGTCGTGGCTGCCTTTACGCCGCTGCCGGTTATCGGCGTGCCTATGAAGACGAGTGACCTGGGCGGTATGGATTCGCTGCTGTCGATGGTGCAGATGCCTTCGGGCGTGCCCGTGGCCTGCGTTGCCATCAACGGTGCCAAGAACGCCGCCATCTATGCCACGCAGATTCTGGGTGCTTGCGACCCCGAGTACCGCAAGGTTATCGAGAAGATGAAGCAGGAGATGGCTGACGCCTAAGCGCTCTGCCAGTCCATTTGCAGCATAAGGAGAGCTATGTCCGACTATCAGGGAAAGCGTTTTTCGACTTCTCGGATTCCCGATCCAGCCAAGCCGGGAGCAGCCCGCGCGCCGCAGCAGGGTCGGATACCCTCTCCTCAGCAGCCGCGCGCGCCGCGCCCCGTGACGCCGGCGAAACATCGCCGTCAGGATACACCTGCTGCATATCGCCCCTCGTCATACAGTACGGCCAAGAAGTCACCTCGCTCTTCGGCGCATGCCGCGCCATCGAGCTATACCGAGCCGCCGCGCAAAAAGCGCCGCTCCGTCATTCCCATTCTGCTCATCATCATCGGCATTGGTCTGATCGTTGCCGCGGCCGCCATCTTTATCAACGCGCAGATTGGCTACAAGCAGGCGAGCGAGTCGTATCAAAAAATCGAAAAGCAATATGTGAGCGACAAGGACGCCAGCGGCGTGCCGGTCATTGACTTCAACGCGCTCGCCCAGACAAATCCCGAGGTCGTTGGCTGGATTTATGCACCCGGCACCAACATCAATTACCCCGTGGTGCAGACCAACAACAACTCCAAGTACCTCAACACGCTGTTTGACGGTACGGCCAATGCGTCGGGCGCCATCTTTTTGGATAGCGACGATACCGCGCCGGGCATGGTGGATCAGCAGACCACGATCTACGGCCATCACATGAACGACGGCTCAATGTTCAACGTGATTTCGGGCACGACCGATCAGGCGACATTCGACAGCATAGAATACGTGTACTACATTACGCGCGATGCGACGTATAAGCTGCGTCCGCTGGCGACCAAGGTCGTTGAGGATACGTACGCCAAGGCGCGCACGCCCAACTTTGAAGGCGACGACGGACTGACGAATTATCTGTCCGAGATGCTCGACGGCGCCTCGGCCGTGGCGAGCGACGCCACCGACCGCGCTGCTTCGGCAACCAAGGTCGTTACGCTTGTGACCTGTCGTTCACTGTCGTTGAGCAACACACGCGCCGTCATGGTGCTCACGCCGGTCGAGGAATAAGTTGTTCGAGAATAGCTAAAAAGCCACGTCCCAAATTGGCTACTCAATGACGGTGAAAGGGGAAATGATGCTCGAGAATGGCAAAACGATGCCTTCGGTTGATGCTTGGCTGCGCGAGGCCAAGGCCGATTCGTCGGCACCTGCGTGCGGTATGTATCTGACGCATAACGGCGTGGTGCGCGCGACGCCCAAGTCCGAGGTCCGCGGGATCGAAACCGATGGCGTAGCTCCCGGGCGCAGGGTGGGCGGCATGGTGTTCGGCTACGACGCCAGCAAGGTGCAGGCTGCTATCGAGGCCACGCGCGCGATGCCAGGTATCGGCTATGTGCGCGTGTGGCTGGCAAGCGGCGAGCTTGCCGTAGGTGACGACATCATGCTCGTGCTCATCGGCGGGGACATTCGCCCGCACGTGGTCGATGCGCTGCAGGCGCTCGTCGGCACCATCAAGAATGAATGCGTGAGTGAGGTCGAGCGCGAGGCGTAGAGGCTTGCGTCGATAGAAGGCTCGTTTATAAAAATGCCCGCCGGTACATGTGATACCGGCGGGCATTTTGCGTTTTGGGCGCGGTGGGCGCTACACGCGCGTCGCATCCTTGGGGCTCATGGTCATGCTCTGGAAGCGGTTCTCCATGTAGTCGTTATCGAAATACTTGCCGTAGAACTGCGCGACGGGAATATCCGGTTCCGTGCCGTTGACGCGCTGATACCAATAATCGAGCGACTGCAGCGTCATGACGCCGTCGACCAGCATAATGATGGTGAAGATGACAGTAGCGGAGTAGCGACTCTTCCACGGAATCATGTTGATGAGCTTGAGCAGCCTCGGCAGCAGCAGCTTGATCCAGATGAGGCCACCCAGGCCCCACAGGCAGGCGAAGCCCGTGCAGGTACGTCCGCCGGTAAGGACGGCGAGCGGATCGGGCATGCCAAAGAGCTTCATATGCGAGTAGCTCCACGAGACCACGCCAAACGAGGTCTGCATAAACCAGCCCACGAACACCTCAAAGCTCGCGCCGAGCAGCGCGCTCACCAAAAAGATAATGATGGGGTTCTTTTTGTAGAAGCGGTTGAGCACCATGGTCATGAGCACGGCGCCAAATCCGTAGATGGGGCTGAAGGGGCCAAACAGCATGCCGGCGCGGTTCTGGTAGACGCCCGGGTCGTCGACCGTCATGTGCCAGATGTCCTCGGCGATCAGGCCGAGTATGCAGCAGACAAAGAATACCCAGAACAGGTTGAAGTAGTTGAGCTTAATGTAGCCTTCGCCGGTTTCATCGCGCCCGAGCATGCCCTCGGCGGCGGCGTCGCGGTCGAGCATCTCCTGCAGGCGGCGCTGCAGCTCGCGCTCCTGGCGCAACGTGGGGTCGACGGTGGCCGAAAGCGCGACGAGGATGCCGAGCTGAATGGCAGGGCGAAGCAAGAAGGGCCCGATGCCCTGGAGCATCACGTCGACCAAAAGCTCGACGACGGTGAATGCAATAAGGATGTAGGACAGGCGAGCGGCGTTGCGGCGCTGGTTTTTGATAAGGTCCAGGCCAAAGATGATCAGGATGACGGCGCTTGCCGCAGAGAGCATGATGCCGGCGACGATAAGGCCGACCGCGACGAGCGTGTTGTCGCCGAGCTTGGCGGCGGCGTTGCCGTTGATGAGCGCGGTGATGACCTGCCACATAAAGGCGCCGACCGAAGGGAGCGTGCCCACGCCGGACAGGATGCACAGGACGGCGTACACCTTAATGATGAGGGGGATCTTCTTGACCTCCGTGGCGCTGGGGACGCCGGGGTCGAGTTCGTTTCGATCCATACATAACCTTTCTCGTTTTGCTGTAGGTACAAGGATACGCCGCCGACCTGCCAAAAGACAGGACGAACGTCCCAATTGCAACAATGTAAGCCCCAACGGCGGGCGAGACGCGTCGCAACGGAAGTATGCGGGATCGTCGGCCCCGAGGCGGTTGCCCAATAAAATGTTTGGCTGCAAAACGGATTATAAGCTCGGTGGGCTTTTAAAAAGCGCTGTTCATGCGCGGGAGTGCTTGTCTTGCCGTGCGTATAATAGGGCAGGTAACGCCAAATAACGAGGCTCTGAGGGGATGCCATGTCTCAAGAAACCATCCGCGCGGCCGAGCGTGCCGCGGGACAGGTGAAGACCATGTCGACGTATGATCCGGACTCCGACCAGCTGCATGAGGAATGCGGCATTTTTGGTGTGTGGGCACCCGATCGCGATGTGGCTCGACTGACGTACTTTGGTCTGCGCGCGCTGCAGCATCGCGGCCAGGAATCGGCGGGAATCGCCGTGGGTGATGGCGGCACGGTTATGGTCCGCAAGGATCTGGGCCTGCTCGACCGTGTGTTCTCCAACGCCGACCTGTCGACGCTCTCCGGCCAGCTGGCCGTGGGCCACGTGCGCTATGGCACCGCCGGCGCCAAGAGCTGGGAAGCCTCGCAGCCGCACCTCTCTACCATCAATAGCGTCATTATCGCGCTCGCGCACAACGGTACTCTGGTCAACACCGACGAGCTGCGCCGCCAGCTGATCGAGCTGGGCGTGCCGTTCCTCTCCAATTCGGATTCCGAGGTCGCGACCAAGCTTATCGGCTACTTTACTCAGCGTACGGGCCATCTGCGCGAGGGCATTCGCAAGACCATGGAGCTCGTGCGCGGCGGCTACGCTATGACGCTCATCAACGAGCAGGCGCTCTACGCATTCCGCGATCCGCACGGCATTCGCCCGCTCGTGCTGGGCAAGCTGGTGGACGAGGGTCTGGACCAGGCCGATGCCGCATCCGTTTCGCAGCTGCCCTCGCAAGACGGCGCCACGACGGTCGACTCCGCCGTCCATGTCACGCGCGCCGGCGGCTGGGTCGTTGCTTCTGAGACCTGCGCACTCGACATCGTGGGCGCCGAGTACGTCCGTGACGTCCGTCCTGGTGAGATTTTGCGCATCAGCGCCGAGGGTCTGGTATCCGAGCAGGGCGTGCCTGCCGCCGAAGAGCCCGCAAACTGCATCTTTGAGCAGGTCTACTTTGCCCGCCCCGACTCCATTATGAACGGCAAGAGCGTTTACGCCTGCCGTTACGACATGGGTCGTCAGCTGGCACACGAGGAGCCCGTCGAGGCCGACCTGGTCATCGGCGTGCCCGACTCCGGCCTGCCGCCCGCGGAGGGTTATTCGCACGAGAGCGGTATTCCCTTTGGCGAGGGCCTTATCAAGAACCGCTACGTGGGCCGTACGTTTATCGAACCCACGCAGGAGCTGCGCGCCATGGGCGTGCGTATGAAACTCAACCCGCTGCGCGACAACATCGAGGGCAAGCGCCTGGTCGTCATCGACGACTCCATTGTGCGCGGCACCACCATGGTGCAGCTCGTCAAGATGCTACGCAACGCCGGCGCCAAGGAGATTCATATCCGCATCAACTCACCCGAGGTTACCTGGCCGTGCTTCTACGGTATCGATACCGACGTGCAGTCGCAGCTTATCAGCGCCAACAAAACGGTCGACGAGATTTGCGAGTACATTGGCGCCGATTCGCTGGCTTTCCTTTCGGTCGAGGGCCTGCTTAAGGTCATGCCCAAGGGCGGTTACTGCGATGCGTGCTTTACCGGCCGCTACCCCGTGGCGATTCCCGAGAGCTTTGGCCGCGACAAGTTCATGGAGGGCTTTAAGCCTCGCAACCTGGACAAACCGCTGCACGTTGACGACGACGCCGTGGTCGAGAAATACGACGACCGCAGCTGGGAAGAGGAGCACGGCGAGGCCTAAAACCTGCAATGTAGGGACAGGTTTATTTTGGTAGGTTTTACCTGCTGTTTTGTCGATATGACGGCGTGTGCTGTTATGGCACACGCCGAAATGAACGCAACTATGAGCACCGTTTGGCGCCCGCGCGGCGCCACGGTAGTGGGAGAGGAAGGCTCAGATGAGCGACAGCAAGCATGTGACGTATGAGGATGCCGGCGTCGATACCGCCGAGGGCGGCCGCGCCGTCGACGCCATTAAGCAGATGGTCAAGGACACCAACCGCCCCGAGGTCATCGGCGGTATCGGCGGCTTCGGTGGCCTGTTCTCGGCCGCCGCGCTTAAGGATATGGAGGACCCGATTCTGATCAGCGGTACCGACGGCGTGGGCACCAAACTTGTGCTCGCCCAGATCATGGATCGTCACGAGACGGTGGGCCAGGACCTGGTCGCCATGTGCGTCAACGACATTTTGGCTTCGGGCGCCGAGCCGCTGTTCTTCCTGGACTACGTTGCCATCGGCCACATTGAGGCCGAGCACATGGCAAAGATCATCAAGGGTGTGGCCGACGGCTGCAAGCTCGCGGGCTGCGCGCTCGTGGGCGGTGAGATGGCCGAGCACCCCGGCGTCATGGCTCCGGCCGACTACGACCTTGCCGGCTTTACCGTGGGCGTCGTCGACCGTCCCAAGATGCTCGACCCCGCGAACGTCCGCCCCGGCGACGTGATTCTGGGCCTGCCTTCCACCGGCGTGCACTCCAACGGCTACTCGCTCGTGCGTAAGGTCATCGGCGTCGACGGTATTAAGCCGGGCACGCCCGAGGCCGCCGCTAAGGCCGAGGAGCTGAGCCGTCCGCTCGAGGAGCTCGGCGGCGCATCGCTGGCAGACGCCCTGTTGGCCCCCACGCGCATCTATGTCAAGCCGATTCTTGAGTTGCTGCGCGGCGGCGCCAACGTGCACGCTATCGCCCACATCACTGGCGGCGGTATTACCGAGAACCTCAACCGCGCGCTCGCCGACGACGTCGACGCCGTGGTCACCCGCAACGGTGCCGAGATGGGTTGGGACGTTCCGCCCGTCATCACCTATGTGTCGTGCCAGGCCGAGCTTGCGCCCAACGAGGCGTGCAAGACCTTCAACATGGGCGTTGGCCTGTGCCTGATCGTCGCCCCCGAGGACGAGGCCGCGGTTACCGAGGCCCTGGTCGCGCTGGGCGAGAAGCCGTTCCGCGTGGGCGAGTGCGTCGAGGGTTCCGGTAAGGTCGTGTACTCCGATGAGCGCTAACGAGCAGATGGCTGCTGCCGAGGGCCTGGGCTTTGTGCCCTACACCCGTCCGACCGGCACCGATACGGCCGAGCCGCTCAAGATCGGTGTGCTCATCAGCGGTTCGGGTACCAACCTGCAGGCGTTGATCGATCTGATCGCCGCCGGCAAGCTCAACGCTTCGATTGAGCTTGTGGTGTCGAGCCGTCCTTCGGCTAAGGGTTTGCAGCGCGCTGAGCGCGCGGGCATCCAGACGCTCACGCTGTCCAAGGATGTCTATGCCGACCCTATTGCCGCCGACGAGATCATCGCGCACGAGCTTCTCGAGCGCGGCTGCGAGTATGTGGTCATGGCCGGCTACATGCGCATGGTGCACACGCCTCTGCTGGCGGCGTTTCCCAACCGCGTGGTCAACTTGCATCCGGCGCTGCTGCCGAGCTTTACCGGTGCGCATGCGATTGACGACGCCTTTGCGCGCGGCGTCAAGGTGACCGGCGTGACCGTGCATTTTGCCAACGAGATTTACGACAACGGTCCCATCATCGCCCAGCGTGCGCTGGCTGTTGAGGAGGGCTGGGATGTCGACACGCTCGAGGAGCACATCCATGCGATTGAGCATGTGCTGTATCCCGAGGTCGTGCAGATGCTCGCCGACGGCCGTGTTCACGTGCTGGAGAGCGGCAAGGTCGCAATTGACGTGCCTCGCGGCTAGCGGCGCACAGTACAATTTAGCCGAGTAGTCAGGGTGGTCATTGGCGCCAAGGCGCGCGTGGCCACCTTTTGTTTTGGGTAGTTATCGGGGACGGTCTTTAACGACTGGTCATTCAAGAACGTCTCCGATGGCTAGGTGAGAGAGGTGAGCGCATGGCGGATAACGAAGCGCTGTTTGCGCCTGAGCTGGTGTTTTTTGATTGGGAGTGTGCAACGCCGGATGAGGTGTTTGCGCGGCTCGAGGGCGAGCTTGCCCCGCGCGGCTACATTGCCGACGGTTGGCTCGACGCCGTTCGCACGCGCGAGGATGCCTATCCCACGGGTCTTGCCATGCCGGCGGCAAACATTGCCATTCCGCATACCGATCCGGGGTTTGTGGCCAAGCCCTATATCGCGGTGGTGAAGCCCGCCGCGCCCGTGACATTTAACGCCATGGCTGGCATGGGCGCTCCGGTGCCGGCGCAGATCGTCATCAATCTGGGCATCGCCGAGCCAGGCGGCCAGGTCGAGGCCCTACAGGCGCTCATGAACATCTTTATGGATGCCGATGCCGCAGCCGACGTGCTCGGCCAGACCACGTCCCAGGGCATGGTCGACGCCATCCGCCGTCACTTCTAAGGTGGGGCTGAGTCGGCACTTGGGGACTGTCCCTAACTGCCGGCTGCCAGAGCTGTCCCCTTTGCACCAAAATGGTGCAGATTAACCTGTCCCCAATGCACCAAGCGTGCCGCGAGGGCTGCGTTGTGACACAATGGCGTTTGTTCGATTCGTTATGCGAAAGGCCAAATATGGCAAACAAGAAAAAGAACTCCGAGGCCGCGCCGACGCCCGAGCAGCAGGCCCGCGCTGCCTCCAGCTCTCGCAAGAAACAGCGCAAGACGTACGTGTCTAAGACCGTCAAGATCGTCCTGGTGGTCATCGGTGTGCTGGCGATGCTGCTTTCCGTCTCGGCGATGGCGTGCTCCGGCCTTATGTCGCAGGCCGAGGACACCTCGGGCTACAAGCTGACCGGCGGTGTTGCTGCAACTATCAACGGCACCAACCTCACCGAGGACACCGTGACCAAGCAGATCATGAGCATGCGCACGTCCTACGGCTACACCAAGGATGAGGATTGGGCGCAGTATCTGGTTGACAACGACCTCACTCCCAAGAAGTACCGCAAGCAACTCATCGACTCCTACACGCAGCAGATTCTGCTTCAACAGGCACAGAAGGAGAACGGCGTGACGGTGTCGGACGAGGAGGTCGAGAAGGCTTGGAAGGACGCGTGCAAGAGCGCGGGCGGAGCCAAGGCCTTTAAGAAGACCCTCAAGACCTACGGCTATACCGAAGACACCTACAAGGACTCGCTCAAGGAGAGTCTGGCGCAACAGAAACTCAAGGATGCCGTCGCGCCCACGAGCAAGCCCAAGGACAGCGAGATTGTCGATTACATCAACGAAAATCTGTCCAGCTACAACGACGCCCGCCGCTCGTCGAACATCCTGATCAAGGTTGATTCCGACGCTTCCGACGAGGACAAGGCTGCCGCCAAGGCCAAGGCGCAGGAGTGCCTGGACAAGATCAACTCCGGTGAGCTGAGCTTTGAGGACGCCGTTGAGCAGTACTCCGAGGACACCGGTTCCAAGGAGAAGAAGGGCGATGTGGGCTGGGATAAGCTCACCACCTTTGTCGACAGCTACCAGACGGCGCTCGAGGGACTCAACAAGGGCGACGTGAGCGAAGTCGTCGAGTCGACCTATGGCTACCACATCATCAAGTGCACCGACTACTTCCATGTCGATAATCAGGTTGATGACATTAAGCAGGTGCCCAAGGACATCAAAAAGTACGTCTCCAACGTGGTGAAGACGCAAGCGGCCAGCACCGCGTACAGCGAGTGGCTGGAGCAGTACAAGAAGGACGCTGACATTACCGTCAACCCCATGCCCAAAGACGTGCCATACAACGTGAGTCTGAAGGGCGTCACCAAGAGTTCGACCGACGATTCGTCGACGACTGAGTAATCATGGGGCGGTGCTCGCGCGAGTGCCGCCCACGCTATTAGAGAGGATTTGCAGATGACCAACGAAGAGCTGCAGAAGGAAATGATCGCGGCCATGAAGGCCAAGGATAAGGTTCGCCTGTCCATCATTCGCCAGGTCAAGGCTGAGGTGAAGAATATCGAGGTTAACGAGCGCCGCGATGTGACCGAGGAAGACGTCAACAGCATGATCAAGCGTCTGATCAAGCAGACGAGCGAGACGCTGGAGATGTCCATCAAGGCCGGCACCGACCAGGAGCGTACCGACAACCTGACCGAGCAGGTCAAGATTCTGGAGAGCCTGCTGCCCGCGCAGGTTTCGGGCGAGGAGCTCGAGGCTCTGATCGAGCAGGTCATCGCCGAGCTGGGCGCCACGTCCAAGAAGCAGATGGGCCAGGTTATGGGTGCACTCGGCAAGGCCACTGGCGGCAACTTCGATAAGCCGGCCGCGGCAAAGATCGTCGGAGCCAAACTCGCGTAATTTGTTACGCGGTTTTACCAAACCGCGTAACGGCTCGACGCTGCAAACCCGTACACACGGCAATCTGACGTTCAATTTCAAGGGCGCGACCATAAGGTCTGCGCCCTTTCATTCAAGACTTTAGTCTGCTGGCCGCGCAGCGGCCAGCTTTAAACCACCCG
>JBKTBE010000107.1:0-4191 GCA_046883645.1 Collinsella sp. | reverse complement strand
GTGTATCTGCAGGACGCAGGCGTTAGTGCTGACGCGGCTGGCTGTCGGCTTTCCGTCGATGCCTCGTGGCTGGATGCGACCGGTGCCGACGGCGGTGTTGCGTGCACGGGCGGGTCGCTTGTGTCTGCGCGGTTTGCGATGCCCACTGGTGGGGCCTTTGGTGCTGGTGGCGTGGTGGATGCCTCCGGTGCTGTGGCACCACATGCGGTGGTTGAGCCCGATGTGGCCACGCCGCCGGCGGGGGAGACCGATGGAGACGACGTGCCTGGATGCGGGGAGGGTAAACCAGATGGTAGTGCCGGCCCTGCTGCAGGGCAGCCCGGTGCGGGGCCGACGACGGATCCAACGGTGAAACCTGCGGCCACGTCGCCCAAAACAAACATAACGATCAAGACGACGGTGACCAAGACCACAGTGCCTGCGTCCTCTAAGCCTAAAGCCACCAGCACGACCGCAACGACACTCCCCAAGACCGCCGACAGCGACTGGATTGCCGCTTCCGTAACGCTTTTCCTTCTGGGAACAACGCTCCTGGCTGCCGCATTTCGCTGCTAAGGCCCCGTTTAAGTGAGACCAGAGAGGGATGAATGCAGCTATTGCAGAAGTCTTTAGCCTACTACTAAATCAATTTCTTAGAGATTGGTGCCGTATCAGCCATCGCTGCGACGGCACTATTTTGTTCAGCTCGACTGCCTCTCGATCCATTACCGATGTTGAGCCTTACACCCCATCTGCCAGAGCGATAAGATAATTGCAATCCAAATGCTACCGTTTATAAAGCTTCATTTGGACCCAATTGCCTATATCACTGGAGTCATAACATGAGGAACTACTATCAAATCAAAACCGTCGCATCGGCCCCTCCAAGGAGGCTCATCCCGATCGGAAAAGTCATCAGCGTTACTGGGCTTGTATTGGCAATTGTCAGTTTCTTTTCCGCTCTGCCATCGAGTGCCAGCATATATGGCTCGCTTTCTTTTACTTTCTTACTCCTTGGCTTATTCTTTTTTGTGGACGGGCTCTTTCTTGTTATTACTGCATCAAGGCAACAAGAGAAACTACTAGGGCTACGCCAATCGCTCCTAGAAGATGATCCTCAAATCGCCGCGAGCGCCGAAGAGTTTATGTCTCAGCGAAAGGCCCTGACACAGCAAGGCGAAATTACTGGCATCTTCATTGTCCATAATGCAACCAAAGATCTGTACTACGTAGGCCAAAGCGCAAAGGCAATTGATCGAGCGGCCATACAGTTTCTCGGTAGGGGCAATTGCGATGTGTATGCCGATTACAAGTACGGTGACTCATTCAACGTGCGAATAATCCAGCTGTCGGAAAGCGGCTACGAAAGTCTCAATGAGCTAAAACGCGCAGCGATACAAGCGCTCGAGGCTGCTGGCGAGGAGCTTTATTAAGGGCGACTGTTAGGATTAATGCAATGGCAAGCTCAAATAACACAGGCAACAACGAGGAATTAACGCCGTCCGTCGAAGAAACGCTTCTTAACGAATCCGGCTCGATTGCCAGGGTCAAATCGTTCTCATGGATTTGGTTTATCAATAAGGAGCGAATCCACGACATAAATCCTGTCCAATGCGGCAAATGGATGTTCTTCTTCTCTCCATTCAAAACCGCCCTCATGGACGACATTGTCGGAACCGCAGTTCTTGATGGCGTCGTCGTAGAGGCCAAATACTCGAATCCCGAAACGCTCATCGCGGCGGGCTCGAAACAAGGTGTCTGCTGCTTTTACCTAAACGGAAACGATAGAGAAAGCCATAAGAGGGTACTGAGCTACATGCTGGAAAACGGGCTAATCAGGAAGACAAAGACTGGAAAGCTGTATAACATTTCGTTCAAGTTCGACACTGAGACCTACGCAGGAAAGTACAAGGGGAGCGGCTTCTCCGGAAAGATAAAGCTCGCGGACTTCGTTGACCTGGAGACGGGAGAGTTTATTTAAGGGTGCGTGCCGAGTAGAGAAGTTGAACTTACTTCACCTGTGTCCCCTTTGGGGACAGCCGCCAGTGCAATACCTCAGTGCTATACTCGTTGTCCTAAGGAAGTGGTTCATATGTACTTGAGCGATACTAAGATTCAAGAGCTTATCGACAACAAGGTGCTGCTCAATGCCGATGCTTCGAACATCGGCCAGGTTACGTATGACTTGCGCACCGACGGATTCTACGTTAACGAAAGCAAGCAATCCGAGGTCGAACTTGGCCCTGGAGACTCGACTTTTGTCTCTTGCGTTGAATGTGTCGCGCTACCCAACAATCTGACTGCTAGCGTACTTCTGCGCAATTCGCGCATTCGCCAGGGGCTTTCTTTGGATGCACCGCTCTATTTCCCTGGCCATGGAACTAGGCTGTTCTATCGTGTTACAAACGTAAGCGGCAGCACCATTACCCTCGATAAGTCTAAGGGTATCGCGCAGGTCGCATTCCAGCACGTCGAAGGCACGGTTGCCCATCCTTACCATGGAGCCTTTTCCGATGAGCTCAATTTTAATGGGCTTGCCGACTATTCCGACGTCTATGCCGGAGAGCTCAAAAAGGTCGAGGATAAAAAGAACGAAGTCGCCAACATCGAGTCTCGTATCTATGGCAACGTTCTGGCTCTCTTCGCCATTTTTGCCGCGATCTTCACGCTTGTGAACGTTAATGCCGGAGGGGTTTCTTCCGATATAACGACCGTCCATTTCGTTGCGCTTGATCTGCTGATTATCGGCGGATTCCTGGTCCTTGCGTCCGCAATTGAGGCTTTTCTTGTTAAGGACAAAAAGAAGAAAGCACGACTTCCGCTCGGGATAGGTGTCACGTGCATTGTCGTTGCTGTTTTCCTTGCATTCCTCTAAGTACTTAGAGGATTAGGGGAAAGCAATATAGGTTCTGAGACGGGGTGCCCTAGCGTTTGCCGCGGCACCCCTGCTTGTTGATCCGACTTCCATTTTTCAAATTACATGGCCGCCATAGCAGCCCCAAGACATCTGCTATTTAAAAAAGCATGTCGCGAAAGCGTAAAACCGGGGCCTGGTCGACAGATCTCGGTTTTCCCGCACTTCGCTCGGATCCGCGACCTCGAATCCGGAAGCCGCTCCCGCGACAAGCTCGTCAAAGAGCTAAGGCGCAATTGCGTTGTGCGTGCCGGCGACCCGTCGCGCGTATAGAATCTAAGCATCCGCACAACAGCAATGAAATTGATTGGACGCCACATGGAGATCCCCAGCACCCTGTGCAGCAATGTATACGACTTCGCGTTTTGCCCCGAACCTTGCTATGACCGTCTGGTCGACCTCGCCGATCCCGAGGACTGGGGCCACGGCAACCGCATCCTCAAAAACTACCTGTCGTTCTCGTTTAGTCGCGCGGTGTTTCTGACCGAGCGCGACGTGGACCAGACCGCGCCGTCCAACCTGCCGTTGGTGTTCGACGACGATCGCTGCCTATTCAACACCGGCCTGTACACGCGCCGCTACGAGACAATCTACGGCCTGTTTGAGCCCAATACCAAGCCCGACGCGCGCCAGCGCTGGTTTTTGAAGGGCTTCTTTAAGGAGAGCGACCCCATGCTGGTCTCGTTTGAGTACCTGCCGTGCCGCGTGCGCTTTGCCGAGGACCCCTCCGAGCTGGTCTTTGACTACCGCCTGCCCATCCGTTCCAACATCGACCACATTCTGGGCGATGAGGAGAACCTTACGCGTATTCCCGCCAGCCTGATGGGGGAGGGCAACTCGCTGCTGCTGCGCCGCGCCTTTGAGGGAGCCGTCGTCGAGGCCGCCCGCCGCGCCGCCGCCAACTACACGCTCGCCGTGCCGCAGTTCTACGGCGGCCGGATCCAGCTGCTGCTGCCGCTGTGCCTAACCGGCGACAAGCCCGAACTGGCACTGACCATCCAACGCGAGGACGGCTTCTACGCCGCACGCACCTGCCCCACGCTCGACATGGCTTACAACAACGCTCGACTTATCTGCCGTCCTGAGACCTCGTGGATAAAGCGGTAAATGGTAGTTTAGCTGCGGTTTTGCCGATTGCTTTGGTTGCTTTGGCTTGACTGGCACTCACGAATTTAAAATCGGGGGCAAAAAGTTCTTGGTAAACCACGCTCGGCTATGATAGTATCTCTTTTGCCGAAAGGCGACGGGCGATTGGCTCAGGGGTAGAGCATATCCTTCACACGGATGGGGTCACAAGT
>JBKTBE010000106.1:0-4410 GCA_046883645.1 Collinsella sp. | reverse complement strand
GTCCGAGGACGATTTGGGAGGTAAGCCCTGGGGTCTCCGATGAGAGCAGTTTCGGCCGAGGCTATTCGTCGCCGAAGCTGATGCCCAACGCCTTGGCCTCGCGCACCAGATCGCTCTGGGGATCGACATACTTGAGCTTGCCGGCGACATCCTCGAGCGGCATGTGACACATCTTGCCGTCACGCAGGGCGATCATGTAGCCAAACTCGCCGCGTAGACAGCCCAGCGCCGCCTCGACGCCGCACTGGGTCGCAAAGATGCGGTCCTGGGCGTTGGGCTGGCCGCCGCGCTGCGTGTGGCCGGGGATGGCGACGCGGGTCTCGCGACCGGTCTTGGCCTCGATCTCCTTGGCGATGTCGTAGACGATCGACGGGCTCGTGCGCTCGGCGAGTTTCTTCTTGTACTCCTTCTTGGACAGCGCCGCGTCCTCCTTGGAGATAGCGCCCTCGGCGACGGCCACGATGGTAAAGCGGCTGCCGGTCTCCATGCGATGCTCGATGGTCTTGATGACGTTATCCATGTCGTAGGGGATCTCGGGAATCAAGATGACATCCGCGCCGCCCGCGACGCCGGCGTATAGCGGGATCCAGCCAACCTTGTGGCCCATGATCTCGATAACGAACACGCGGCCGTGACTCGAAGCGGTGGTGTGAATGTCGTCGATGCACTTGGTGGCGACGTCGATGGCGCTCGTAAAGCCAAACGTCAGCTCGGTGCCCCAGGTGTCGTTATCGATGGTCTTAGGCAGGGCGATAACGTTGAGGCCCTCTTCGCGCAGACGGTTGGCGGTCTTGGTGGAGCCGTTGCCGCCCAGCATAAACAGGCAGTCGAGCTGCAGCTTATGATAGGTGTGGACCATTGCCGGCACCTTCTCGACGCCGTCGGCCTCGGGAATATCCAGGCGCTTGAACGGCGTACGGCTCGTGCCCAGGATGGTGCCGCCACGGGTAAGGATGCCGCTAAAATCGGCGGGCGTCATGACGCGGAACCGGCTGTAGATAAGGCCCTGGTAGCCGTCCTCAAAACCATAGATCTCAATAGGCTCTTCGCTATTGGTCATAAGCGTTTTGACAATGCCGCGCATGGTGGCGTTGAGCGCCTGGCAGTCGCCGCCACTGGTAAGAAGACCGATCCTAAGCATGATGAATCCTTCCGGGCAAGTTATAACATGCGCATAAGTTTACCCCCGCACACTGTTGATACGGGGGTAAAACGTGTTAGCTCAAGCGTATAGAAATGTAAACAACGTCAGGCGAGCGTAAGGTCGACGAGCCTAGGTCCTTACAGTGCGAAGGCGTCGACGTTGCCCCAGTGGCGGCGCAGCGTAATGGCGGCGGCGGGTTCGGTATTGTCAAAGACGACCGACCATTGCGTATTGCTGGTGATGTCTTCCGGATTGGGTTCTTGCGCTGCGGCACGCAGGGCTTTCCAGACAATCGTTTCGTCCTGGGCACCGACATGGGCGTCAAGGACATCGGCGATTGCGACGGCGCGCTCTTTACCATGGCCCAGCTCGCCATTCTTTTGGTTGGGCAGCACTTCGTCGCCATAGCAGGCGTAGAAGTTCGTAACCTGGCGTACAGGAGTCGCTTTGAAAGCACGGTCCGGATCGCGCGGATCCCACTCTACTACGCGCGCGTCACCGGCGGCGTCGTTGATAAAGAAGTGGTAATCGCGTCCTGCCATGGCGTGCATGACGTAGGCGGAAAGCAGGTCGACAGCTTCTTGCGTGGTGGCGGCACGGTCGAGCACCAGGCGGATGGCGAGCGAGGTATTGATGACGGGGCGCTGCGTGTCCTGGTCACAGGGCTTGGAGTCCAGAGTGAGTACGGCAATGGACACGCCGCATTCGTTAACACCGTCGAGCTGGGCAAACGGGCCCATGAGTGCGGCGGCGCGTCCGCCGACGGAGTCAAGCGGAGTGTTATCGCCCAGGTTGTTAAGGGCGGCAAACCCGATGGAGGCATAGCCGTCGCGTGGGTGATTGCGCACCAGCAGCGCCGAGGTGTCGTCCTTAAAGTCGTAATTGCGACCGGTGCGCACGCGGCCTTCGGCATCTACGGCGACAAAAGCGCTGCAGGCAAACTGGGGCGCCTGGACATGTACCGGCACACCGGGCAGCACCTGCGCCACCACGGCATCGATGTAGGCCTGGTCGTCGCGCACGCCAGCGGCGATGATGCGATCAAGATCGTAGTCGTAGGCGATGTCGATTGCGTACAGGTCATAGCTATCCGCGTAGCCGGTCAAGCGTTTGAGCGACGCGGCGGACTTGATTTGCTTGCGGTAAACGATACCGGTGGCAGCGGCAAGGCCGACGGCGACTCCCGCGACACCGCAGGCGATGGCAATGTTACGTGGCTTCATGACGGCTCCTCTCGTCCTGTTAGCGTAATTGTCGCAAAAGGAGCGCGGGCATGATGGCTCAACTTGGTGAGCGGCGCGGGATTAAACATGGAATGAAGAGTGCGGCGCTGGCGTGGCGGGGTATGCTGGAGGGGACCATCAACCCAGCGAAAGGGGAGAGCATGACGGATCAGGAAACGCCCGAGCGCGCGCATGTGACGGCCGACGATATCGAGGCCGCCAACGACCTCATCGACTTTATCGAGGCATGTCCCAGCATGTTCCATACGGCGGCGACCATTATGGCCGAGCTCGACGAGGCGGGCTTTACCTACCTGCCCGAGAACGCGGCGTGGGACATCGAGCCGGGCGGGCGTTATTACACGCAGCGCAATACCTCGAGCGTTATTGCCTTTAAGGTGGGCGAGGACCTGACCGCGACGTGGGGCGAGGACGGCGTTGCCGGTGACTATCATTTTCAGCTCACGGCGTCGCACAGCGATTCGCCGACGTTTAAGGTCAAGGCCGTGCCCGAGCTCGACGGCGCAGGCGAGACGCTGCGCCTGAACACCGAGGCCTACGGCGGCATGATCGACTACACCTGGTTCGACCGCCCGCTGGCGCTCGCGGGCCGCGTGTTGGTACGCGAAGGCGACCGTATTGAGAGCCGCCTGCTTGCCACCGAGCGCGAAGTCGCGATTATCCCGAGCCTTGCCATCCATATGAACCGCGGCGTTAACGAGGGCTTTGCGCCCAACCGCGCCGTCGACCTGTGCCCGCTCATCAGCGCCGGTGAGCTTAAGCAGGGCGATTTTGATGCCCTGGTTGCCGACGAACTGGACGTTGAGCCCGAGCAGATCCTGAGCCGCGATCTGTTCCTGGTCAACCGCCAGGATGCGCGCATTTGGGGCTGGGCTGACGAGTTCATCTCGACGCCCAAGCTCGACGACCTGGCCTGCGCCTACACCTCACTGCAGGCATTTTTGGGTGCCGAGAACGCGCGCGACGTCTCGGTCTTCTGCTGCTTTGATAACGAGGAGGTTGGTTCCGAGACCAAGCAGGGCGCCATGTCGACGTTCTTGGCCGACGCACTGCGCCGCATCAACGGATCGCTGGGCTTTGACGACGAGTCGTACCATCGTGCACTTGCTGCCTCGATGCTTGTGAGCTGCGACAATGCGCATGCCGTGCACCCCAACCACGCCGAGAAGTGCGACGCCCGCAATCAGGTTGTGCTCAACGGCGGTATCGTTATCAAGGAAGCCGCCAACCAGCATTACTGCACCGATGCCTTTAGCCGCGCAGTGTTCCAGGCTATTTGCGATGACGCCGACGTGCCCACGCAGGCCTTCGCCAACAAGAGCGATATGGCGGGTGGCTCCACGCTCGGCAACCTGTCGAACATGCAGGCGAGCATGCATGCCGTGGACGTGGGCCTGCCGCAGCTGGCCATGCACTCAAGCTACGAGACCGGCGGCGTACGCGACGTGATGTACGCCATTCGCGCCCTCACGGCTTTCTACGAGCGAAACCTAACCATCAACGGCGCCGAAAGCGTGGAGCTCTAAAACCTGCTAAAAGGGACAGGTTTATTATGCAGGTTTTATCTGGGCAAATGCCGCAAAGCCAACAGCTGGACAGAATTGTTATGACACCGCAGGTTGAGCAAGCGTCAGCGAGCGATGTCCAGAGCGAACAAATTGGCATGAAAAAGGCAAGGCATAGACCTTCTGGTCATGCCTTGCCTTTTGAATGACAAATTGTCGCTCTGGGCGGCGCGTAGCGTCGACCGGTCCGCCGTTCGTTAGAACGGCGGAACCCTAATGTTCGATCCAACAGCGCAGGGTCTCGCCGGCTTGCAGGTGACGCAGATTCTCTGCGGCAATGTCGACCACATTGTTGAGCGTGGCTGCCAGGTGGAACCAGCCGGAGACGTGCGGCGTGATGAGCATGTTGGGCGCATCCCACAGGGGGCTTGTCTCAGGCAGCGGCTCGGGGTCGGTGACGTCGACCGCGGCGCCGGCGAGATGTCCCGACTCCAGGGCGGCAACCAAGTCGTCGGCG
>JBKTBE010000105.1:0-4453 GCA_046883645.1 Collinsella sp. | reverse complement strand
TTGTAGGGCCATGAGTGCAACCCGTCGTTGAACGTCGAGCCCGTGATGCGGACGTACTGGCCCTCCTTGAGGCCGAGGGCCGCGGGCGGCACGAGGCGGCCGTCCTCGATGCGGACGCGCCCCGTGCGCTTGTCGGCGACGAACCAGTTGCGCACGACAGAAGCACCTGCTCGAGCATCTCTGCGCCTATCGCTTATCGGTGATGACGGCGGCGAGCTCGGGGCTGAGGGTCTTGACGCCGCAGAGCATGTCGATGGAGACGGTGTCGGTCTTGGTCTTCTGGTCGTAGCCCTGCACGACGCGCAGGCCGAAGCCGTCGTAGGAGGTGGAGTACGCCTTGGGGGCGCCGAGCGGCATCTCGAGCTGGCGGGTCACGAGCGCGAAGGCGTTCTTGTGGAAAGCGATGGACGGCGTGTAGTTGGCCGTCTCTGCCGTGGTCTTCTGCACGTTCTGGTCGCAGTAGAAGTCGAGGCCGTACTTGCGGCCAAGCGATGCCTCCTTGAGGGCGGTGCCGTTGTCGCCGACGGCGGACGCATTGGTGAACGCCTCGGTGTTGAGCAGGTCGGCCTCGGCCTGGGAGCCGTAGACGTAGCGGCGCTCCGTGGAGGGTGCCTTGGCGTCCACGAGGAACTTGCGGGCGGCGATGATGTCCGCCACGGCGATGGCGCCCTTGGTGTGGTCGACGCGGTTCGTGACGTCCTTCTCGAGCGCGAGCAGGTAGCCGTCGATCTTGTCGGCGAAGGCCTGCATCGCCGGGACGAGGAACTGCGCGGAGAAGTCGACGATGCCCATCGTCAGCTCCTTGGACGTGACGGCGAACGTCACGTCGAGCAGCTTGTCCATCTTGACGGGGACCTTGCCCTCCGTGGCGTCCTGCACCTCGACCTCGGTGGTGAACTCCTTGGCCTCGAAGGTGGCGGGCTTGCGGACGGTGATGGTGTCGCCCACGCCCGCGACGAACTCGGAGGAGTAGTCGCGGTGGACGAGGTTGGCCATGACGGCGTTGGTGCGCAGAACGTCCAGCGCCTCGTTGGCGATGATGTTGGGTGTAAGGATGGTGTTCGACATAGATACCCCTTAGCCTCTCTGCTCTGCCTTGTACTTCATGTACTCGGCGGTGCTCATTTCGTTGATGTCCTTGCCGCCCTCGCCCTTGGGGGCGTGGGCCACGTCGGCGCCCTTGACGGTCGTGGTTGCGATGAAGTCGGCCCAGTCGGCCTTGATGCCCTCGGTCAGCTTGTCCGCGTCCTCGATAGCGCCGTCCTTGACGGTCACGCCCTCGAGGTCGGAGACCTTGAGAACGGTGTCGATGCGCTTCGGGTCAACGCCCGCCGACTCGAGCAGCTGTCGGTACAGGCCGCGCTTCTCTGCTGCTGCCTTTTCCCCAGCGACCTCGGCCTTGTAGTCGTCGAGTTCCTTGCACTTGGCCTTGTACTTTTCCTCGTACTCGCCCGCGCCCTCGCCCTTGGCCTTGAGTGCGTCCAGCTCCTTCTTGTAGCCGTCCGCCTTGTCCGCGGCCTCCTTGAACTCGTCGCGTTGCGCCTTGAGTGCGTTCACGCTCTCGGCATGCTCGTCGATGATCTGGTCGATCTTCTCGTCCTCGATGCCCATTGCCTTGAGCATCTTTCGCGTAAGTGCCAACAGAATCTCCCTTGCTTCGGAATGGGCGGGTTCCCACCTGTTGCCTTGGCGGGGCCCGCGCCGCAATACCTCGCGGCAAGGGTGAGTATCCAAACGGAGTAACGCGGCCCTATGCGCCGCCCCTCAGGTGCTTCTCGAGAATCGCCCGGTACGTGTCCCCGTGGCCCGTCGCCGCCTTGCGCAGGAAGTGCTTGCCCTTCATGCGGGAGGTCCCCTCCTCGACGTACGGCGCGTACTCGACGTTGGTGCCGATGAAGCAGTCGTAGCCTTTGAGGAGGTGCGTGACGGAGTTGCGCAACCTGCCCGTGTCGACCGGGCACGTCGCCTTGGCGTAGCCCTCCGCGACGAGGCCTATCTCCTCCAGGCCCGTTTTATAGGCGCGCAGGAGGGCCTTCTCGACCTGCTCGATATTGTTCTGCCGTATCTCGATGCACTCGGCGGTATCCAGCTTCGCGGCGTTTACGATCTCCTCGGTAATGAGGGTGCCGTGCCGGCCGTGGTCGCCGACGCCGCCGACGAGCCCGTAAGCCATCAGTCGGGCACCTCGCACCCGTAGCCCACGCGGCCGTTGACGTCCGCCTCGATGGCCTCGATGGCCTGCACCGGCGCGCCCTCGCACCCGAGCGTGCAGCCGTCGTCGGGCTCGACCTCGTCGCCGCGCTGCGTGCAGATGTAGGTGTCCGGGAACGTGAAGCCGAAACCCAGCTTTACGGCGCAGTCGCCGCAGTTCGCGCAAGTGAATAGCTCTTTCATGCCTGCCCCAATCTCTCTGCGGGCAGTGTCGCGGCACGGTCACGCGGCATGAAAAAAGCCCCGCCGTGGCGGGGCTGGCTGTGGTCTATTTGACTTTTATCTCGTTGGCCTTGTCCATCTCAAGCTCGATAGCAGACGGGCTCTCGCCTCTGAGGAAAAATGGAATCGGGAAGAAGTCAATCTTCCCCGTTTCCTTGTCGATGGCATACGGAGTGTCGCCCGGGGCCATCTTTCCATCGAAACCGAAACCGACGAACCAATGGTATTTGCCCTCGTATGCGCACACCGGGCCGTATCCGTCTACGGCCTCCTCTTCCAGAATCGGCTTTATGGCCTCTTCCAATGTGAGCATGTCAACCTCTTGTCGTCAGGCACTCGTCGACAAGATCGCCAAACTCGGCGTCGTCAACTCGCGCGAACTCCGTCTCCTCGGCCTTGATTATACCAAAATACCAGCTCACGTCCTCATCGCCGCTCTGTGGGTCTATGAACTTGATAGCGTTTCCCGTCTTTTCCGCAACGAAAACGTGTCGTCCGCTCTTGCCGCAAAGCGCGTGGTCCCAGGAAACGGAGACCTCGGCCCTCGCGTCCCCGTTTACCGCAAGGAGGAATGACGTTATTTCTTTCTCCGGCTTATCGCCACCACGTTTCCAAGTGGCCCCCGGAAACACCTTTTTGTACGACTCGGCGCGCGCGAAGGGGTCATATGCCGATATTTTCCCCCACTTATTCATCTTAACCGGCTTCGCAACGACGTCGAGCCCACGCCGTCTCGCCTCATACGCCGGAACGCACCTTTGGCAGTTGTACGAGTACCTGCCGTCTTTGTCCTTCTTTGTCTTAAAGTTCGGGTTGACCTTGGCAAGGTCGGAGCCTGCGGAATGCTCGCCCTTGATCTCCTTGAAAACGCGCCGACCGTTGACAATGGGCGTCGAACCGGGCGCAAGCGCCGTGTCCAACACCTTCTGCTGGTCGCCGGCGCTCATCTTGCGGAACGAGCCGGACGGTATGCCGTAGTCCTCGAGCTGCCGCGAGAGCCGCTTGCGCGCCTCGGTCTTGGATACGCCCGCCACGTCCAGCTTGCGCTTGGTGCCGGGCATCTCCATGAACTCTGAGATGGTGCGGTTCGCGGGCTTCGCGCCGGTGACGGCGGGCTTGCCCGCCTTCCATTCCTCGTAGGTCATGCCCTCGGGCAGTCGGCTGAAACGCTCGCCGTCGAGCACGTCGAGTCCGTCACAGCACGCCACCAGCGTGCAGCGGCAGTTGCACGTCTCGGCATACCGCGCCTCCGGGTCGCCGGGATAGCGACACCCGTTGCTGAACTTCTCGCCGACCTCGACCTTCTCGCGGTCAATCTTCCTGTGGCTCGAGCGCGTGCGCAGGTCGAGCGTCGCCACCCATTCCTGCTGCACCTTGATGCCGAGCCCCTTGGCCCTCTTGTAACTGTCGACGCGTCCGACGTTCTCCGCCGCCGTCGTCGAGGTCCGCGCCAAACGCACCGCCGCCGCGCGGTTGGACCCCGCCACGTCCTGGATGCGCTTCGCGATCTTGGGTATCGACTCGCCGAGCAGCACGCCCTGCGTGATCTGGTTGGCGATGAGCCGCCGGTTCCACGCCACGTCCTTGGCGACGTTGACGGACGGCTTTGGCAGGTAGCTGTCGTGGTCGGTGAGCAGCCTCTGGACGGTCGACGCGTCCTGCAGCGCGTAGGCCGTGTCAACGCCCACTGCGCTCTCGACCTGCCACGTGCCGTAGTTGTAGTTCTCGGCGTAGACCTCGGGCAGCCTGCCTTCGATGGCGGCGGCAGCGACGACGTTCGCATGCGTCATGGCCTCGGCGCACTGCTTGAGGACGATTCGGTAGCGCCTGCCAGCCGCTATCTTCCCGCTTCGCCAAGACCTGTATTGCGCCTTGGTGATCTCGCCGGCCTCGAGCCGCCCGCGCATCTTCTCGTCGTCGGCCTCGAACTGCGCCAGATAGCGCTTGAGGTTGGCGTAGGCCGTCTTGCTCGCCTCGCCGTACACTTCCGCCACCTCGCGCTCGAACGCCCGAATCTCGG
>JBKTBE010000104.1:0-4590 GCA_046883645.1 Collinsella sp. | reverse complement strand
GAGAGCACTCAGGTCCACACGCTGGGCCCGCTCATCCATAACCCTATCGTGGTGCGCGAGCTTGCCGAGGCGGGCGTCGGTCTGGCAGACACCTTGGACGACGCCGCATCGGGCACCGTGATCATCCGCGCCCACGGCGTGGTGCCGCAAGTGATCGATGCCGCTCGCGAGCGCAGTCTTACCGTGGTCGACGCCACCTGCCCCTACGTGAAAAAGGTCCACGTGGCCGCCGAGCGCCTGGTACGCGAGGGCTACCGCGTGATCGTCGTGGGCGAGCCGGGCCATCCCGAGGTCGAGGGCATTCTGGGCCACGCCGGCGATGACGCTCAAGTCGTGAGCTGTGCCGCCGACGCCGACGAGCTGTCGCTTAAAGGCAAGGTGGGCTTGGTTGTGCAGACCACCCAGACCGCGCAGAACCTGGCCGAGGTTGTCGCCTCCATCACCCCGCGCGTGCAGGAACTGCGCGTGATCAACACCATCTGCGCCGCCACGAGCGAGCGCCAGCAGGCAGCCGCGTCGCTTGCCAACCGCTGCGACTGCATGGTCGTCGTGGGCGGAAAGAACTCAGGCAACACCCGCCGCCTGGCGCAGATCTGCACTGACGTCTGCGAGCACACGCATCACATCGAGGAAGCTTCCGAGCTTGAGGCCGCGTGGTTTGCCGACGCGCGCCACATCGGCATCACTGCCGGAGCCTCCACCCCGCAAGAACACATCGAACGCGCCGTTGCGCGCATCAAGGAGCTTTGCCGCTAGTCATGGACCAGACCGTACCCGCATACGCCGCCGAGGTGGCCGATTACGGGCGCAGCCGCGACCCCGAGCCGGGCGAAGGCGCGCTCGTTAAGAACGTGCGTCCCGAATCGCCCGCATGGGATGTGGGTATCGAGCCGGGCATGCGCGTGCTCACGGTCAACGGCGAGCAGCTGACCGATATGATCGTGTGGCTCTGGGAGGCTGATGACGATACCGTCGAGCTGGAGGTATTCGACCCGCGCGACGGCACCGTCACCCCCGTGGAGCTCGACCGTTTTCCCGGCGAGGACTGGGGCCTGGAGTTCGATGGCCCCATCTTTGACGGCATGCGTACCTGCGTTAACGCCTGCGTGTTCTGCTTTATGACCATGTTGCCCAAGGGCGGCCGCTCCACGCTCTACATTCGCGACGACGATTACCGCCTGAGCTTTTTGCAGGGTAACTTTGTCACGCTCACAAACCTCAACGACGAAGATGTTCAAAATGTCATCCAACGTAACATGAGCCCCATGAACGTGTCGGTCCACGCCGTGAGCCCCGATGTCCGCCGCCGCATGATGGGCCGCAACGCCCAGCGCGGCATGGACGTGCTCGAGGCCATCATGGCTGCCGGCATCGAGATTCACGCGCAGATTGTGTTGTGCCCCGGCATGAACGACGGCGAGGAGCTGGAAAAGACCCTGCGCTTTTGTGAGGAGCACGAACAGATCACGAGCCTGGGCATCGTGCCGCTCGGCTTTACCAAGCACCAAAATCGCTTTAGCTGGTCCTACAGCGACAAGCCCGAGCTGGCGCGCGAGACTATCGCCATGATCCGGCCCTTCCAGGACCGTGCCTACGAGCGCTTTGGCCGCCATACCTTCCAGATGAGCGACGAGTTCTATCTGGACGCCGGCATCGAGCCGCCCGAGGCTGATTTCTACGACGGCTACCCGCAGTACTACGACGGCATCGGCATGATCCGCTCGTATCTGGACGAGACGGACGATGTGCTTGCCGCCGATGCCGAGCGACTGGCCCGCGTCCGCGAGGCCATCGCCGCTCGCAGCCAGCACCTGCTGTGCCTCTCGGGCGCCAGCGCACGCGACACGGTAGCCCGCTTTGTGGAATCGCCCAAGGGACTCGCCGGCACTGTCACAGCCATCAAGAACCGCTACTTTGGCGGCAACGTGGACGTGACCGGCCTCATCGTCGCCTGCGACATTCTGGAACAGCTGCCGCAGGACCTCTCGGGGGTTATGCTCTTTGTGCCTAAGCTCATGTTCAACGCTGACGGCATGACGCTTGACGAGTATCATCGTGACGATTTACTCGCAAGCCTTACCAGTCGCGGCGCCGAGGTTCATGTAGTGTCGACCATGCCGCATGAGCTGCTCGATACCCTGGAGCACATCCTTGGCATTGTGCCTGCCGACTCTAACACTTCCACTGACCCTACCCATTAAAGGAGTGCAGATGAAACCTATCGTCGCCGTCGTCGGACGCCCCAACGTGGGCAAGTCCACGCTCGTTAACCGCCTGGCCCAGACCTCGGACGCCATCGTCCATGAGTCCCGCGGCGTCACGCGCGACCGCTCGTACCACACGGCCGATTGGAACGGCCGCGAGTTCACCATCGTCGACACGGGCGGCATCGAACCGCTCAAGAGCGATGACGTGTTTGCCACATCTATCCGCGACCAGGCCCTCGCCGCCGCCGAGGAAGCCGCCGTCATCCTGTTTGTGGTCGACGGCCGCACCGGCGTCACCGAGGAGGACGAGTCGGTCGCTCGCATGCTCAAGCGCTGCGACAAGCCGGTCTTTCTGCTGGTGAACAAGCTCGACAACCCCGATCGCGAGAACGACAGCATCTGGGAGTTCTATTCGCTCGGCATCGGAGAGCCCACGCCGCTCTCGGCCCTGCACGGCCACGGCACGGGCGACCTGCTCGACGACATCGTGGCCCTGCTTCCGGAGGAAGAGGACGAGGTCGCCGATGAGTTCCCCGACGCGCTGAACGTCGCCATCATCGGCCGCCCCAACGCCGGTAAGTCGTCGCTGTTCAACCGCATCCTGGGCGCCGACCGCTCTATCGTGTCCAACAGCGCCGGCACGACGCGCGACGCCATCGACACCGTCGTGGAGCGTAACGGCAAGCACTACCGCATGGTCGACACCGCGGGCATTCGCAAGAAGAGCACCGTGTACGAGAACATCGAGTACTACTCCATGGTCCGCGGCCTGCGCGCCATCGACCGCGCCGACGTGGCGCTGCTCGTCGTCGACGCCTCCGTGGGCGTTACCGAGCAGGACCAGAAGGTCATGGGTCTTGCCATCGAGCGCGGCTGCGCCATCGTTGTGCTGCTCAACAAGTGGGATCTGCTCGACGACGACCGTAAACGCGAGGCCTGCATGGAGACCATCGACCGCCGTCTGGGCGTCATGGCTCCCTGGGCCCAGTACCTGCGCATCTCTGCCCTCACTGGCCGCAGCGTCGAGAAGATCTGGGCGATGGTCGACGCCGCCGCCAAGACGCGTTCGCAGAAGATCAGCACCTCGCGCCTCAACACGTTCCTCACCGACCTGCGCGAGTTCGGTCATACCGTGGTGGACGGCAAGCGCCGCCTGCGCATGCACTACGTGACCCAGACGGGCGTCAACCCGCCGACGTTCACGTTCTTCGTCAACCACAGCGATCTGGTCAACGACACCTATCAGCGCTACGTCGAAAACCGCATGCGCTCGACCTTCGACTTTGCCGGCACACCCATTCGACTCTTCTTTAGGAAGAAGGAGCAAAAGGATGCATAATCCGATTCTGCTGACCGCCATCTGCGCCGTGGTCTCGTTCTTTATCGGAGCGATTCCGTTTGGCCTGATCCTGGGCCGCGTGTTCAACCACACCGACATTCGCAAGGCGGGCTCCGGCAACATCGGCACCACCAACGCCCTGCGTGTGGCCGGCCCCAAGGTAGCCGCGCTCACGCTGCTGCTCGACTGCCTTAAGGGCGCCATCTGCGTCCTTATCGCGCGTCCGCTCATTGCCGACTTGGGCTATGGCTTTCCGCCGAACATTATGGCGCCCGGTGCCCCCGGCGACTGGATGCTCGGCGTCATCTGCCTGGCAGCCGTGTGGGGCCACATCTTCTCGCCCTACCTCAACTTCCATGGTGGCAAGGGTATTGCCGTGGGCCTGGGCGTCATCCTCGCCTGGTACTGGCCCATTGGCCTGTCGCTGCTGGGCATGTTTATCGTGGCCGTTGCCATCACCAAATACGTGTCGGTGGGCTCACTTGCCGCCGCCATCGGTCTTCCCATCGCCTCTTGTGCGGTCTTTCCGTACAGCAGCCTGGGCCTCAAGTTTTGCATGGCGCTGATCGGCATCACCGTGGTGTGGGCCCATCGTGCGAACATCAAAAAGCTCATGGCCGGTAAGGAGTCCAAGCTCTCGTTTACCAAGCGCGTCACCGAGCCCGACGATAAGTAGGAGAGAGTCATGAATGTTGCGCTGATTGGCTCCGGCTCCTGGGGAACCGCCGTCGCCGGCCTTGCCGCCGCGCGAGCCGAGCACGTGACCATGTGGGCCCATAGCGAGCAGACCGCCGCCGGCATCAATGGCGAGCACCGTAATCCTCGCTACCTAGTGGACTATGAACTGCCGACCAATGTTGTTGCCACGACGGATCTGGCGCAGGCACTCGAAGGCACCGATGCCATCATCTTTGCCGTTCCTTCGACGCACCTGCGCAGCGTGTGCCACCAGGCCGCGCCCTTTATCGCCGCCGATGCCCCAGTGCTCTGCCTCACCAAGGGCATTGAGCCCGAGTCCGGCCTGCTCATGAGCGAGGTCATCGC
>JBKTBE010000012.1:0-39277 GCA_046883645.1 Collinsella sp. | reverse complement strand
GGACAGGATCGGCTGCAGGTCGCGCATGAGCATCGAGAAGAGCTCGGCCAGCACGGTCTGGGCGCTGCGGCGCTCGAGCGAGCCGGGCTTGTCGCAGTACAGACGGTCCTTCAGGGCGTCGAGGTACACGTTGGAGAGCTCGGTAACCACGAAGTCATAAAGCGCACGGTAGGCGCGCGGGAACTCGTAGCTGGCGTAGGCGTCGTCGACCTCGGCCTGAACCTGAGTCAGGCGGGCAACCATGAGCTTGTCGAGCGGCAGCAGGTCGGCAAAGGCGACGCCGTCGGTCTCGGGCTCAAACTGACCCTCGAGCTCGGAGAGCAGGAAGCGCAGCGTGTTGCGGAAACGACGGTAGGCATCGGACGTACGAGCGAGAATCTCATGGTCGATGGAGACGTCGGAGCTGGTGTCGACGGAGGCAACCCACAGACGGATGATGTCAGCGCCCATCTCGTCGCAGACCTTATTGGGGTCAATAACATTGCCGAGCGACTTGGACATCTTGCGGCCCTGACCATCGAGTGTGAAGCCCTGCGAGACGACCGCCTTGTACGGAGCATGGCCGTTGGCACCCACCGAGGTGAGCAGCGAGCTCTGGAACCAACCGCGATGCTGGTCGGAGCCCTCGAGATACACGTCAGCCGGGTACTCAAGCTCGGGTCGATACTCGCAGACGGCCTTCCAAGACACGCCGGAGTCCCACCACACGTCGAGAATGTCCTTATCAGCCTTGAGGTGATGGCCGCCACACTTGGGGCAAACGCAAGCCTCGCCCAGGTAGCTCTCGGGAGCGTCGGTGAACCAGGCGTCGGAGCCCTTCTCGTGGAAGAGCTTGATGACGGCGTCGAGCGTGGCGTCGTTCATGACCTTCTCGCCGCAGTCGGCGCAAGTGTAGCTGGGGATAGGCACGCCCCAGTTGCGCTGACGGCTGATGCACCAGTCGGGACGCTGCTCGACCATGGCGCCGATGCGGTTGGCCGCGTGGGCCGGATACCACTTGACGTTCTCGCGGACCTCTTTGCCAGCCTGCTCGCGCAAACCGGTCTTGTCCATCGAGACAAACCACTGGTCGGTAGCACGGAAGAGCACCGGGTGCTTGCAACGCCAGCAGTGCGGATAGCTGTGCGTGATCTTCTTCTCGAGGACCAGGGTACCGCGCTCGCGCAGGAACTCGATGATGTGCGGGTTGGCCTCGTCGGTATCCATGCCGCTGAAGGGACCGCCGGTGCCAAACTCCTCGCCGGTGTAGAACTTGCCGTCGTCATCGACCGGCATGCAGATGTCGGTGATGCCCTCCTTGAGGCAGGCAAAGTAGTCGTCGACGCCGTGGCCGGGCGAGTTGTGGACGATACCGGTACCGTCATCGACACCGACGTAATCGGCCAGCAGCGCCACGCCCTCAACACCATCAAAGATCGGCTGCTTGTAGTGGATGTGGTGGAAGGTCTCGGCAGGAACCACGTAGGGCTTGCCGTCGACCATAACCGGGGTGTACTCCCAGCCAAACTCCTCGCAGCACTTGGGAGCCAGGTCCTCGAGCATGACCTCGGCACGACCCTCGTGCTCAACGGCGACATAGGCGGCGCCGGGCTTAAGGGAAACGGCCTGGTCGGAGGGGATGGTCCACGGCGTGGTCGTCCAGATGATAAAGTCGACCGGGCCGTCGAAGTTCTCGAGGCCGGCGGGCTTGGAAGTCATCTCGAAGCGCACGAAAATGGAGGGGCTCGTCTCGTCAGAGTACTCAATCTCGGCCTCGGCGAGTGCGGTGTGGCAGTGCTTACACCAGTGGACGGGCTTGTGGCCGCGATAGATCATGCCCTTGTCGAACATAGCCTTGAAGACCTCGATGTCGGCGGCGTCATGCTGGTGATAGAGGGTCAGATACGGGTTGTCCCAATCGCCGAGCACGCCCAGGCGACGGAAGCCGGCCTTCTGCAGCTCGATGTTCTCGACAGCGAACTCGTTGCAGAGCTCGCGGATCTTAGCCGTGGAGGTCTGGTTGAACTTCTCGGTGCCGAGCTTCTCCTCGACCTTGTGCTCAATCGGCTGACCGTGGCAGTCCCAACCGGGGACATAGGGAACCTCATAGCCCTGCATCATCCAGTAGCGGTTGATCATGTCCTTGGAGATCTTGTTCATGGCATGGCCGATGTGGATCGGGCCGTTGGCGTACGGAGGGCCGTCGTGCAGCACGAACTTCTTATGCCCCTCGTTCTTCTTTAGAACTTGCTCGTAGACCTTGTTGTCCTGCCAGTCCTTGAGTCGCTTGGGCTCGGACTTGGAAAGACCGGCACGCATGGGAAATCCGGTTTTGGGCAGATTCATCGTCTGCTTGTACTCGTTTGCCACGGTACCCCTTTCATGTCGTGGGCGCGCACGCCCTCTGGGCACCAAAAAAGCGCCCGTCCCTACAAGCTGGGACGAAGCGCCATAAAACAGGCAGTCTGCCCGTAAAAGCTCTTCGCTTAACCACCCAGCTTAGATGCCCTCGCCCGCGTATTCGCGCGCTCGCATCCGTTACTCGGCTGGCCTGTATCGACGGCCATCTCGGCGATGTCTACTAAGACGAACCTGCGCGGCACGTCCGTTGGGATCGCAGCTCCGGGGTGATTTTCATCGGTCGCATGCACGGGTTCTCAGCGCTCCCCGCTCTCTGTGGCATGCGGACGGCCGACTACTCGTCCCCATCAACGCTTATGCGGAGTATGCTAGCACGTTCCACGCCGACGAAAAACCCTCAACACTGGTTTTATACGTTCGAAATTTCTCGCGGCTGTGGACCTTCTCTTGGAGCAAAATACCTGAAAGCACTTTATCGAACGAAAGAAGGTTGCTATGCGCACGATTGGAATGAGCGACTACACCGTTGGCGAGGATTGCTTTGACGAGCTGCCCACCGCACTGGCGGAGTACGGAGCGACCAAGGTCGCGATCATCGGTGGCAAGCGGGCACTGGCCGCAGCGCTTCCCGGTATCGAAGCTGCGCTAGCGGGTACCGACGTCGAGATTCTGGAGACGCGCGTCTACGGCACCAACAGTACGCGCGCCAATATCGCCAAGGTCGTAAACTCCCCCGCCTGCCAGGAAGCCGACGTGCTCATTGCTTGCGGCGGCGGCAAGGCGCTCGACACCGTGAAGACCGCAGCCATCGAGCTCAAGAAGATCGTCTTTACGGTGCCGACGATTTGCTCCAACTGCTCCGCTGCGACCGCCATTGCCGTCGTGTACAACGACGATGGCTCGCTCGAGGGCTATTCGTACCCCAACCGACCGGCGCACATCTTCATCAACCCCAAGATCATCGCCAAGGCACCGGCAGAGTACTTCTGGGCCGGCGTGGGCGATGCCCTGTCCAAACAGCCCGAGGTCGAGTACGCCACGAGCGCCGGCAACCTGGAGCACACCGCCGGTCTTGGCCTGGCGCTCGCCCACACCTGTTCCGAGCCACTGTTTACCTATGGCGTCCAGGGTCTTGAGGACGTGCGCCAGAACCTGTCGAGCGAGGCCGTCAAGCAGATCGCGCTCGACATCGTGGTCAACACGGGCTACGTCTCCAACCTGACCAACCAGAACGATTACTACTACAACTCGAGCGTGGCGCACGCGTTCTACAACGCCACCTGCAGCATTCCGCGTGAGGGCACTTACCTGCACGGCGAGGTCGTGAGCCTGGGCGTGCTCGTGCTGTTTGCCTATACGGGCGACACCGAGAACCTTGAGCGCTATGCTGCCTTTAACAAGCAGATGGGGCTGCCCGTGACGCTTGAGCAGGTCGGGCTTTCCGAGGCCGATATCCCTGCCCTGTGCGAGCACGCGCACGCCACCAACGAGTGGAAGCAGGGCAACCCCGAGCCCTTCACCGACGAAAAATTCGCCGCCGCCATCAAGGCCGCCAACGCCTACGGCCACGGCCTCTAGGCCAAGACCAAAACCACCACAAGGGGACAGCACCCTTGTGGTGGTTTTTTATTGCTCCAGTATGCTGGGATCGAATTCACTCGCCGGGATCACACGGTACCCATTGCGCAAGAGCAGGTCGACGAAAACGCCGTTGCCCGCTGTAAGGGTGCCACTGAATGTTCCGTCGTAGATGCGGCCTGCGCCACACGAGGGACTACGGTCCTGTAAGATGCACGCGGCGACCTCTTCCGGACCGCCCGCCTGCTCGCACATCGCGAGTGCTCGTTGGGCTCCTAGGCGGAATTCCCGGTCAACGGACACGCCCTCACAGGTACGAACCTCGCCGTTCACAATCTCGGACGGCTTACGCGGCGTGGGCAGGCCGCCAAAGACCTCGGGGCACACCAAGAGGACCTCGGTCCCTGTACGCTCGCAGGCCTCGACCAACGCGCGATGATAGTTGTCGAGCCCATTATACTTGCAGCTCTCGCCCATCAAACAGGCACTCACCACGATCTTCATACATATCCCTCCCACGCAAAACGCCCCATTTGAGATAGACACTCAAATGGGGCGATTGATACTGCGCAACCAGTATTACTGCTGCTTTGGCATCAGCGGATTCTCGCGCGTGAGGAGATTCATGAACTCCTCGCCCGTGATCGTCTCCTTCTTGTACAGATAACGAGCCAGCTCGTGGAGCTTGAACTTGTTCTCCTTCAGGATCTGCAGGGCGCGGTCGTGCGCATCCTCGATCAGCTTGGCGACAATCGCGTCCACGCGCTCGGCCGTACCGGGGGCGCAGGTGAGCGACGTGTCCTGGTTAAGGTACGCATTCTGAACGGCACCGAGTGCCATCATGCCAAACTCATCGGACATACCAAAGCGCGTCACCATGTTACGGGCGAGCTTGGTGGCCTGCTCGATATCGTTGGCGGCGCCGGTCGTCATCTCACCAAAGATGAGCTCCTCGGCTGCACGGCCACCGCAATAGACGGCGAGCTTGTCCAGGACCTCCTGGCGCGTGGTCAGGAAGCGCTCATCCTCCTCGACCTGCATGGTGTAGCCCAGAGCACCGCTCGTGCGCGGCACGATGGTGATCTTCGTGACCGGTGCAGAGCCCTTCTGGCGGGCGGCAACGATGGCATGGCCGATCTCGTGGTAAGAAACAACCTGCTTCTCGTGGTCGGACAGCACCGTGGACTTACGCTGCTGGCCGGCGATGACGACCTCCACCGACTCCTCAAAATCGTCCTGCGTAGCGCGCTTGCGGCCCTCACGGACGGCACGCAGGGCGCCCTCGTTGATGATATTGGCCAGGTCGGCGCCCGAGGCACCGGGCGTGGCGCGGGCAATCGCGGTCAGGTCGATCGGCGGCTGCGTCTTCACGCTCTTGGCATGCAGCTCAAGAATGTTCTTGCGGCCAGTCAGGTCGGGCAGCTCAACGGGGATACGGCGGTCAAAACGACCGGGGCGCAACAGGGCCGGGTCAAGGCTGTCAGGGCGGTTGGTAGCAGCGAGAACGACAATACCCTTGTGGTTATCGAAGCCGTCCATCTCGGTCAGCAGCTGGTTGAGCGTCTGCTCGCGCTCGTCGTTGCCGCTAAAGCCGCCGCCGTCACGCTTTTTGCCGATGGTATCGATCTCGTCGATAAACACAATGCACGGGGCCTTTTCCTTGGCCTGCTTAAACAGGTCACGAACCTTAGCAGCGCCGCGACCAACAAACATCTCAACGAACTCAGAGCCCGAAATGCTAAAGAACGGAACGCCCGCCTCGCCGGCAACAGCCTTGGCAAGCAGGGTCTTACCGGTACCCGGAGGGCCAACAAGGAGAGCACCGCGCGGCAACTTGGCGCCGATCTCCTCATAGCGCTGCGGCTTCTCCAGAAAGTCGACGACCTCCTTGAGAGACTCTTTGGCCTCTTCCTGGCCGGCGACGTCCTTAAAGGTCACGCCCACGTCCTTGGAGGCGATCACGCGCGCGCCGGACTTACCCAGTCCGCCGCCGCCAAAACCGCCGCCGCCAAAGTTCATCGACGGGCCGTCATCGCCCATAGCCTTCTTCATGCGGCGGTTGAGCCACCAACCGATGAGGAAGAAAATCGCCATGGGAAGAATGAGTGTGAGCAGGTAGTAGGTCATCAAACCCGAATTTTTATCGGGAACGACCGACTCCAGCGAAGCGCCAGACTCAAGCACGCGATCGGTAAAGCCCGCATCATTCGGCACACCGGTCGTCTTATAGGCGATGTTCTCGTCCTCGCCCTTCTTGGTGTAATAAATCGTATAGTCGTCGGTGTTGTACTCGACCTTTTCGACGCTCTTCTTGTCGAGCGCTTTCACAAACGTCGAGTAATCGGTCTCCGTAATCTGCTGCGTGTGACCGATGTTGGGGAACAGAACGGTCGAGAGCACGAGGTAGACGACGAAGGCGATGAGCACGTAGAGGATCATATTCCGTCTACGCTTGTTGTCATCCATCTCCATCTGCTTGAACTCCATCTACTGGGGTTGATAATGCTTTCTAGAATACCCAACCCGGACGGCGATAAACCGACGCCGGGCACGAAAGGACAGAGATGGCATCACTGTAAGTCGGCAAGGTTCAAATCTATACGGGCGACGGCAAGGGCAAGACGACGGCTGCGCTGGGGCTCGCGCTGCGTGCCACGGGCTATGGACTTAACGTGCTCATGCTTCAGTTTGCCAAGAAGCTGCACTGCGCCGAACATGATGCAGCACCTCGTTTAGGGCTACGCATCGTACAAGCCGACCGCGACACACCCGAGGCTTGCGCCGCGCAGATCATGGAGCTCGCATGCGAGCAGATATCACAGGTCGACGTTCTGATTTTGGATGAACTCGGCGAGGCCATGCGCCGCGGCTTCGTGACGCGCGAGGATGTCGAAGCGCTGATCGCGATAAAGCCCGCCACCACGGAGCTCGTGCTCACCGGCCGGGACTTGCTGCCCCTCGCGAACCTCGCCGACCTTGTCACCGAAATGCGCCCCATCAAACACTACTTCGACGAAGGACTCCTAGCCCGCCAAGGCATCGAATACTAGCCATTGGGGACGTCCCGAATGGCTAGGCGGTGGCGCGGCCGAGCCAGTTGCCGCTGTGATGGTAGACGGTGAACATCATGGCGGTGATTACCCAGGTTACGGGGTAGACAAGCAGCAGGTGCTCAAGCGACGGATCGAAGGGCATGATCGCAAACACCCAAATCACTCTGAGTACGACGGTGCCAAAGATGGTGAGCATCATAGGCTGCAGACTCACGCCGGCGCCGCGGATGGAACCCGAGGCGTTCTCGATAATCGAGAAAATCGCATAGAACGGCGCAATGAAATGGAGGATAGTCGTGGTGTACGCCGAAATCGAAGCATCGTCGACAAACAAACGCGATAGCGGGCCCGAGAACACCAGCAGCACGGCAGACAGGCCACCAATGAGCATAAACGACAGCACGAGCGACGTATGGTAGCCCTTGCGCATGCGCTCGTAGTTGCGCGCGCCAAAGTTCTGCGCCGAGAACGTAGTGATCGATACGCCGAGCGCCTCGGTCACCATCCAGATAATGCCATCCAGGCGCCCAGATAGACCCCAAGCAGTCGTGACATCGGCGCCAAACGAATTAACCGACACCTGGATCAGCACGTTCGAGATCGAATAGGCAGCCGATTGAAAACCGAGTGGCAGACCACACGAGATCATACTCTTGCAAATACCGCGATCGATGCCGAGCTTAGACAGCGAAAGACGCCATGCACCCGGAGCGCGCATCATGCGCAACACGACCATCGTTGCATTGGAGCAAATGGTCAGCGCCACTGCGATGCCGCAGCCCAGCGCCTCCATATGCAACACAGCGACAAAGATGATATCCAGCACCACGTTAACCAGGCAGCCAGAGGCAATGATCACGGCGGGCCCGCGCGTATCGCCCACGGCACGCAGCAGTGCGGTTCCCATATTCAGCAGCAGTGCCGCAACCATCGCGGCAAAATAACAGCGAGCATAGGCCACGCCCTCGGCCAATAGTTCATGCGGCGTGTTCATAAGCACCAGCATGGGCTCAACGAACACTATGCCAAGAATCGAGAAAGCGATACCGCCCACCAGCGCGAGCGTCATGGCTGTATGGACCGAACGACTCAGTCGCTCATCATCGTGCTGGCCAAAATACTGACCGGTAATGACCGCGCAGCCGGCGCCAACGCCAACGCAAAAGCCAATGCAGAGCTCGGTGAGTACCATCGTGGCCTGAATGCCGCCCAGCGCGAGCTTGCCGCCAAACTGGCCAACGATATACGTACCGATAAGCGTGTAGGCCTGCTGAAAAAACGAACTAAAAAAGATGGGAACGCACAGCGACAGCAATTGCTGCCAAATGACACCTTGCGTTACATCGATCGCCGTAGATTTCTTAGCCACACGCCCTCCCCACACGCATACGTCAAACAGCAAAACAGCAATTTAAAACCAAAGCCAAATCCAGCTTAGCACCGACTGGCGGCGACCGAAACACCCCGAATTAGAGCACAGTGCGGAATAACTGCCCCTTGATTATCAACTTCATCCGAACACTTCCCACATTCATCCGCACATGTGCGGATGAATGTGGGAACCCGATACCCTGAGGGCCGGATCGGCCGGCCCCGGGAGATCGGAGGACGGCATGTCCGGAAAGAAGAAAAGTGGCTCCGCAAAGGCGGTCCCGAGGGCCTACGGAAGGCTCACGAGGCACGAGCGGGACACGGTCCAGAGGATGCTGGAGCGCGGGGCCTCGTGCAGGGAGATCGCGAGGGAGCTGGGCAGGTCGCCCTCGACGGTGAGCGCCGAGGTGTCGTCGCACAGGTTCGTCACGGCGCCCAAGTCCAGGCGCGGCGAGCGCGTGGACGCCTCCGCCGACCTGTCGGCGGCCTGCCCGCGCCTGGCGGCGTGGCCGCGCTGCTGCAACGGCTGCGGCCGCTACCGCGCGCTGGGCTGCAAGCGCCGCCCGCACGTCTTCTACGAGGCCCGGGCCGCGCAGCTGTGCGCGGACTCGGTGCTCGTCTCGTCCAGGCGCGGGATCGACGCCGACGAGCCCGCCGCGGCGGCGAGGCTGGAGGCCATCAGGGACTGCCTGCGCCGGGGGCTGTCGCCCGAGCAGATGGCGGCGCGCAACGGCGGGCCGGTGGACCTGTCGCCGTCGACCATCTACCGCTGGGTCTCGGCGGGCTACGACGGCATGACGAACATGGAGCTCAGGCGGAAGGTCGGCTACAGGCCGAGGAAGCGCGCCGCGGGCCGGGCGGCGACCCGCCACTCCGCCCGCAGGTCGCATGCCGCGTTCCTCGCCCTCGGGGAGGACGCGTGCGCCGCGGCCTGGGAGATGGACACCGTCGAGGGGGCCCGGGAGGACTCCGCCTGCCTGCTCACGCTGCTGCACCGCCCCAGCAGGCTCCAGCTCGCGCTGCCGCTGGAGGAGAAGACCGCCGGGTGCGTCGCGGACGCCCTGGAGGGCGTCCGGGCCATCCTCGGCGCCGACGGGACGCGCCGCGTGTTCCGCGCCGTCCTCACCGACAACGGCGCCGAGTTCTCCGACGAGGCGGCGATCGCGGCGCTGCTCGGCGAGGGGCCGGGCGAGACGAGGCTGTTCTACTGCGACCCCGGGCGCAGCGACCAGAAGGGCGCCTGCGAGCGCAACCACGTCGAGATCAGGAAGCTGCTGCCCAAGGGCGCCGGAATCAGGTTCGACCGGCTCGCCCCGGCCGACCTGGCGCTGGCCATGTCGCACGTGAACTCCGAGCCCCGCGGCGCGCTCGGCTTCGCGACGCCCGCGCGCGCCTTCAGGGCGATGCTCGGGGAGGACGCGGCGGCGCTGCTGGACGCCTACGGCGTGGAGGACGTGCCCATCGGCGAACTCGACCTGACGCCGGGGCTCATCGGGAGGGCGCGCGCAGAGAGGGGCGATGCCCCGCTGGCCTAGCCTGGAAGAAAAACGGAATAGACGGACCGACCGTCCGGCTGAGTCTGGGAAGAGGTGCCGGGCGGCGGGCGGAGCATGGCCACCGGACCTATCGAAACACATCTCCACCGTTCCTTCAACTGGGAAAACGGCGCCCCCGGACCCCAGGAGGGGCCGCGGGGGCGTTCGGCTAACTGCGGGAATGGCCTATTCGCTCAATGTGTTCGGCTGAGATCGGAAATCAACCCGGAATAACTGCCTAGTGATACAAACCCGGCTGGTAGTGATACTCATTGCTCACGTGCGGGCACAGCTGCCAAAAGGCGACGGCGCTCGCCGCGGCCACGTTAAGCGAATCGACCCCGTGCGCCATCGGAATGCGCACCGCGTGGTCGCAGCCGGCAATGGTCTTGGCGCCCAAGCCGGCACCCTCGGTACCCATAAAGATCGCCAGGCGGTCTATCTCCTGCAGCGCGGGGTCGTCCAGCGACACCGAATCGTCCGTCAGCGCCATGGCGGCACACGAAAAACCGGCATCGTGCAGCGCCGCCAACCCGTCATGCGGCCACACGCGCGCCTCACTACCGATACGCGTCCACGGCACCTGAAACACGGTGCCCATACTCACACGAGCCGAGCGACGATACAGCGGATCGCAGCACGTAGGGCTCACCAGAATGCCGTCGACATTGAGTGCGGCGGCCGAGCGGAAAATCGCGCCCACGTTCGTGTGGTCGACAATGCCCTCGAGCACGCATACGCGCACCGGGCGCTCCCCCGCTGCCTCGACGACGCCGCCCAAGAACTCATCAACCGGAATCTGTCGCGGGCGACGGAACGCCGCTAGCGCGCCGCGCGTCACGTTAAAGCCCGTCAACTGCTCCATGAGCTCCATGGAGGCCACGAACACAGGAACCGGACCCGCGCCCTCGCGCACGACCAGGCGCTCGAACAACGGCATCATTTGGTCGAGCCAGCGTTCACCCAAAAGAAAGCTCACCGGCTGGTATCCGGCACGCACCGCGCGCTCGATAACCTTGGCGCTCTCGGCGATAAAGATGCCCTTTTGCGGCTCCAGCACGCAGCGCAGCTCGCGCTCGGTCAGTCGCACGTAGGCATCGAGCCGCTCGTCCTCGAGCGAATCAATTCGCAGAACCTCAACGGCATCAGTCATAGCAGCCTGCCCGCACCCTTCTTTACAGCACATCTATACCAAACGAGGCGACGCTAAGCGCCGCCCCATACATTCAATCAACCCGATAATACCGTTCACGCCAGGCGATTTACGCCTCAACGCGACGATACGTCACGAACTCATAATCGACACCCTCGTCGCCCTCGCCCGAGGCAATCGTGGCAACACCGCCACGCCACGCAATCTCCCACGCGGGATCGGCGTCCAAATCGGGAAAGTACGTGTCCACGGCATGAGTGCAATGGTTGTGCGTGACCTCGGCCTCCACGCAATACGGCAAAAACTGCCGATACACCTCGCCGCCACCGATCACCCAGGCAACGGGCTCATCGGCAACCGCGGCGAGCGCCTCGTCGATGCTATGCACCACGTCGACGCCCTCGACAGCAAAATCCTCGTCGCGGGTAAGCACGATATTGCGACGGTTTTTGAGTGGACGCCCACCGGGAAAACTCAGCAGCGTCTTGCGCCCCATGATGACCGGGCAGCCCTTGGTGCAGGCCACGAAATGGCGCATGTCGGCGCGATTGGACACCACCATGTCGCCCTCGCACCCAATGCCCCAATCGTCACACACGGCAACGATAGCAGATAGCTTACACGTCATGAGCACCACCTACACCGCAATGGGAATGTTCTTGACCTGCGGACCGTGCTCGTAGCCCTCCACAATCAGGTCGTCGGTCGTAAACGCATAGAAATCGTGCACGTCGGGGTTAAGCGTTACCTTAGGCGCCGCAAACTGCGGACGCTCGATAAGTTCGCGGACAATATCGACATGACGGTCGTAGATATGGGCGTCGGCGATCACATGCAGCAGCTCGCCGGGAATCATATCGATCGACTGCGCAACCATCATCAGCAAGATGGCGTACTGGCACACATTCCAGTTGTTCGCGGCCAAAATGTCCTGGCTGCGCTGGTTGAGAATCATGTTGAGCGTCGGCTTGTCGTCCTGCGGGCGCTGCGTGACGTTATAGGTCACGCTGTACGCGCACGGATACAGGTGCATCTCGGACAGGTCGCTAAACACATACGTGTTGGTCATGATGCGGCGACTGTACGGTGTGTGCTTAAGATCGTACAGCACTCGGTCCATCTGGTCGAAATCGCCCTCGGCATAATGGCTCTTCTGGCCAATCTGGTACCCGTAGGCCTTGCCGATGGAGCCGGTCTCGTCGGCCCACTCATCCCAAATGTGACTATTGAGGTCATGCACGTTATTGGACTTCTTTTGATAGATCCACAGGATCTCGTCCATGGCGGACTTGAGCGCCGTACGACGCAGCGTAAGTGCGGGGAACTCCTCGCGCAGGTCGTAGCGTGCCGTGACGCCAAAGTTTTTAATGGTATAGGCAGGGGTGCCATCCTCCCACACTGGGCGGACCTTTTGGCCCTCGGTGGTGGTGCCATGGTCCAGAATGTCGCGGCACATGGCTACAAACTGTTGATCAGCCTTGCTCATTGACCCTCCTGTCAGTCGCCTATAAGCGAGATTCATTGTAGCCCAGGCGCACGCGGCCCCACAGCCCTAACATAAGCCCTCATTTTCTGACATATGCCAGAAATTCATTGCGCAAATTTGCACGTTCGCTATTCTATTGTTGACATATGTCAAAAAAGGAGTGTGCATGGCAGGAAGACACGAGAAACTGCGCCGTGTCGGGATCATCCCCGAATATCGCGGTTTTACCCCCGATGGCCTGGCGAGCGGCGATGCTATCGATATGACAGTCGACGAGCTCGAGGTGCTGCGCCTGTGCGACTTGGAAGGCCTTAACCAAGAGGCAGTCGCCCAGCACATGGGCATTGCCCGCGCCACGGTGGCGGCAATCTGCAGCCGCGCGCATCGCAAGGTGGCAAACGCGTTGGTCAATGGACGGGCGATTGTCATCGAGGGTGGCAATATCGCATACTCCCCCATCACCACGACAACGGCCGCATGGCCAGCAAAGGAGGTCGACACCATGAGGGTGGCAACAACGTACGACAACGGCAACATCTTTATGCACTTTGGCCGCAGCGAGCAGTTCAAGATCTACGACATCCAGGATGGCAAGGTGCTCAACGAGCAGGTCGTAGGCACCGGTGGCACCGGCCACGGCGCCTTGGCGGGCCTTCTTGCCAACGGTGGCGTTGACACGCTCATTTGCGGCGGTATCGGCGGCGGCGCTATCAACGCGCTTGCCCAAGCCGGCATCACGGTCTATGCGGGCGCCCAGGGCAGCTGCGATGCCTGCGTCGAGGCCCTCATTGCCGGCACGCTCGCACAGAACGGCGAGGCCACCTGCGACTGCCATGGACATGACCACGAGCACACCCATGAGCATGGCGAGTCCTGCGGCTGCCACGGCCATCACGACCACGACGGACATGAGGGCTGCGGCTGCCACTAGCGGCACATACCCCGGCGCCAGCACGCTTCCGCGCGTGCGACAACCTGCGAACGAACGGCGAAGGCCGCCTGGAGTACCATCCAGGCGGCCTTCGCCATACTCGACTCAACCAGCCGTTACTTCTTATTACGCATCTGCGCTTCCATCTGGCGCAGCAGGTCCATATCGGACTTGGGGCCGCCCGTACCCAGGCCGCCCATGCCGCCCAGGCCCATAGCGTCCAGGCCGGGGATATTGGGCATGCGCATCTTTTTGCCCTTCTTACCCTTCTTGCCCTTCTTGCCGCCGGCCTGCGCCTGATTGGCCATTGTGCGCATGCGGCCCATCATCTTATTCATCTCGCCCCACTGCTTCATAAGGCTATTGACCTCGGTGGGGGTCACACCGGCGCCCTTGGCAATGCGGGCACGGCGCTGGCCGTTGATGATGGAGGGGCGAAGGCGCTCCTCCTTGGTCATCGACATGATAATGGCCTCGTTCTTGTCGAAGATGCCCTCGTCCAGGTTGCCGCCCATCTTGTTAAGCGCACGCTGGCCGCCGGGGAGCATGCCCAGGATGCCCTTCATGCCGCCCATCTTCTTGACGGCCTTCATCTGGTCGAGCATGTCGTTCATGGTGAAGCCCTCGCGCAGCATACGCTCGGCAGCCTCGAGCTGCTCGGCGTCGGCTGCCTCCTGGGCCTTCTCGATGATGCCGACAACATCACCCATGCCCAGAATGCGCTTGGCCATACGATCGGGATAGAACGGCTCCAGCGAATCGGGTTTCTCGCCCATGCTCACGAACTTGATGGGCTTGCCGGTCACCTGGCGCACGGAAAGCGCACCGCCGCCACGGGCATCGCCGTCGAGCTTGGAGATGATCACGCCGTCAAAGTCGGTGCGCTCGGCGAAGGTCGAGACGACGTTGACGATATCCTGGCCGGTCATGGCATCGACGACCATCAGCACCTGATCGGGCTTGACGGCCTTCTTGATGTCCACGGCCTCCTGCATCATCTGCTCGTCGATCTGCAAACGACCGGCGGTATCGACGATGACCACGTCACGCAGGTGGTCGACGGCCTCCTGAATGGCGCCCTTGGCGATGTCGACCGGGTGCGCACCGTCGCCGCGGAAGACCGGCACGCCGATCTCGCCACCGAGCGTGGCAAGCTGGTCGGCAGCGGCGGGACGATAGACGTCGCACGCGGCGAGCAGCGGCGAGCGGCCCTGCTTCTTGAGCAGGTAGGCCAGCTTTACGGCCGCCGTGGTCTTACCGGAGCCCTGCAGGCCCACGAGCATGATGACGTTGGGAATGCGGTTGCTAAAGACGAGCTTGCTCTCGGTGGAGCCGAGCATCTCGGTAAGCTCGTCGAGCACGATCTTGACGACGTTTTGCGCCGGCGACAGCGACTCCATGACCTCGGCGGTCATGCAGCGCTCCTTGGTCTTGGCGACAAACTCCTTGACGACCTTAAAGTTGACGTCGGCCTCGAGCAACGCCATGCGAATGTCGCGCATGGCAGAGGTGATATCGGCCTCGGTCAGTTTACCCTTGCCGCGCAGGCGGTCAAATGTGTCGTTGAGGCGATCGCTCAGAGAATCAAACACTAGTCACTCCTTAGTTGGACTCGCCCACCAGGGCGCGGCAGAAATCTTTGGCATTGAACTCCTGCAGGTCATCGACCTGCTCGCCCACGCCGATGCGCAGGATCGGGAGCTTGAGCTTCTCGGCCACGGCCATGGCGATACCGCCCTTTGCCGTGCCGTCGAGCTTTGTCATGATAATACCGTCCAGGCCAAGCGCCTCGTTAAACTCGAGCGCCTGGTTCAGACCGTTTTGGCCCGTCGCGGCATCGATCACAAGCACGACCGAGACCGGCATGGGACCGGCGGCCATATTGGCGGCGCGCTTGCGCGTCACGTTGACCACCTTGGCAAGCTCGCGCATGAGCTCGGGGCTCGTGTGCAGGCGGCCGGCGGTATCGATAAGCACCAGGTCGCTGCCACGCTTATCGGCCTCGTCGAGCACGTCGTAGCAAACGCTTGCCGGGTCGGAGCCGCGATCGCGTTTGATGACGGGAACGCCGGCGCGCTGGCCCCACACATCAAGCTGCTCGATGGCGGCGGCGCGGAAGGTGTCGGCCGAACCGATCACCACGTTCTTGCCGCGGGCAGCCATGGCGCTCGCGATCTTACCGACCGTCGTGGTCTTGCCGGCACCGTTGATGCCCACAAACAGCACGCAGCTCGGCGTATCGGAGAACGGATCGCGCTCGATGGGCACAAAGTGCTGCTCAAGCTGCTCGGCCAGGGCGCGACGAAGTTGCGGGGCGGTCTTGAGGTTCTTCTTGGCCGCGGCATCGCGTAGGTCATCGGAGACCTGAATGGCGACCTCGGCACCCATGTCACCCATGACGAGAGTGTCCTCAAGGTCCTCCCAAAAGTCCTCGTCGACCTCGCCGCCAAAGTAGAAGACCTCGTTAAGGGCCTCGCGGCTGCGCTCAAGTCCGCGCGAGAGAGCGTCAAAGAATCCCATTATGCATTCACGACCTTTCCGGTTTCGCGATCGAGTTTTTGCGAGACGACGCGACTGACGCCGTCGGCTTGCATCGAGACGCCATAGAGGACGTCAGCGTCCTCCATAGTACGGCGCTGATGCGAGATAACCAAGAGCTGCGTATCGGAACGCAACACATCGAGCGCGCCGATGAGCTTGGACAGGTTGGCGTCATCGAGCGCCGCCTCGACCTCGTCCAGCACATAGAACGGCACCGTGCGCGTGCGATACACGGCAAAGAGCAGGGCGAGCGCCGTCAGACTCTTCTCGCCGCCCGACATGAGCATCATCTTTGTGATGCGCTTGCCGCGCGGCTGCGCCACGACCTCGATACCCGTCTCGGCAGGATGCTCGGGATCGGTCATCTCCAGATGAGCCTGGCCGCCCGGGAAGAGCATAGCGAAGATCTCGCGGAAGTTCGCGTCGACCTTTTCAAAGGTCACCAGGAAGGCTTTACGCATCTTACGGTCGATGGCCACGGTAATCTTGGTGAGCGCCTTACGCGCGCTCTCCAGATCGGCCAGCTGCTCCTCGATGTAGTCGGCGCGGCGCTTGAGCTGCGCGTACTCCTCCATGGCAACTTGGTTAACGGGACCAAGGTTGTTGATCTGGCGCACAAGCTGGTTGAGTTCGCGCTCGGCGGCATCGCGGTCCGTGGGCGCCGGAAGCATGAGCGCTTCCTCGAGCACCGTCGTGCCATCGGCGGTAATGGCCTTGATGGCAGCCTCGACCTGCACCTCGAGCTTGCCACGCGCGACCTTGAACTCGTTTTGCGTGGCAGAGGCGGTATCGACTCGCTCCTTAGCGCGGGCAACCTCTGCCTTGGCATCCTCGATGGTCTTCTTGAGCGAAGCGGAGTCAGCCTCCTCCAGAGAGGCCTGGTCACGTAGGCGCGCTGCCCAATCCGACGAGCGTTCCAACAGGGCAGAATAGCGTTCGTGCATGGGATCGACGCGCAGGCGCAGCAGCTCGAGCGAGCGCGAGGCCTGGCGTGTTCCGCGGATACGACGGTCGATGCCCTCAAGACGATGCTCCAGGTCGGGCACGCGGCCCTTCAGCGAACGCAGACGCTCGCTCGTCTGAGCCAGGCGGACCTTGGCATCGGCGAGCTTACCGGCTGCCTCGGAGTCGTCACGGCGCACGCGATCGAGCTCGTCGTTGGCTTCGGCAATCTGAAGACCCAGGTCGCTTGCCTGCGCACGGGCCTCGTCGCGCGAACGGGTGAGCTCGTCAACGCGCGGGCGCGCAGCGCGAACGGCCTCAGCGGCCTGCTCGCGGCGCTTGGAGATGCGCACACGCTCGACCTCGGCATTGTTGGCGCTTTGCTCCAAGCGGCCAATCTCGGAGAGCAGCGAGCGGCGCTCGCCCTCAAGACGGGCAATCTCGCCGGCGGCATCGCCCTCGGCGGCACGTGCCTCCTCGACGGCCGCATTGGCCTCGACGACCTGATCCGACACATGCTCAAACACGGCAGCCAGATCGGGCTCCAGGCCCTCTAGCTCGCGAATACGACGCTTGCGCTCCAGGGCACCCGAAGCCTCGCCGGCATCGAGCCCCACCCGCACCAGGCCGCCACAGCTCACACGGGCGCCATCGGGCGTCACATAGGTCACACCGTCAACGACAGGTGCCGCCAGAGCGGCAGCCAAATCATCGACCACGTAATAGCCGCCGAGCAGGGCCTCGACAACCGGGCCATAACCGGAGCGCACGGACAGGTGATCGACCAGACGCGAACCGGCAGCACCCTTAGCGGCAGCAGAGCCGCTCACGCCGCGCGCCATCAGCAGTGCCTCGCCCGAGGCCTTCTTTTGGTCCAGAGCCGCACGACCGGCACGCTCAAGCGCGGCGGCGTCATCAAACAACAGGGCATCGATATCGCCGGCAAGTAGCTGCTCCACCAGGCCCTCAAGCTCGCGCGGGGCCTCGAGCACGTCGCCCAGACGACCCGGGATATCGTCGCCCAATGCACCCACCAGACGGCTCACGAGCGGCGAGCTGTCGGCCATGCGGGCATCGAGTTTCTTTTGGCTGGCAAGCTCCGAGCGCACCTCGGATAACTTGTTGCGTGCCTCGCTCTCACGGGCACGCAGGTCCTTCAGGGCCGCGCGTGCCGTCTCGGTGGCCTCACGCGCATCGACCTGAGCCTGGCGCGCTTCCTCAAGAGCGCCCTCAAGCTCCTCGGCGCGGTCGCGACGGCTCTCGAGCGAAGCCATGACCTCCTCGAGCTGCTCGTCGATCTGCTCCAGGCGCGAGGCATACATGTTGTCCTCGACCTCGGCATTGCTCAGCGAGTCCTTCACCTTGGCGAGCTCGAGCGCGGCGTTGTCGGCCACGCGCTGCACATCGCGTTGCTCACGCGTAAGCTGCGAAATCTGATTGTCGAGCGCCACGCGCCGCTCGTGGAGCTCTGCGGCGGCAGGACCAGCGGCGTCAACGTCCTCCTGGGCCTGCATGTGCGCGCCGGTCACTTCCTCAAGCTGCGCACGCGCGTCCTCGAGCTCCTCGACCACGCGACGACGCTGATGCTCGGAGCTCGAAATCTGCCCGCGCATGTCAGACAGGCGCGACACCATGTTGTGACCCTTTTCCTCGAGCAGGCGCATGTCGGAGTTAATACGGCCGACCACATCTTGCATATGGCGGCGCTGCTCGCCCAAGTCGCCCACAAACAGGCCCTTTTCCTCAAGCATAACCTGGAGCTTCTCGAGCTCGCGCTCCTTTTCGCTCATGCGGTACTGCGCAAGCTCCAGCTCGGCAGCACCTTCCTTGGAGCGGCTCTCCAGGTCGTTCCACTGCGACTGCAGCGAACGAAGCTCATCGACAGCCAGCATCTGCGTAAGCTCGTTCGCGCGCGAGGACAGCTCTTTGTACTTGCGCGCGCGATCGACCTGACGCTCCAGCGGTCGCAGCTGACGGGCGATTTCCTTATTGATGTCGCGGGCACGCATCAGGTGCTCGTCCATCGACTTAATCTTTTTGAGCGCTCGCTCCTTGCGGCGCTTGTGCTTGGAAATGCCGGCGGCCTCCTCGATGAGGGCGCGACGCTCCTCGGGGCGGCTCTGCAAAATGGCGTCGAGCTTGCCCTGGCTGATGATGGAATGCGTATCCTTGCCCAGGCCCGAATCGTGCAGGATGTCCTGAATGTCCATCAGGCGGCACGGACTCGAGTTGATGAGGTACTCGCTTTCGCCCGAGCGATACATGCGACGGGTGATGGCGACCTCGTCAAAGTCGACGGGCAACATATGGTCCGAGTTATCGAGCACCAGCGTGACCTCGGCGACACCCACCGGCTTGCGCGCCGACGAGCCCGAGAAGATGACATCCTCCATGGCCTGGCCGCGCAGCTGCTTGGCGCTCTGCTCGCCCAGGACCCACAGAATCGAGTCAGAGATGTTCGATTTTCCCGAGCCGTTTGGACCGACGATGACGGTCAGGCCCGGCTCAAACGTCATATGGGCGCGGTCGGCAAACGACTTGAACCCCTTGAGCGTAAGGGACTTGAGATACACGGTTCCTCGCTTACACGTGCTTCTTGTTCAGAATCACGCCGTTGGTGGTGTAACCCATGCGGTCGAGCGCTTCAAGCGCGGCAGCTCCCTCGGCTTCCTTCTTTGAGGAGCCGGAGCCGCGACCCTGGCGAATACCATCGATCAAAACCACAGCGGTAAAGGTGGGCGCATGCGCCGGGCCCTCGGAGCCAACGAGCTTGTACGCCGGGGGCTCGTGACCGTCGGCTTGCACGCACTCCTGCAAAAACGACTTGGGGTTCGCAGGATGCTCGGCACGCTCGGAAGCCAAATGCGGCTTAAGCGTACGGTGAATGAACTCCGCCGCAACGTCCCAGCCGGCATCCAGGTACAGCGCGCCCACGAGCGACTCATAGACGTTCTCGAGGGCCGAATGCAGGCCGCGCGCACCGGTACCGGTCTCGGAGGCACCAAAGATAATGATGTCGTCGATGCCCAACTCGTGAGAAACCTCGGATAGCGTGGCGCCCGAGACGAGCGACACCTTCAAGCGAGTGAGCTTGCCCTCGTCAAACTCGGGATAGGACTCAAACAGGGAGCGTGCGACCACAGCGCCCAAAATGGAATCGCCCAAGAACTCAAGGCGCTCATAGCTGGCAGAAACCGGCTGGCCCTCGACTGCCGAGGGATGCGTAAGGGCCGCGCGCAGCAGCACCTTATTGTTGAACTCGTGGCCCAGGATTTCCTGGGCGCGCGTAAGTCGTTCGGATAAAGCCAAGACTTAGGCCTCCTTGGCAGCTTCGATAGCGTCGACGGCGTCGGCGACAGAGTTGAGCGAGAGCAGGGTCTCGTCATCGATCTCGAGGTTGAACTCGTCCTCGATAGCCGTAACCAGCTGCAGGCGCTCGAGCGAGTTGGCATCGAGGTCGTCAAAGGTGGTCTCCTCGCTAATTTCGGCAACATCGACGCCCAGAACGTCAGCAGCGACCTCGGCGATCTTGTCGAAGATTTCGGAGCGGTCCATAGCGCTTCCTCTCATAGTACATGAATACCAAAAGAATGGTACCGCCCGGGCGGTACCAAGACACGGTTCTGATTCTACCCCACGACGTGCGCCGCGAAGCACATAACAGCGCTCTAACTCGCTCTTACAAAACGATACTGTCCATAGAGTTGGCGACATTCTCGACCAGCCCGGCGCGCACGGCTTCGGCCGCCGCGAGCGTACCGTTTTTGACAGCCTCGACCGAGGTGGCGCCATGGCCGATCAGGACCACGCCGCGCAGGCCCAGAAGAATCGCGCCGCCCTTGGCGTCGCCAGAGAGCTTGGCCTTAATCTCGCGCATCTGCTTTTTGATGAGCAGCGCGGCGATTTTGGTGCCGAGCGAGGCCATAAAGGCGCCCTTGAGCTCCTGCAGCAAAAACTTGGCAGCGCCCTCGGTAGCTTTGAGAGCGATATTACCCGACATGCCATCGGCAACGACGACATCGAAGTTACCTGAGGTGAGGTCGGTGCCCTCGCAGTTACCAACAAAGCCGGGAACGGCGGCCTTCATAGCAGGGAAACAGGCCTTGGTAAAGTTGGAGCCCTTCTCATCCTCGGTGCCATTGGCAAGCAGGCCCACGCGAGGATGCTCGATGCCCAGGACGACGCGGGCATAGGCGCTACCCATCTGGGCAAAACGCACCATGTCATCGACCTCCACATCGGGGTTGGCACCCATGTCGCACAGCACCGTCAGACCGCCGGCGCGATTGGGCAGCGCATTGGTCAGACAGGGGCGCACCGGCTGCTTCTTGCCTTCGGCCTGATACCTAAACGGCGTCACATAGGCGGTGGAGGCGGCGGTCATGGCACCGGTGGAGCCGGCGGAGAAGAACGCATCCGCGTTGCCCTTCTTAATGGCGCGGCAAGAAAGCACGATCGACGACTTACGCTTGGTCATCACGGCGCGAATGGGATCGTCATCCATGGCGATAACGTCAGGTGCCTCAAGGGCCTCAACACGTGCATGGGAAGCTGCAAAGGGGTTGACGATTTCGGCGGGACCAGCTGCCAAGACCTCGATATCGGGATCGGCGGCAAGCGCAGCTTCGATACCATCGAGAACAACCTGAGGTTTCTCGTCTCCGCCCACAACGTCTACACAAACGCGAACGTTACTCATATACATGCTCCTTATACAAAAATGGCCGACTCATTGAGCCGGCCATTGTGGTTCCATTTGGAACGGCATCGCATCCAGAGTATACCGTTACTCGGTAACGATAACCTCGCGGTCCTTGTAGAAACCGCAGCTGGGGCACACGTGGTGCGGAAGCTTAACAGCGCCGCAACGGGGGCACGTGGACTGAGCCGCAGCCGAGATCTTCATGTTGGCGGAACGACGGGTGTGAGTGCGGATACGACCCTGCTTTTGTTTAGGTACGGGCATAGTGACCTTCCTTATGAACTATCCAGTGTGGCGATTACGCGCAAGTAGCGATACTACCACAGTTTTACTCATCAAGCTTGAGATTCTTCAATGCTGCAAATGGATTTTCCGTGGCAGCGGCCCATTCTGCCTCTGCCTGGGCGGCGCAATCGCATTGCTCGACGTTGAGATTGCAACCGCAAGTGGGGCAAAGGCCGCGGCAATCGGGCTTGCACAGGACAACGAACGGCGTGTCCATGACGACCGCGTCGTTGATGGGCTCTCCCAGATCGACGATGCGATCCTCGCCCAGGAGCTCGTAGCCGTCTTCGTAGGCCTCGGGATCCTCGGGCTCCTCAAAGAGGTAGAACTCCTCGATCTCGCCGGCGATATCAAACGAGGCAGGTTCCAGGCAACGGTCGCACTCGCCGGTGGCGTGCGCGCGGACCATGCCCGTGAGCAAGACACCGGTACCGGCATTGGTAAAGACAACGTCGTAGTCGATGCCGTCCTGAAGCTGGTACTCCTTCTCGCCCACCGTGTAGGTGGCGACATCGACCTTACCGGTCAGCGGATACGAATCTCCAGGAAACTCGAGCTGCTCGGAAAGATCGACGGTAACGCTCGGGAACTCAGCCATTACCACTGACCATTCTGCTGGGCGGCACCCTCGTTGAGCTGCTGACGGCAACGGGTAACGGTGCCGGTCAGGCTCTTGAGGTTCTCCTCCAGGTGCGTAAAGACCTGCTCTGCGTAGTCCTCGGCAGCATAACGCGTCTCACGCTCGTACTGCTGGGCACGATCGCGGATGTCGTCGGCCTGCTGCTGCGCAAGGCGGACGATCTCCTGCTCACCGGCAATGGTGAGGGCCTGCTGCTGAGCGTCGGCGATGATGGAATCGGCCTGAGCGGCGGCGGAAGCCATAAGCTCCTCGCGCTCCTTAAGGATACGGCGGGACTTCTGCCACTCCTCGGGATAGCTCATGCGGATCTCGTCGAGGATGTTGAAGAACACGTCGGCGTCGATGACCTTGAACTGAGCGTTCTTGCCGAAAGGCGGCTTGGCTTCCTCGATCAGCCCTTCGAGCTCATCGACCAAGCTGACGATCCTATCGCCAGGAAAATTCTCGCCCGGCATCCGGTCTCCTTTCATAGGTAACATATCATCGTGCTAGTTTACCACATGCCACCAGGCAATAAGAAACGTCACGAAAAGCGATGTTTGAGCGCTTCGACCACGTTGGACGGGACAAACGTCGATACGTCACTGCCGAGCGAGGCGATCTGGCGAACGACCGAGCTCGAGATATAGCCGTACTGCGGCGCACTCATGACAAAGATGGACTCCAGCTCGCTATCCAGGCGATAGTTAAGGTCGGCCTGCTGCAGCTCATACTCAAAGTCGGTCATGGCGCGCAGACCCTTGACCACGGCCCCCGCCCCCTGTTCACGAGCGAAGTCGACCAAGAGGCCGGTAAAGGGTAGGACCTCGACGCCGTCGATATCACCGAGCGCCTCGCGGGCCAGCGCCACGCGCTCATCGAGCATAAACGTGGTGCCCACACCGTTTTTACCCTGCGACTCGGCCACGGCGACGATCACGCTGGGAAAGATGCGGCGGGCGCGGCGGATCACATCGATATGGCCAAACGTGATGGGATCGAAGGTGCCCGGGACGATCACGCGATTAATAGTGTCACTCATGGGCGTCCTCCGGGGATACTGCCTCGTCATTTTCGTTAGCATCAGTGCCGCCGTCCTTGCTATCGCCGACCCAACGGAGCAGGTCGACCGAGGTGATGCCGTAGCGCTTCTCACGTACAGTCTCAAAGCCTGCCGGATGCGCGCCCGCATCGGCGGCGGCATGCTCAAACAGGGCGTAAGCGCCAGACGCAAGCATACCCTGCTGAGCCAGGTCCTGCAGCAGCTCCTCGACCGGCTCGGCACCAAAAGCATAGGGCGGGTCGAGCAGGACCAGATCAAAGGGGCCGCCTGGTACACGACCGCGCGAGGCACTCACCAGCATGTCGCCCGTGACCACGCGCCAACGCGCACGGTCACGGCAGAGCGACTCGATATTCTTGCTAATGAGCCGCGCGGCGTTGCGATCGATCTCAAACGTCGTGAGCGAGCGGGCCCCACGAGAGAGCATCTCTAACCCTAAGGCGCCGGAGCCGCCAAAGGCGTCCAGCACGCGGACCTCGTCCAGATCGAAGTCGAATGCCGACATGACCATAGATGCGCACGCCTCACGCACGCGATCAGTCGTGGGGCGGGTGACATCGCGACCACGGGGCTCCTCGATCTTACGACCGCGCCATTCGCCGCCGATGATTCTCATCCTCCGCTGACCTCCTTAAAAATATGTCGATATCGCATGGCGACCGCATCGCGCAGGGGGCGCGTCGCCACGGAGTCAAGGGTGCAAGCATACCGCAAGAGCTCGACCGCGTCCAAATGGGCCCACTCGATTAGTTCCTCGTCGGCATCCAGGTCGACAAAGCGCAGAGTCACACCGCCATGCTGGCGATAACCCAGGATTTCGCCCTCGTGACGCAGACGCAGGTCCATCTGGGCGAGCGTAAAGCCATCCGCGGTTTTTTCGAGCGATTGCAGGCGATCTTGTGCTGCGGACGCGCCGCCGTTGCCCTTGGAGTGCGTCATGACCAGGCACGTGCCCGACACACTGCCACGGCCCACGCGGCCGCGCAGCTGGTGCAGGGCAGCCAATCCAAAGCGCTCGCCGTTCTCGATGACCATGACGGTGGCGTTAGGCACATCGACGCCCACCTCGACCACCGTAGTCGAGACGAGCACGTCAATCTCGCCACGCTTGAAGGCATCGATAACCTGGTCCTTCTCCCCCGCCGGCATGCGGCCGTGAAGGCGCGCGACGGTAAGCCCCGGCAACGCCAGACGCAGGCGATCGAGCTCGGTCGCCGTATCGTGCAGCGGCACGGGTACGGTTACGCGGCCCTCATCGTCGCGGGCAATACCGGGCACGTCTTCCAGCTCATCGGCCGAGTCACTCGGCTCCACGAGTGGGCAAATCACGTAGGCCTGCTGACCCTTTTCATGCGCCTCGCGGATGGCGCCATAGGCGAGGTCACGGCTCGACTCGGTGAGCACGCGTGTCGTCACGCCAGCGCCGGGGACAGGCCGATGACGGATGATACTCGTGTCCAGATCGCCGTAGACCGAAAGCGCCAGCGTACGCGGGATGGGCGTTGCCGTCATAACGAGCAGATCGGCACCGGGGCCCTTCGCGCGCAGGGCGTTGCGTTGGCCGACGCCAAACCGGTGCTGCTCATCGATGACCACGAGCGACAGATGCTTGAACGCAACGTTATCCGAAAGGACCGCGTGGGTTCCAAAGAGGACGTCGAGCTCGCCTGATTCCAGCTGTGCATGGATGCGCTCGCGCTCTGCGGCCGGCGTGGCACCCGTCAGAAGCGCCCAGGACATGCCGGCCTGCGAGAGCAGAGGGCCGGTCTTATCGGCATATTGGCGCGCCAGCACGCCCGTGGGCGCCATAACGCAGGCCTGCGTGCCGCTATCGGCAGCCACAGCTAGCGCGCAGGCGGCAACGGCGGTCTTACCGGTACCGACATCGCCCAGCAGCAGACGGTTCATCACGCGCCCGCCATCGCACATGTCATGCAGGATGTCTTGGAATGCGGCCTCCTGCTCGTCGCTCAGCGAAAACGGAAGGGCCTGTTTAAGCGCGCCCAGATGCTCGCCCGCGGTGTGGGCATAGGGCACCACATCGACCAGGCCACCGTCGTTGCGCAGACGCAGCGCCAGCTGCAGGTAGAGGCACTCCTCGTAGGCAAGACGCCGGCGTGCGATGTCGCGCTCAGCCATGCTCGAGGGAAAGTGGATCGAACGCAACGCGCGGGCATTGCTCATGAGCTTCCGCTTTGCGCGCAGCGGCGCGGGAATGGGATCAAAGGGATTGCCGACGACCTCGAGCGCGCCGCTTACGATGCGGCGCATCCACGCCTGGCTCACGCCATCACTCACGTAATGGACCGGCAGGATAGTGCCCGCGGCACGCCCTTCCTCGAGCTTTTCAAAGTGCGGCGAGGCCATCTGCTTAAAGCCGTAGGCAAACTCGACCTTGCCCATCACGGCCAGGCGGTCGCCCTGCTTAAGCTGCTGGGCAATCCAGGGCTGACGGAAAAAGGCGACCTGCAGCACGCCCGTCTCGTCAACGAGTGAGACCTCGGTCACCTGCATGCGCGGACGAGGCTGCTTTTGGACGATACGGTCGACCGTGGCGATGATGGTGCACACGGTACCGATGGGCGCCATCTCGATGGACCACGAACGGGTAAAGTCGAGGTATCGATGAGGGATATGGAGAAGGAGGTCCCCCACCGTCCGAATTCCCAGACGGCGAAGGGCCTCTTCACGTTTACCCGAAACAAATTTGAGTCGCGCGATATCCTCGTCGAGCGCATTGCTCTGGGCAAAGCGCTCCGAGACGCGCGGCACGGAGCAGAGCTCGGACATGGGCAGATGCCTACTCGATTGAGAAGATTACGGGATAGAGCGGCTGCTCGCCACGATGGGCGTCGATCTCCAGATCGGGCTGAGCCTCCTCGATAGCGTCGACGATCTCCTGGAAGGCCTCATCGGACAGTTCCTCGCCGGCCAGAATCGTCAGCGCGTCACCCTCCTCTTCCTCCTGCATGCGGTTGATGCAATCGAGCGTGACCTGCTTCACGTCGGAGCCAACCACATCGATGGAGCCGGCAATGATGCCCATGACATCACCGGAGTGAATCGGCGAGCCATCGGAGGCGCTGGAGTCGCGCACGGCGCGGGTAACCTCGCCATCGCGGACCTCGCTGATGGCATCGACCATGGCGGCGACGACGTCCTCGAGCTCAGAATCGGGCAGGACGGCGAACAGCGCGGAGAACGCCTGCGGGACGGTCTTCGTGGGAACGACGGCGACCTTCTTGTCGGTGCAGGCAGAGGCTGCGGCCTCGGCAGCCATGCGGATGTTGCCGTTATTGGGCAGGATGATGACCGAGGTCGCGTTGACCTGGTCGACGGCGCCCAGCAGGTCTGCAGTCGAGGGGTTCATGGTCTGACCACCCGACACGATTACGTCGACGCCGAGAGACTTGAGGATGTCTGCCTCGCCGGACCCAGCGGCAACGGCGACAAAGCCCAGGGCCTTCTCGGGCTCGGCAGCCTTCTCCTGGTCCTCGTGAATCTTGGCGGTACGGTCGTGGGCCTCCATCTCCATGTTGTGGATAAAGACCTCATAGATCTGACCGAGCTGCAGCATGTGCTCGAGCACCAGGTTGGGGGTGTTGGAGTGCACATGAATCTTATAGTCGGGGTAGGCACCCACGAGCAGCTCGCAGTCACCCATGGAGCCCAGGAACTTAAGACACTCGTCCTCGTCAAACGGGGCGTCGGCCTTAAAGAGGAACTCGTTGCAGTAGCGGAACTCCGAGCCCTCCCAGTCATCGTTGGCCTCGATCTCAACGCGACCGAGGGCCGCGTCGCGGGCAGAGCCAGCGGAATCAAACGTGGCGGAGAAATCCTCGACAACGGTGCTGCGGCCAAGCGCGGCGGCAACAAAGTTCTCCAGGAAGATGGCAAAGCCAAAGGCGCCGGAGTCGACCACGCCGTTCTCCTTCAGAACGGGCAGCAGGTCGGGCGTGCGGGCGACGGACTGGTAGGCCTCGACGACGATGGCGTCGAGCGCATCCTCGGCAGAGAACTTCTTCTTCTCGCACTCGTCTGCCTTGGTCGAGACATCGCGCAGGACCGTGAGGATCGTGCCCTCGATGGGCTTGCGGACAGCCTGGAAGGCGACCTTGACGGCGCGACGGAAGGCGAAGGCGATGTTGGCGGACGTGATGGGCTCATCGGCAGAGACGAGGCCCTCGGCCACACCGCGCAGAATCTGCGAGGTGATGACGCCGGAGTTGCCGCGGGCACCCATGAGGGAGCCGTGGGTGATGGCGCCGGCGATGGCTTCCATGTCGGCGTCGGCAGGAAGAGCAGAAAGCTCCTTGGTCACCGAGGCGAGCGTGAGCGACATGTTGGTGCCGGTGTCACCGTCGGGTACGGGGAAGACGTTGAGCTTGTTGATCTCCTCGGCCTTGTCGGAAACGGCAGCCGCAGCGATCGGAAAACAGGTGCGAATGGTCTTTGCAATCATGGGTATTTGAATCTCCGTTTTCGGATGCTAGTTCAGACGGCTCTTGAGCGCGTCGATATGGATGCCGATCTTAAGGCTGGCGGGATCGATCTGGGCGATCTCCTGCAGAGTGAAGGCAACGGAGCTCGAAAGATTGTGGCAGACGGACTTCATGTTGACGCCGTTCTCGAGCACGACGTGAAGATCGACCGTAAGGCCGTTCTCGTCGGCGGAGACAAGCACGCCCTTGCGGAGGCGCTGACCGGCAAGCAGGCGCACGCTCTCGGCGCCCTGGAGCTGCTCAGCCATACCGACGACGCCATAGCACGTCATCGCGGCATAACCGGCAATATCGGCAATAACGTCGTTCGAGACGCTCAGGCTGCCGTTAATGGTCTCAGACACAAGAATCTCCTTATCTGGTGCTCGCGGCACCATCTCGTGGGAGCAATCATTGCAATATTCTACAACGACCGCGCCATGTTGAGGTGACGGGGTTCGCGATTACATCCTCGACACGAAATGTTGATATGGCAACGTTGGCACCGAGCAATCGCGGCATGAAAAAACCCGCCGCATAAGCGACGGGTTTTACAACCTGGCTCCCCGGGTAGGACTCGAACCTACAACAGCGCGGTTAACAGCCGCGTGCTCTACCATTGAGCTACCGAGGAATTTAAAGCCCAACGGAAAGGGCTGGAAAATTCTGGCTCCCCGGGTAGGACTCGAACCTACAACAGCGCGGTTAACAGCCGCGTGCTCTACCATTGAGCTACCGAGGAATAGGTGCGTGCTCTCAAGCAACGAAGTTAATTATACGGACGATTGGACGAAGGGCAAGAACTTTTTTTAGAAATTTTCCGACCTAGTCATTGGGGACGTTCTTAAACGACTAGTCATTCAAGAACGTCCCCAACGACTACATGAAAGCGCCCTCAAGCGGATGTGCTTGAGGGCGCCTCTTGCTTGACTAGCTTTCGATGTAGTCTTTCAACTTGCTAGAGCGACTCGGGTGGCGAAGCTTGGCCAGGGTCTTGGACTCGATCTGGCGGATACGCTCGCGCGTGACGCCAAACTCGCGGCCGACTTCCTCGAGCGTGCGGGGATGTCCGTCGACGAGACCAAAGCGCAGCTCGATAACCTTGCGCTCGCGATCGGCAAGCGAATCGAGCACCTGGGTGAGCTGCTCCTGCAGCATGGAGAAGCTGGCGGCATCGGGCGGAACGATAGCCTGGGAGTCCTCGATGAAGTCGCCCAGCTGGGAATCCTCTTCCTCGCCGATCGGGGTCTCGAGCGACACGGGCTCCTGCGAAATCTTCTGGATCTCGCGGACGCGGTCGGCGCTCATGTCCATCTCGGCACCGATCTCCTCGGGGGTCGGGTCGCGACCCAGATCCTGGAGGAGCTGGCGTTGCACGCGGACGAGCTTGTTGATGGTCTCGACCATGTGCACGGGAATACGGATGGTACGGGCCTGGTCGGCAATAGCGCGCGTAATGGCCTGACGGATCCACCACGTGGCGTACGTGGAGAACTTAAAGCCCTTCTGGTAGTCGAACTTCTCGACGGCGCGGATCAGACCGAGGTTGCCCTCCTGGATCAGATCCAGGAACAGCATGCCACGGCCGACATAGCGCTTGGCGATGGAGACGACCAGACGCAGGTTTGCGCTGATAAGCGCCTGCTTGGCCTCAAGACCAACGTTCTCAATACGCGTAAGACGACGCATCTCGGCGCGGGTGAGTTCAATCTCGCCCGCATCGGCAGCCTCGAGCTTCTCGGTAGCCTCGAGACCGGCCTCGATCTTCATGGCCAGATCGACCTCTTCAGATGCGGTCAGCAGGTCGACCTTACCGATCTCCTTGAGGTACATACGAACCGGGTCGCCGGTCAGCATCACCGTGGAGGCATCGATGCCGCGCACGCGAGAACGCGAACGAGACGTGCGCACGGTGCGCTTCTTCTTGCTCTTGGAAGAGCCCATCTCGGCATCGGCCTGGCGGGCCATCTTAAGCTCGTGATCGTCAAGCGAGCCGGAATCGTGCTCGTCATCGTCGAAATCGTCGGTATCGTTATCATCATCGTCGACGTCCATGGGGGCGTCGTCGTTTCCGCTCGCGGAGATAATCTGGATGCCGCTGTTGCGCAGCGCGGAATACACCGCGGTGAGCTGCTCATCGGACACATCGATATCCTTTAGGGCGACCTGAATCTCGTCCTCGGTTACCGAAGTCCTGTTTGAGCCGTTGCCCATGAGCTTTGCAACGTAGGATTCCAGCCCAGTACCCGTGCTCTCAGTCTTTTTTGGCACAGATTCTCCCTTCATAGTCCACAGGACTCATTACTTTAGCACACACGTACACCTCTATACCCAAAAAGAGGGCTGGATATAGGCGAGAATACGCTGGTTGACCACAACATCTAGGCCTGATCGGCGCCGGCGGTCTCCAAACCGATCAAACGAAACGGGTCGGCCACACCGCCAATCGATTTCTGCAGCTCGCGCTGACGCTGCGAATCCTGCGCTGCCTGCATCGTCAGCGCGCGACGAGCCTCGTCATCGAGCGAACGGTCCTGGCGCAGCTTGGCCTGTGCGGCGCGCATGCGACGCTTGATGGTGTAAAGCTCGAGCGTATCGAGCATAAAGACGATGTTCGTCTCGGTGGGGTGCTTGCTCGTCGCCGAGATACGCCCGGCACTCACAAGCGTTGCCGCCTCGGGGCACACCGAACGCGCCGCATCCATGCAAGCCGCAGGGTCGGTACCCGGCGGCGTTGCCAGCACGGCCCACGCAATGGACTCGTGACGCGGATCGACCCACTCGATCGAACAGATGCGGTCCGCATATGTGCGGAACAGGTCGGGATAACTGGTGAGCATGGTAAGCAGCTCGCGCTCCCCTGCCAGGGACTTCCGCTCCAGATCGGTCAGAACCATCGGCATTGCGGAGGACGCGGCGGTCGAAGTGCCGTCAACAGGTGCGGCATCCATTCCGGCGGGAACATCGATCGGCGGCATGTCGTCAACGATCTCCACTGGTGCAGCGCCATAGGCATCGAGCGGGACGTAGTCGTACGGCTCTTCCTCCACCGGCGCAGACACCGGCGGCGTGGCGCCCGACGCCCAAGCACCGCGGGACGCTCCCTGCGAACCAGACGCCCGGCCGCCCGCGCCACCAGAGCGTTCGGCCTGCGCCCGCTGGCGCTCGTAATTCTGCTCGCGGCGACGCTCCGCATCTTCGCGCTTGGCGACATCGCGAAACACGCGGCCCGAGCTCGCACGCACCGTCTCTAGATCCAAGCCAAGCAGGTCGGCAATCTGGATAAAGTACGTATCGATCATGTAGCTGTCGCGCAACGGATAGATGAGTGTCAGCGCATCCTCCAGCGCCTTGGCGCGACCGCCCGGCGTGGTGATGTCGCTCGACTCCTGCAGCGAACGGTAGACAAAGTCCATGAGCGGCTCGGCGGCGTCGATGCGTTTCTGCAGCTCCTGACCGCCATGAGCCGTAATGAATTCCATGGGGTCGTTGCCGTCGGGCAGTACCACGCAGCGCAGGTCCATCGAGTCCTGCTCGATAAACTGAATCGCGCGGCGGGCGGCTTTTTGACCGGCGGCATCGCCATCGAACATATACACGATACGCTTGGCAAAGCGGGTGAGCGTCTTGACGTGATGCTCAGTGAGCGCGGTGCCTAGCGTGGCAACGACGTTTTTAATCCCTGCTTCCCAGCAGGCGATGCAATCGGTATAGCCCTCTACAACAATGGCGGTATCCTGCGCGACGATAAACTCCTTGGCCCAGTTAAAGCCGTAGAGATTTCGCTTTTTGTGGAACACGCTCGTCTCGGCCGTGTTGAGGTACTTGGGCTGGCCGTCTCCCATGATGCGTCCGCCAAAGGCAATGTTATGGCCCTGCTCGTCAAAGATGGGAAACATCACGCGATCATAAAAGCGGTCGGCAAGCTGTCCACGCCCGCGGCTCACGGCCACGTTGGCGTCGATCATCTCCTGCGGGGCAAAGCCCGCCTGGGACAGATGCGATACCAGCGCGTTGCGGCCCGGCGCAAAGCCCAGGCAGTAGCGGCGGCAGACGTCGCCACCCATACCACGGCTGGCAAAGTACTCACGCGGACGGCTGTCCTTACCGCGCATGAGCATGGTGTGGTAGAACTGGGCGGTCTCGGCGCACAGGTCATAGATGCGGGCACGCTTAGTGCCGCGCTCGCGGCGATCCCCGGTATCGTGCAGCTCAATGCCGGCACGATCGGCCAGATAGCGAATCGACTCGGGAAAGCTCAAATTCTCGCGCTTCATAATATAGGTGAAGACGTCGCCGCCCTCGCCGCAGCCAAAGCAGTGCCATACCTGCGTGGCGGGGATAACGTGAAACGACGGGGTCTTTTCGCCATGGAAGGGGCAGCAACCCCAAAACTCATGGCCGCGGGGCTTGAGCTCAACCGTTTCCTGCACGATGGCAACCAGGTCAGACGCAGCGCGCACCTGGTCTTTCTCCTCATCGCTAATCACGGATGCTCACCCCCTGCTCACCCAAGTTATGACGGATATCGTCAATGTTACCCTCGACGGTCGCGATCAACTCATCGAGGGAATCGAACACGCGAGACGGGCGCAGCCAGCGCGTAAACGCCAGCGACACGGAAGCGCCGTACAGGTCGCCCGCATACCCGATCAAGTTGGCCTCCAGATGCGCAGATGCCGCATCGTCGGCATACGTCGGAGGCAGGCCCACGTTAACGGCAGCAGGCCACACGGTATCGTCGACAAGCACCAGGCCCTCGTAGACGCCATCCGCAGGCACTTGAATACCGTCGGGCACCTGAAGGTTTGCCGTGGGAAAGCCCATGTCGGAACCCTCGTGACGGCCGGCAGCCACAACACCACGCAACATATAAGGACGGCCGAGCAGCTCGGCTGCCAGCTCCACATGGCCCTGACCCAGCTCATGACGAATGCGGGTGGCGCAGATGGTCTGTCCGTCGACGCAAAGCAGATCGTGGCCGTACACCTCAATGCCGCGCTCGGAACCCCAGGCACGCATCTCGGCAACGCCCGAGGCGCCACCGCGACCGAGCCTAAAGTCGCTGCCGACACGAATAGAGCGAATGTCGACAACGCGCGACAGCAGCGAGAGAAAACCGGCATGGTCGAGCGTTGCCACGGCAGGCGTAAAGGGGACGGCCACCACCGCATCGACCCCGGTTTGAGCCAGGGCATGCAGACGGTCGGCCGTCGTCATCAATTTTTGTGCGGGCGAAGGACTGACCACAACGTCCGGATCGGGATCGAACGTGACCACAACCGCGCGGCAACCGTGAGAACGAGCGTCGCGAATGACCGCGTCAATGAGCTCGCGATGCCCCCGGTGAACGCCATCGAACACGCCGATGGCGATCGACGCCGCGCACAAGCTCGCGCATCCATCAAACGCATCGGCAGAAACGATACGGCCCTCATCCGACTCGCCCGCGAAAAAGATACGCGCGAGCTCGCGAGCGGACAACATCATCGAACACCGCCGATTGCCTGCGGAAACACGTGCTCCATGACAAAGCGGCCACCCTCAATGCGGGCGAGCGCCTTGAGTCCCCCATCGAGCACCAGCGCAAACGGCGCCTTCGAAGCACCGAAATCGGCAAGCGCACGCTCAACGGGAATGCGTCGGCCGCAGAGAAGGTCGTCGGCAAGATTGCCCGGCAAGTCAACACGTGTGGCGCCCAGGGCCGCAATGGGATCCAGGGCAAAGCCAGCCGCGGACTCGGGAGAAAGCTCCTCGACCGCATGACAGGCGCCAATGGAAACAACACCGGAGGCCGTGCGGCGCAGCGCGGAAATGTGCGCGGCGCTCTCGCAGGCGCGGCCCAAGTCGCGAGCGAGCGCACGGATATAGGTGCCCTTGCTTACCGAAAACGCCACGGTCCACACACACGTATCACCCTCGCCGCCCACGGCGATCAGGTCGGCGGCATAAACCTCGACGGGGCGCGGAGGTAGGTCCACCGCATTGCCCTCGCGAGCAGACTTGTAGGCGCGAACGCCATTGACCGAGATAGCCGAAAACGCCGGCGGCACCTGCATCTGCGGACCCAGCATGGCGGCCAAGTGCTCACGGGCATAGGCAGGATCGCGGAGCCCGTTGGCAACAGCCACTGTGCGGACCGCCTCGCCCTCCGCATCATCGGTATTGGTCTCGGCACCAAACGAAATGTCGGCGACATAGCTTTTGGTATCGAGGGTTAGCATACCCAGCAGACGGGTGGCCTGGCCCACGCCCACCACCATGACACCCGATGCCATGGGGTCGAGCGTGCCGGCATGGCCGACACGCCGCTCATGGAGGGCGCGCCGGCATTGCGAGACCACATCGTGGGACGTGCATCCCACCGGCTTATCGACGGCGAGCAGCATATTCAGTTGTGAAGGCGTACGACGAGCCATGTACCATCCAAAAAGTTAAAGCTCGACGGTCACCGAAGCGGGATCCTCCCCTACCAGCTCGGCCAGCATGGGAAGTGCCACGGCGAGCGTCTCGCGAATTGTTCCGTTGTTGGAAAAGCCGGCGGCGGCATGATGCCCGCCACCGCCAAAGTTGGCAGCAATCTCGGACACATCGAGGTCGCCCTTGGAGCGCAGGTTGCCACGCACCTTGGTATCGCCCTCAATGCCCTTTAAGAACATGCAGACCTCGACGCCCATCACCGAACGCACCACATCGACCAGGCCGTCGCACTCGTCCGAGGTGACGCCGCAGGCCTCAAGGTCGCTCTGGTAGGCATAGCTATACGCCACGCGCCCATGCGCGACCGTCTTAATGCGACCCATGACAATGGACTTGAGGTGCAAAAACTCAACGCGCATGCTCTGATAAACCTCGAGCGCAACGCGCGCCGGGTCGGCACCGTGGGCAACCAGACGCGAGGCCGCATGGAATGCGGCGGCATCGGCGTTTTGGTACTGGAAACGACCGGTATCGGTAACCAAGCCACACAGCAGACAGGTCGCAACGCCATCACGTGCGACAATGCCACAATTGTCCAAGAACCGGTCGATGATCATAGCGCAGGCTGCAGCTTCGACGCGCCTCAGACTGAGCTCGGCAAACTCCTCGCGCGCTGGATGGTGATCGAAGCACACCACATGCGCCGATCGACGCAGCACCTCGGCGGAGTTGTTCAGGCGTTCGACGACCGGCACGTCCACCGAGATGAACAGGTCCGGATTGCCGGTGTACGCAGATGCCGGCACCAGGCGATCGGAGCCTTCCATAAAGCGGTAGATGCGCGGAACCGGGTCATCGTCTGCCAGCAGCAGCGCAATATCCTTGTTGGGGAAAAACTTCATGAGCGAAAGGCCCAGACCCAATACAGAGCCCAAGGCATCGCCATCGGGAGAAGTGTGTCCCGAAATCGCAATGGAGGACGCACCCTCGATGAGCTCGAGGATGCGTCGCTGAATATCTGCAGACTCGCACGAGGCGAGGTCGGCGGAATTAGTCATCTAAAGCTGCCTCCTGGGCGGCATCCGCTATCGGATAGCCGTCCTCGTCCTTTTCGATCGCAAGCGTGGCGGGAACGTTTTCCAGCGCACGTGTGATGCGCTCGGCCTCATCGGTCGAGCGATCGATGCGAAAATCGAGCTCGGGCGTGACACGCCAATCGAGCGAGCGAGCCAACAGGCTGCGAATACGGCCCTTGGCGCTTGCGAGCGCCTCCATGACCTCGTCGTAGCGACTCGCATCGCACGACACGTACACACGCGCGAACGAACGGTCCACCGCGACCTCGACCGCGGTCAAAGTAACCAGGTCGAGACGCGGATCGGAAACCTCAAAGAGAAGGATATAACCGAGCTTCTCGCGAAGCTGCTCGCCCAGACGGCGGGTTGCCTGCGTTTGCTTCATAGAGCTACCCCCTACTCGGTACGGGCAACCTGGTCGATGCGGTAACCCTCGATCTGGTCGCCGGGCTTGATGTCCTGGAAGTTCTCCAGGCCAATGCCGCCCTCGGAACCGCTCTTGAGGCTCTTGGCCTCGTCCTTGTAGTGGCGCATCGAGGCGATCTTGCCGTTGAAGACCACGATACCGTCGCGCACCAGGCGCACGGAATCGGTCGCGGCGATCTCGCCCTCTTCGACGCGGACACCGGCGGCGATACCGACTTTGGGCACCTTGAAGGTGTCCAGGACAGTCGCGGTACCCGTGGCGACCTCGACCTCTGTGGGCTTGAGCATGCCGATACGGGCGGCGTCGAGCTCCTCGAGGCACTTATAGATGACGTCGTAGCAACGGATCTCGACGCCCTCGCGCTCGGCGGCGGAGCGGGCCTTACCGTCGGGACGGACGCCAAATCCGATGATGATGGCGTTGGAAGCGTCGGCCAGGACGACGTCGGTCTCGTTGATGGCGCCAACGGCGGAGTGGATCGTGTTGATGCGGACCTCGGACTGATCCATCTTGTCGAGCGAGTCCTGAAGGGCCTCGATAGAGCCCTGGACGTCGGCCTTGATGATCAGGTTGAGCTCCTTGACCTCGGCGTCGGCGATGGTCTCGAAGAGGTTCTCGAGCGTGACGTGCTTGACGCGGCTCTGCTCCTCGATACGGGCCTTGAGCGAACGCTCGTCGGCAAGGGCGCGAGCCTCGCGCTCGTCCTCGAACACGCGGAACTCGTCACCGGCGTTGGGCACGGACTGCAGACCCAGGATCTCGACAGCGTCGGAGGGACCGGCCTCGGTGACGGCGCGACCCTTGGGGTCGAGCATGGCGCGAACGCGGCCGTAGGTAAGGCCGGCGACCAGCGTATCGCCCACGTGCAGGGTACCGCGGGTCACGAGCACGGTAGCGACCGAGCCGCGGCCCTTGTCGAGCTTGGCCTCGAGGACGTTGCCGGAGGCAAAGGTGTCGGGGTTGGCCTTGAGCTCGAGCACGTCTGCCTGGAGCAGCACGGTCTCCAGAAGGTCGTCGATACCGATCTTCTGCTTGGCCGAAATGTTGACGAACATGTTCTGTCCGCCCCACTCCTCGGGGATGACGCCGTACTCGGTGAGCTCCTGGCGCACTCGGTCGGGGTTGGCGCCCGGCTTATCGATCTTGTTGACGGCGACGACGATGGGAACGCCGGCAGCCTTGGCGTGGTTGATCGACTCGACCGTCTGGGGCATGACGCCGTCGTCGGCAGCGACGATCAGGATGACGATGTCGGTCACCTTGGCGCCACGGGCACGCATGGCCGTAAAGGTAGCGTGACCCGGAGTATCGATGAAGGTGATCTTGCGGTCGTTGATCATGACCTGCGAAGCGCCGATGGCCTGCGTAATGCCGCCCGCCTCGCCGGCAGCAACGCCGGTGTGACGGATGGCGTCGAGCAGCGACGTCTTGCCGTGGTCGACGTGGCCCATGACGGTGACGACCGGGGCGCGCGGCTTAAGGTCGGCGGGATCGTCGTAGAACGAGAAGGTGTTCTCCTCCTCGGGGGTGATGATCTTGATCTGACGGCCCAGGTCGTCGGCGACGAGCTCGACGAGGTCGTCGGACATGGACTGCGTCATGGTGAGCGGCGTACCAAGCAGGAACAGGCGCTTGATGATGTCGTTGGCCGGAACGTCGAGCGCCTCGGCAAGCTCCTGGACGGTAACGCCCTGGGAGACCTTGATGGCGTCGAGGTCCTCGGGGTTCACGCCCTGGGCCAGCGCCTCCTCTATCTTGCGCTCCTCCTGAGCCTTGGCAGCCTCGCGCTCGCGCTTCTCCTTGCGCTTCTTGCGGCGACCGGTGGACTCGCGAGAGGCCTCCTCGACGGCAGCACGAGCCTCCTCGAGCACCTTCTCGCGGCTGTACTCCTCGGCCTCGCGAGCCATGCGGCTGTAGTGGTCCTCTTCGTTGTTGTGACCGCCCTTGCGCTTCTTGCCCTTGCCCTGCTTATCGGGGTTGGGGAAGTCCATGCCGGCAGCGACGTTGTTGCTGGCGTTGGTGCGATGGCTGTGCGGACGGCTCTCGGAGGCGTTGCGCTCGGAGTTGTTGTCGGAAGCGTTGCGATCGTTACGGCGGCCACCGCGGCGGTCGTTGTTGCCGCCACGACGGTTACCGCGCTCTGCGGCGCGCTCGGCCTTGGCCTTGTCCTCGGCGTCCCTCTTCTCCTTGAGCACGGTCTCCTGTGCGGCGATCTGGTCGAGCAGCGAACGGAAGCGCGAACCGGAGTCGGAAGCGGGAACGGCGCGGCGCTGGGCCTCGCGGGCAGCCTCCTCCTTCTCGCGGGCAAGGCGCTCCTGCTCGGCCTTCTTCTTGGCCTCGGCCTCGGCGCGGGCGGCCTCCTCGGCAGCCTGGGCTGCGGCAAACTGGCGGCGCTCCTCCTCGCGTGCCTTCTCGGCGGCGATGCGCTCGCGCTCGGCCTCGGCGGCGCGAGCGGCCTCCTCGGCGGCAGCTGCCTGCTCCTCGGCCTGCTTGGCGGCCTCGACTTCCTGGGCGCGGGCCTCGATCACCGAGGCGAGCTGCTTGCGGACCATGGCGACATAGGCGTCCTCCAAGGTGGAGGAAGCGGACTTAGCGGGAATCTTCATATCGGCGAGATGACCCATCAGTTCCTTGGAGGTCATGCCGAACTCTTTGGCCAGGGTGGACACACGGACTTTTGCCATATGACTTCACCTACCCTTTCTGGCACCTTGGGTGCCTAGAGACTGAACGAGCGTGGGAGATGCGCCGGGACCTGCCCGGCGCGACCGCGCGCTAGATCAGGTCCTCCGCATCATCGAAGGCGTCGGTGTCATGGACACCGCAGAAACGGGAGCCGGGACGAGCCTGGTTGCGGCACTGGATGCCATCCTCGGACACGTACTCGCAGCGGCGGACGTCCTCGTCCTCCTCGTCACCGATCAGGTCGGCGGCGGGCTCCTCGTGAACGGGAACGTTCTTGAGGATGTCGGCGGCAAGCGTCTCGGACTTGATGTCGATGTGCCAGCCAGTCAGGCGCGCGGCGAGACGGGCGTTCTGGCCCTCCTTGCCGATGGCGAGGGACAGCTGGTCGTCGGGCACGATGACGCCGGCGTAGGCCTTCTCCTCGTCGATGAGGACGCGGGTGACCTTAGCGGGCGAAAGGGCGTTGGCGACGTAAACGGCAGGATCGGCATCCCACAGGATGACGTCGACGCGCTCGCCGCGGAGCTCGCCCACGACAGCGCGAACACGGCTGCCCTTGGGGCCGACGCAGGCGCCCACGGGATCCAGA
>JBKTBE010000103.1:0-4690 GCA_046883645.1 Collinsella sp. | reverse complement strand
CTGCTGCTGCGGGGCAGCAAACTGCTGCTGGCCGGCGCGCGGGGCGCTGGCGGCACGGCTTGCCGCGGAGTTGTTCTGGCCCAGGCCGTTTTGATAGGCGCGCTCTTCTTCGTACAGGCGGCCGAGCGTGGGGGCATCGACGTTCTCGGCAAAGACCGAGAACTTGCCGGCGCGCAGCTGCGGATCGATCATAAAGCGCACGAGGGGCTCGCCGACAAAGACATAGCGGCGCTTTTCGGCCTGCGCCTTCACAAACTCGCGGACCTCGCGCGAAAGCTCGGGGTAGAACGGGGCGAGCATGGGATCGTCGTCGGCGGCGATAAGGATGGTATAGAGTGCCGGCGCCGTGTTGACGCCGTTGATCACCAGAGTCTGATCCTCCATGTCGCGAGCGGCCTGCTTGGCAAGCTTCTTAAAGGAGAACGGGGCACGGGTGGCACCGAAGATGCCGGCCACGTGGTCCTCGAAGATGTTCAGGAAGTTCACGAAAGATCACTCTCCGTATAGGTTCTTTGGTATCCGAGCAAATATAGGCATATCCCAACGATTATAGAGGATAGGGTTCCCGCAACCGCCGCCTTGGCGACGACCGCGGCTGCAAGGCTGGCAATTTCCATATGGTGTGCAAGACAGGACGCCGCTGCGCAGCCGATGCCGGTGACAGCGATTGCGGCGATTGCGGCAAGGTTTGAGCCCTGATTGGCACGCTTGGCATGGGCATTGAGCAGCGCAGATGACGCCGCGGCAGTTGCCGCGACCAGCACAAAGGCAGCCCAAAGGAGCGGGTCTCCCAGCGCTGCGGCAACGTTACCGAGCCCCAGTACGCCTCCGGCTGAAAGCGCGACCGTGGCCAGACGGGCAAAAAGCGCGCCCATGCCCGTTGCCGCGGCGGCGCTTGCCGGGCCGAGCCAAAATGACGCGACGCCGGCGGCGACCCCAGCTGCCAGGAAGGTATTGCCGGTCAGACAGCCAAGCGCGAGTGCACAGGTGAGCGTGGCGCTCGCGGCAGTCTCGGTGCGACCCCAGGCGATCCACCAACCGGACATGGCGGCGGCAAAGATCACCGCGACGGGCAGCATCGACAGGATGCCCTGTGCCTGCATGGTGGCGTTGGCCATGAGCACCAAAAAGCCCACAGCCGAGATGGCCGAGCCAATCTGGGGGGCCAGGCCAGCCGCCACTCCGATCGCGATGGCCGCAATGACCAGGCCGGGAAGCGCCGCGACCCCGGCCGTTTGCATCAGCAAAAAGCTAAAGGTGCCGCACGTTAGCGCCGAGATAGTGCGCATGGTGTAGTCGCGCGCATGGCTCCAGCGCGTGCCCGCCCAGCCGAGTGCGGGGTCGACCTCGATGGCGTCGTCCTCGTAGTGCGACGGCTCGATATCGTCGAGCTCCTGCTCGTCATCCGAAAGTTCGCCAACCATTTGCTCCAGGCTGCGACGGCCTTCGCGCACGCTGCCCAGACCGGCAAGGAGCTGGTCGCAAAATGTCTCGACGCTGCTGGGGCGGTCCTGCGGCATGGGGGAGAGCGCGCTCATGAGCGCGGCCTCGGCTCCCGGGGGAAAGTGTGGTATCAGCTCGCTGGGATAGGTGGCGCCGCCGATGATGCGGTCGAGCGAGTCGGCGGGCGTGGCCGCCATAAAGGGAGCGCTGCCGCACAGGCCCTCATAGATTACACAGGCGAGGGCAAAGACATCGGCGCGCTCATCGACCGTGCCGGTCTCGATATCGAGCTGCTCGGGCGGCATGTAGCCGATGGTGCCGCCGCGCGAGCCGCCAAAGCCACCGGCGGACGACAGTCGCGCCATGCCAAAGTCGGTGAGCTTTACATTGCCCGAGTGGTCGATGAGCACGTTGGCGGGCTTAATGTCCAGGTGGAGTACGCCATTACTATGGGCGAAGGTGAGCGCCTGGCCTAGGGCATCGGCAATGGCCGCGGCCTCGTCAAAGGTAAGTGAGTGACCGTCCACGCGGTGCAAAAACTCGGCCAGCGACATGCCATCGACATATTCCATAACTAGGTAGGCATAGGCTGTGTCGTGCGTAAAGTCGATGACCTGCACGATGTTGGGATGTTGAAGCATGGCGGCAGTGTGCGCCTCGCGCAGGACATCCATGATGTCGCTGGCGGGCATGCCGACACCGTTAATAAGGGGGATGCGCTTAATGGCGACGCGGCGGCGCAGGTGCGTGTCGCGGCAGATCTCGATGGAGCCAAAACCGCCGGTCGCAAGTGTCTCGAGCGGCTGGTACCGCTTGAGCAGCTCGCGAGAGCTGGTGCCCTCCAAAGGAACGTCCGGCGAGAACCGGGCGGTATGTTGCGAGAAAAGCGGCATGGCCAACCCTCGTGCGTTTAAAGTTCGTTTGCGAGCGGCGGGCGCGGGGCCGAGCCGTTCGCGGTGGCATAGATGCTACTAGTGTAGCACGCTCGGGTGCATGGGGAGGATAGCGGGATGCGAGGCTGCCTGCCTGGCTTGGCCTTAGCGCTTCTTCTTGTTCTTCTTCTGCTTGCGCCGCTTGCCCTTGGTCTCCTGGGGCTTGTCGCCCTGCTTGGCCTCGGCGGCGGCCTTCTCGGCCTTCATTTTCTTCTTCTTGGTCTCGATGCGGAGTTTTTTGTTGATGCGGGCCTTGAGGAAGGGACCGAACTGCTCGGCATCGCCACGGACGAAGGTGTCCTTGGGGATCGTCACGCCCTGGTCGGCGAACATGGCCACAAAGATGCGCTCGCCGTCGAGTACGTGGTCGAGCTTGTCAAACGGGAAGAACTGCGACTTGCCGCTCTTGCCCCAAACCATCAGGCCGTCCTCGTTGGCGGCGACGCGGCGATAGCGGCCACCCATGGACTCGTCGGCCTCGACGGCGTCGATAAAGTCGCGGGCGAGCGTGTGGTGCAGGTTCTTGCTCCACCAGGCCAAAAAGGCGCCGAACACGATCAACACGACGCCGAACTTGATCCAGCTGCCGCCGGCCACCAGCATGCCGATGCCGATGAGCGCGGCAACTGCCGCGGCGACATACAGCGAGCCGCGACGCCTGGGCGAGGCGACCAGGCGGGCGAAGTCGGTGACCAGGTCGTTTTCGTACTGGTACTCGTTGAGGTACAGGATGCCGTCATCGGCTGCGGCCTGCTCCTCGAGCGCGACCTCGACCTGGTCGGCTGCTTCGGAGGGAACGAGGTTGCTCTCTGCGTCTGCCATGCTCTTTGGACTCCTATCGCGGCGGGCTCGCCGTACGGGTTATTATGGAATGCAGTATGCCGTGCGACCGCATGGCCGCCGCGGCAACAAGACTCAGTATACCCGGGGGAGCACCCATGGAATCGTTGTACCGAAAGTATCGCCCGCTCACCTTTGACTCCGTGGTGGGCCAGCAGCATATCGTCTCGACGCTCGAGCACGCCATCACCGAGGGGCGCCTGTCCCACGCCTACCTGTTCTGCGGACCGCGCGGCACGGGCAAGACCACCATGGCGCGCATTCTGGCCAAGGCGCTGCTGTGCCGCAATGCCGAGGCGGCGCGCGCCGAGGGTGCAAGCGGCTGCATGCCCGACGGTACTTGCGAGGAGTGCGAGCTCATTGCCGAGGGTAACCACCCCGATGTCTACGAGCTCGATGCCGCAAGCCGTACCGGCGTGGACAACGTGCGCGAGGAGATCATCAACTCCGTCAACTTTGCCCCAGTGCGCGGCAAGTACAAGATTTATATCATCGACGAGGTCCACATGCTCACGACGGCGGCGTTCAACGCGCTGCTCAAGACGCTTGAGGAGCCGCCGGCACACGTGATCTTTGTGCTGTGCACCACCGACCCGCAAAAGATTCTGGAGACCATTCTCTCACGCTGCCAGCGCTTCGATTTCCACCGCATCGGCAACGAGGATATCGAGCATCGCCTGTCTTACGTGTGCGAGCAGGAGGGCTTCGATTACGACGACGAGGCACTCGCCATTGTGGCGCGCCATGCCAAGGGCGGTATGCGCGACGCGCTTTCCACGCTGGAGCAGCTGAGCGTCTTTGGCAACGGTTCTGTGCATGCGGACGACGCCCGCTCGCTTTTGGGCGAGGTTTCGGACCAGATTCTGGGCGAGTTTTCCCGCGCCATTGCCGATCGCGATGTTGCCGAGCTATATGGACTGATCCGTGCGCAGGTCGAGGAAGGAAACGACCTGCTGGAGCTGACGCGCGACCTGGTGGCGCATGTGCGTGACGTGTACGTTGCCTGCGTTGCCGGTGCCCGTGCCGAGCTGTTTGAGGGCGGCTCCGAGCAGGCCGAGGCGCTTGCTGCCGAGGCCGCTGCCTTTGGCGAGCATCCTGCCGACCGCCTGGCCCGTGTGCTGACAGTGCTCGACGATGCCGCGCTGGAGATGAGGGGCGCGAGCGACGTGCGCCTGGTGCTTGAGATTGCCTGCACGCGTCTGGCACGTCCCGAGGCTGATTTAACGATTGAGGCATTGGCCGAGCGCGTGGCACGTCTGGAGGCCATGGTTGCCAACGGCGCCGTGCCGGCGAGCGTGGCCGCTGCTCAGGCCGCCGCGCCTGCAGCATCCGTACCCGCTGCTGCCCAACAGCCGACGCTCATTTCGGGCGCCCGTGCTGCCGCTCCGGCGGCATCCGCTGCCCCCGCTGCTACGTCCGCGCATCAGGGTGGCATGCCTTGGGACCGCGGCGCTGCTGTTCCGGCTGCCCAGCCT
>JBKTBE010000102.1:0-4991 GCA_046883645.1 Collinsella sp. | reverse complement strand
AGACGGCAGCGAGCTCAAAGAGCATGCCCACCTGCGCCAGCGCCATAACGGGATAATCGGCGCCCGGCAAAAACACCAGCGCACCGGTCGCCATATTGGTGAGCGCGCACGAGGTGATGATACGATTGGCCGCAGCGATGCGCATGAAGGCAAAGTTCGCCGCAAAAGCCGTTTCCTTGTCGGTGCGATCGAGAATCCAGCGGGCAAGCGTCTCGAGCAGATACGTCTTATCGGTTGCCGCTACCACGCCGAGCATGGGCGTAGACTCCTCGATAAACGGCACCTCCACAGCAGACTCGGCAAGCACGCACACGGGCGCGCCGGCGATCACGAGCTCCTGCACGGCACTCTCCAAGCGGTCGGAACCACACGAGAGCACCAGCACCACATCGGTATCGGTCTTTGGAGCAATTCGCTCCTCCCCCAGACGCTCGACGCGCACAATGCCCGAGGTCGTCTGCGGCACAAAGGCGTCACGCACCGTCTCGGCCAGAAAGCGCGAGGCGGACGAATCCAGATAGACCGAGACGCGCACAGGTGTATCGGAATCCTTCTTAACGGACGCGCCCATCTTAAAAGCGCGGGTCAGCTTATCTACGGGAATTTTCATGGCAAACCCCTCCAGCGGTTACGCGGCGCCCGAACGATGCCGCCATATGGATTGTACGATACCCACCGTCAGCAGCTGAATCATCATCGAAGACGAACCGAAGCTAATAAACGGTAGCGGAATACCGGTAATCGGCATCATGCCGATGCACATGCCGATGTTTTCGAAAGTCTGGAACGCCCACATGCCAACGATGCCCACACACGAAAGACGCAAAAACAGCGACTCGCACTTAAAGGCGACGCGAATCGTCGAAAAGATCAGCAGCACGTAGAGGCACAGGAGCAAAAAGGAACCGCAAAAGCCAAAGGTCTCGGACAGGAAGGCGAAGACGAAGTCGGTGTGGAACTCAGGCAGAAAGCCGCCGGCCGACTGCGTCGCATGGCCCAAACCCTTACCAAAGAAGCCGCCCGAGCCAACGGCGATAAGCGACTGCTGCAGGTTGTAGGCATCGTCCGAATCGGCATTATCGGGGTCGATAAAGACCGTCAGACGGTTCATCTGATACTGCTTGATGAGCACATCGTGGCCGAGCAACGAATCAAAGACCGAATCAAGCGCCAGGACGAGGGCCACCAGGCCCACGAGCAGGGCCAGGGTCGACAGCACCCATTCGCGGCGTGCACCGCTCATGCAGATGACGATGGCGCCCGAAACCAGCACGACCAGGCCCGAGCCCAGGTCACCCATGGCAACGACGGCCAAAAACGGAATGGACAGCATGCCGCAGAGCTTGACGTAGTCGCGAACGGTATCGATGCGACCGTTATACTGCGAGCCAAGCGTAGCAATAAAGAAGATGGTGATGAGCTTGGCAAGCTCAACCGGCTGGAACGTCAAGCCGATACCGGGAATCTTGATCCAGCCCGTCATGCCCAGACCGCCCGTATAGGACAGACCCGGAATCTTGGGCGAGAAGATCACGATCAGGTCGATGACGAGCAACGCCGTCGAGAAATTGGAAATACCGCGCAGGTCGGTACGCCAGACGAGCACCGCCAGCACCGCTCCGATGCCAATTCCCAGCAAATGGCGCGAGAACGAAGCATCGGCCTTAAACTGCGAAGCCGACCAGATAATGATGGCACCGTAGGCGACGAGCGCCACAGTAGCCACGAGCACACCGATATGCACCTTTTGGCGAAACGTGCCGCGCGAGGCCGAAAGTTGCTTGTTGACGCGGTCCAGGCTGCTGCGAGAGCCGGTCTTGGTTGAACGGAACAGATCCGCCGGAGAAAAATCCATCGCAACCTCCTATCGAACCGAAGAATCGCCCGAGGCCGAAGAGGTATCGGGCTCGTCATAAATCACGCCGAGCACGTCGCGCACGACATGCATCGCGGTATCTGAGCCACCGCCGCCCTGCTCCAGGACGGTAGCGATGACATACTTGGGATCATCGGCCGGTGCATAGGCGCAGAACCACGCGTATTCGTCCTCGCCACTTTTCTCGCCCGTGCCCGACTTGCCGTATACCTGCGGCGTCAGGGTGCCAAAGTGCGCCGCCAGGGACGTCGATGCCGTGTAAATCACGTCGTACATGCCGTTGCGAACAAGAGCCAAATCCGAATCGCTGTTGATCTTGGCCTCCAGGCGCTTCTTCTTGCCCTTGCCATTGTACTTATAGGCATCGCCGTCGCCATCGCGCGACACGGCAGACAAAAATACGTGAGGCACGTACTGTTTGCCGCCGTTGGCAAGACCCATATAGGCGCACGCCATCTGCAGGGGCGTCACCAGGATGTCGCCTTGGCCGATGGCAATGTTGGTCATATCGCCGGCATTCCACTTGCGGTCCTCGGCAGAGGCGTCGGTAAAGTACGACTCTTTCCACTCGGCATCGGGAATACGGCCCGCGCCCTCACTCGGCAGATCGATACCGCAGGTCTTGCCTAGGCCCCAGCGACGAAAGACCTCCTGCAGGCCCTCGGAATGTTGCTCGTCATAAAAGAAGGCCTTGCCCATGTCGTAGAAGACGGGGTCGCACGAGTTGGCGATACCCGACTGCAGCGTCATGGTGCCGTGGCCAGACGTCAGCCAGCAGCGCTTGCCCCAAGCCTTGCCCAGGCCCGTCCAATAGCCCGTGCAGTTGGTTGTCTGCGTTGAAGTGTAGGTTCCAAACTCAAGACCGGCCAGTGCCGAGAGCGGCTTGATGGTCGAGGCCGACATGTACTGTCCGCTAATGGCGCGGTTGAGCAGCGGGTGCGAACCCTTGTCATCATTGAGCTCGGTCCACACGTCATTTGAGACGCCGCCGATAAAGACGGACGGATCGAACTTGGGCTCGCTCGCCATGCCCAGGATCTCGCCATTGTTGGGATCGAGACACACCACAGCGCCGTTGCCGGCATTGCTGTAGCCAGTGGTCTTGGCAAGCTCGATGGCGCTCGCCAGCGCCGACTCACAGGCCTGTTGGATCTTAAGGTCGAGCGTGAGCTTAATGTCGGAGCCGGCCTTGGCGGGCACGGCGCCGGCCTGACCGGTCACATTGCCCGAGGCATCGACCTTGACGGTCTGCTCGCCACGAATACCCTGCAGCAGGTTTTCGTAGTAGCTCTCAACACCCGCCTGGCCCACGATATCGCCCGACTGGTACGTAATCCGGCCAGCAGAAGCATCATCATCGCCAGAGGTTTTCTTATTCTGGGCCTCGAGCTGCTCGGAGGTAATGGTGCCGGTATAGCCCAAGATATGGCATGCCGTCTCGCCATATGGATACTGGCGCTCGGTACGCTCGGCAATCTTGACGCCCGGGAACTCGCCGGCGTGCTCCTGAATATAGGCAACCGTGGAGCGACGGACGTCCGTCGCGATGGTATGCAGGCTCTGGGCGCCCTCGGAATTGTCCTGGATATTGCGCAGAACCGCCACGTAGGGCATACCGAGCACGTTGGCAAGATGGCGAACCAGAACCTCATCCTCGGCAAGGTCGCGGTAGGCCACGACAGCAAGTGAGGGACGGTTCTGGACAAGCGCCACGCCATTGCGGTCGAGGATGCGACCGCGCACAGCGGGTGTGGTAACGGTGCGAGTCTGATTACTATTAGCCTGCTTCTCGTAATAGTCCGACGAGACCATCTGCATGCCCCACAGCTTGACGGCAAGTGCCGCAAACATCGCGCCCACACCCGTGGTGAGGATGGAAAAGCGGCCCTTAAAGGCGGTCGCCGCGGTATTGCCCTCGCCCTCGGTGGCGCGCGGGGCCGTTCCATGCTGCGTATCGTAGGTAAAACGGGAATCGCCACGACGCATGATGACCAGCGCGACCACGATGGCCACAACCAGCACGATACCGGCGATAATAACCGTCAACTGGGAAGACATCTATGGGCCTCCCCTATTTGAGCTTGCGGGTCTTGGGCTTAAAGCGCATACCCGTCTGGCGTCCGCCACGCGCGGAGAATCCATAGCCGGACTGCGGCACGACGCCGGACATCAAAAACGGAATGGCAACCAGACCCGTCAGGATCGAGGACGGCAGTGCATGGCCGAAGATCGCCACGACAAAGCTCGTCTCCAAACCCATAAACAGCAAGATGATGCTGTAGATCACATTAATGACGAGCGCGAAGGCGCCCACAGTGATGCCGCGCGCACTCGGGGTACCGCCCGTCTGACCGACGGCGCTGTGCACCAGGGCAAAAGAACCCACGGTCAGCAGGAGCGACATAACGCCCACCGGCACGGCAGCGGACAGGTCATAAAACAAGCCGCTGCAAAAACCGCACACGACGGCACGGGTCGGGTCGCCCGAGAACACGCTTAGGCACACCAGGATAATCATGAAGTTGACGCGACCGCCCGCAATGGAGATCTGCGGTGCCAGGCCTGCCTGCAGCAGCACGCACACGATGGCGGCGATCACAAACGTGCGGGAGCTCATCCCCTGCTCGTGTAGATCCATGGACATGCCCCCTATTCGCTCGAGCCAGAATCGGTCGTCTCGGACGTGTCGGAACTGTCATCCGAACTCTCGTCCTTCGTCTTGGTCGCAGCGTCGCGCGACGTTCCCTGCGGCGTGTTATTAGCGGTGCACACGTCCTCATCCGAGGCCGACTGTTCGTCGGTCAGCGAGGTAATGACCAGCACTTCCTCGTTGTTCTCGGCCGTGGTCTGAGCGCGCACCACAATGGTGTAGTACACGTCGTTTGCCGATTTCTCAACCGACGAGACGGTGCCAAGCGGAAGGCCCTTGGGGAACACGCCACCGATGCCCGAGGTCACGATGATGTCGCCAACCTTAACATCGGAGTCGACGCTCACGTACTCAAGACGCAGCGTGCCGTCAGCCTGACCCTGCAGCATACCCTGGGCGCGCGTGTCCTGCACCATGGCGGACACACCCGAGTTCTCGTCGCCAATCAGGCGCACGGTAGAGGTC
>JBKTBE010000101.1:0-5127 GCA_046883645.1 Collinsella sp. | reverse complement strand
GCCGTCCTGCTCGGGGTCCGCAACGGCCACGGCACCGGCGGTCGCGACGGTCACGTGCCACTCAGCGTCAGAAACCTTCTCGACTGAGGCCGTGCAGCCCTTCTCCTGCGCCATCTTCGAGATGTTCTTGACGGCGGTCTCGTTGTCGACCGAGGTCACGACTGTGCCCTCGCCATCGAGTTGCTTCAGGGCTTTGAGCGTCTTGACGACGGGCAGCGGGCAGGCATCGCCCATGGCATTGACTTCAATTTTGGTAGACATAGTTTTTCCTTTCAAAAGGGACCGCCCAGAACAGTAGGCGGTCGCATAAACGGTTTTCCTTAATGCACAACGCGAACGGCAGGACCGCCTGGTACCGGCTCGTACACGCGACCGACGACGGCGGCGATACGTCCTTCGGCATGTAGACGGCTCGCAAGCTCATCCACATCGGCAGCAGGTGCCGCGATAAGCAGGCCACCAGACGTCTGCGGGTCGTACAGCGCGTCGAGCATGCCCGGCTCAAGGTCCTCGTCGGCCGTCACGCGCGGGCCAAAGAAGTCCTGGTTGCGGTAGGAGCCCGCGGGGATAATGCCCAAACGCGCCATGTCGAGCACCTGGTCAAAGAGCGGCACCGCCCCCGACGCAAGCTCAATCTGCACGCCCGAGCCCTCGGCCATCTCGCACGCATGCCCGATCAGGCCAAAGCCCGTGATGTCGGTGCAGCCGTGAAGCTCAAGTCCCTCGGCCAGACGAATCGGAGCCTCGTTGAGGGTGCGCATCGAGTCAAACATGGCTGCGGCCTCGTCCCGCTCGATGAGCTCGCCCTTAATGGCCGTGGTGATGATGCCCGAGCCAACCGCCTTGGTCAGCAGTAACGCATCGCCCACGCGCGCGCCGCTGTTGGCGAGCATGCGGTCGAGCGCGACAAACCCGCTCACGGACAGGCCGTACTTGGGCTCGTCGTCGTTGATGGTGTGACCGCCCGCGATGGAGCAACCCGCCTCGACGCACTTGTCGGCGCCGCCCGCCAGAATCTGACCGGCAACCTCAACGCCCAGACAGCTCGGGATGCACAGCAAGTTCATGGCATGGCTCGGCCGCCCGCCCATGGCGTAGATGTCCGACAGCGAGTTTGCCGCGGCGATCTGGCCAAACAAAAACGGGTCGTCGACCATCGGTGGGAAGAAGTCGATGGACTGCACGAGACCCAAGTTATCGCCAACGCGAAAGACGCTCGCATCGTCGGAGGTATCGAACCCCACGAGCAAGTTGTCGTTATGCACATTGGGTAAATCGCCCAGGACCTGGGCGAGGGCTCCAGGAGCCAACTTAGCGGCTCAACCGCTCGCGGCAGTCATAGACGTGAGCTTAATCTGATCGTCAGCCATCGATACCTCCTCTCATCGGTCAATCATTTTCTCCCAGTATACGCATGAATGCGAGCCTGCGGCGGATGCATTAATTGAGCGCCTGTGCGCGAATCGCCGCGCCGATGGCACCGGCAAAGCGAGCCTGGGGCGAGGTGGTCACCGGCGACCCCAGCAGCTCGCCCAACCGCTCCACCACGAAGGCGTTCTCGCACAGGCCACCGGTCAGGTAGTACGGGGCGCCCGCGGCCTGCCCGGCCATGGTCGCCACGCGCGAGACCACGCTGTCGATCACGCCACGCGCAATGTTCTCGCGCGGCTCACCGCGACCGATCAGGCTGATAACCTCGCTTTCGGCAAACACCGTGCACATGCTGCTGATCTTGGTGGGCTCGCCGGAACGCGCCAGGTCAGCCATCTGCTGCTGGGAAATGCCTAGGCGATCGGCCATGATCTCCAAAAAGCGCCCCGTGCCGGCGGCGCACTTGTCGTTCATGGCAAACTTGGCCACGCGGCCACTTTTAAGCTGAATGACCTTGGTGTCCTGGCCGCCTACGTCAATCACCGTGCCGTGATCGCCAAACAGGCGCACGGCACCGGTACCGTGGCAGGTGATCTCGGTCACGACCTTGTGCGCATAGGGCACGGCGACACGACCGTAGCCGGTCGCGACCACACGCACATCGTCGGCTGCCACGTCATAGCCGGCCGCTGCCAGCGCCTCGCGCAGCCGCTCGGAAGCATCGACCGAGGAGAACCCGGTTGGCTGCACGCACGTCCACGCCACCGAACCCTCCCCGTCGACCACAGCAGCCTTAGCCGCCGTAGACCCGATATCGATCCCGATCCCTATCATGGCTCTCTCCCAATCTAAACATCAAAGGTAGCGGCGCGTTCAGGCGCCTTAGCTCTAGGTTTCTCAGGTGCCGGAGATTGCCCCGAAAGAGGAGCGCAGCGTACTTTGGGTACGCAAGCGACAGTTTGAGGGGCAAGATCCGGTGCCTGAGGAAGCTAGAGGGTTTCGATGAAGGCGGCGATGCGCGTCTCGATCTGGCCCATGTCACCGTTGCTGTAGTCGGTCTCGATCTTCATATACGGAATACCCGCACCCTCGACGGCCTCCTGCATGCGCGCGCTCTCAACGTTGAAGGTGTGGCAGGCCTGTAGCACGCTCTCTACCACGCCATCGACATGGTACTTCTCGCACATGGCCAGCGTGTTCTCCATGCGGCCGTCGTTAGGCGTCATGACCGAGCAGTTGATATCCAGGTAGCGGTCGGCGATGGCGCGCAGAATGTCGGGCGCGTCCGGGTCGATCATCATAGCCGCCGTGCGCTCACCCGAGCAGTCGTCCATGCACACGACCACGCCGCCGTTGGACTCGATGGTGCGGCCGATCTTGTTAATCACACCGCCCACCGGGCAACCGGTGATCAGAATGCGCTTGGCGTCCGCCGCAACCGGGCGCTCGCCCGCGTCGTAGGCCTCGCGCAGCTTGGCGACCTTTTGCTCCAGCTGCTGCGTATAGGCCTCGATATCAAAGCTGAACGTACCGGCAAACATAGTGCTCATCAGGTCGATGCCGCTCATGGCCGCCGGCTGGTTGGCCTGCAGCGCAAACATCTTGAGCTGAGCCGCACGCAAGCGGTTGCGACGACGGACGGCAGCACGCAGGTCATCGTCGGTAATCGTGATGCCGTAGAAGCCCTCGAGCTCCTCCTTGAGCAGGCGGCACTCCTCGTACCAGCCTTCACGCTCGTAGGCGCGATCGCGACCCTGCGGAAGATGCAGAATGTGCGTGCGCTTGAGCTCGTTGAGTAGCTCGTACATCTTCTTCTTGCCGTCGCAGGTGGTCTCGCCGATGATCATGTCGCTAAAGTACGTAAACGGGCACTTTTGCGAATAGGCAAAACCATACGTAGACTTGATGAGCGGGCACAGGTTTGCCGGCAGCACCTTCTCGGCCTCGGGAATCACCTCGTCGGACGTGCCGCACAGCGCCACGCTCGCAGCCCCCGCGGCATCGATAATCTCGAGCGGCGTGTAGCTGCACAGAAAACCGACCAGGCGATTACCCGCCTGCTTATAATCCTTGACGCGAATAAACGCCGCCTTGCGTTGCTCGTTGAACTCCTCAAACGTGGACGGCAACGGCTGCTCAATATTTTCCGACATATAACTCCTTAACAAACCTTTTAACCAACCAAGGAAACGGCTTTCCCAGGTGCCCGAGGTTGCCGTGAAAGAGGAGCGCCGCGTACTTTGGTATGCAAGCGATGGTTTGAACGGCAAGATCGGGTGCCTGGGGAAGCCGCTGGACCGGATAGCCCTAAATGGTTTCCAAGAAAGCCTCAATCCTGGTTTGCAGTTGGCCTGCATCCTCGCCGGCGTAGTCGGTCGTGATGTGCATAAACGGAATGCCGGCCTCCTCGGCGGCCTTCTCCACGGCAAACGACTCCATCTCGTAGAGCGTGCAGAACTGCAAGGCCACGTCGACGATACCGTCGGCATGCAGGTCCTTGGCCATCTGGACAATGTCCTTCATACGCTGATTGTTGGGCGTAAAGACGGCGCAGTTGATCTTAAAGTAGCGCTCGGCGATGGCGTCGAGCATCTCGTCGACCGTCTCGCCGGACTCGTCGACCAGGTCCTTGTAGTAGCGCGAGCCCGTGCAGGACTCCTCGCCTACCACAACGCCGCCGGCCTTCTCGATAAGGTTGAACAGCTTCCAGTTGGGCACGGCCATGGGCGTACCGGTGTACAGGATGCGCTTGGTCCCCTTGGGTGCCACGCCCTCGCCGGCCTCGACACGCTGCTCGCACTCAGCCGCCATATCGTTGATGGCTCCGGTCAGACGCGGTGTGTCGTCATAAAGGCGGCCTGAACGGTCAGCAGGCTGTCGAGACCGCTGATGGGCGCAGGGTCGGCAGCGCGGGTCGCAGCGAGGCGCTGCAGGGCGCGGCGCTTCTCATTGACGGCGTGGATGGCAGCCTTCAGGCCCTCGGGCGTAATCTTGACGCCGCACTCGTCCTCGATCTTGGCGGCGAGCTTCTTGACCTCGGCCTTCCAGGTCACGAGCGTCGACTCGTCGTGCACGTTGGGAATATCCATGACGTACATGTTCTTTTGCGTGGCAAAGAACTCGTAGGCTTTCTTCTTACCGTCGCAGGTGTTCTCGCCTACCACCAGGTCACTCGACTCAATGTAGGGGCAGACCTCGCCCAGCTTAAAGCCGGCAAAGCTCTTGATAAGCGGGCAGGTGTTGCGCGGCAGGTGCTCCTCGACCTTATCGGTTGCCCAATCGGCACCCGAGCACAGGCCCACGGGAATGCCGTCACAGGCAAGCACGATCTCCTCGGGCACGTACACGCAGAACGAGCCGACGATCTTGGTGGCCTCGCCGGCCTCCTTCTTGTCGAGCATCTCCTTAATACGGCCGCTATGGATGTTGGTGGCCACAAAGTCCAGGTAGGACGTGGGCTTGGGGCGATTGTGCTGCATCAGAAACATATCGCCGTACATCTGACCCACGGCGCCCAGCAGCATGTCGTGGTCGGCAAGATTCATGCCGAGGCTCTCCCACATCGGATGGAAATCGAATTCTTCAGCCATGACGGTTCCCCTCTCGAACCAAAATTGAATAGCTACGGTATTGCTGCACGGTGGGTGGCGAAAACCCAGCCGCGCCTAAACCCGGAATTTTAGGGAACCTGCTTTGCGGTCGATTATTTAAGGCTCTGTTAGACCAGGATTGACATGCCGACCTGCCGGCTAACTC
>JBKTBE010000011.1:32853-41922 GCA_046883645.1 Collinsella sp. | reverse complement strand
GCACGAGCTGCTTGGTGAGCACCAGGCGGCCGAGCATGGCGAAGCCCATGGCAGGAAGGATGTTGGCGGCAACGCCGCAACCGTCGATCACAAAGGTCGGGATGAAGTCGAGCAGGCCCTGGATGGCATCGGAGCCCAGGTAGAATGCGCCGCCGCACAGCAGGAAGTACTCAAGGCAGCCAAAGAGGCCCATGCTCCAATGTGCCGCGTAGATACCCTTGAGGTTGCCCTTGGCAGCGCACTTGTCAGCAATGTCAACAATGATCGAGAATCCAGCATCCGTAATGTTGCCGATCGTCAGCGAAAGGACGGCGATAGGCATGGCGAGCGCGATGGCCGTCTCGGTACCCTGACCGAGCTGAATGGCAAACGCGCAGGCGAGCACGCCGCCGACGGTTTCGTTAGGCGGTACGTAGGCGCCGATGGAGATCGAGCCCATGAACAGCAACTCCAGGCTGGCGCCAACGGCAAGGCCGGTCTGCAGGTCCCCCAGCACCAGGCCCACGAGCGGGCACAGGACGATGGGGCGGAACGCGTAGAGGGTGCCGAGCTGGTAGTCGAGACATCCAAACGCTCCGACTAAGCCGACGAGGATTGCTTGGACAAGCATAATTCCTCCCAATAAGGAATCTCGAACCGTCGTCACTCCCGTCGCGCGCGTTGTTGATATCAATTCCGGGAGTTCGATTCCACGGCTCGAAGCGTACCTGGTGTGCTGCTAACACCCATGCCAGGCACAAATGATTTGATACCAATTATAGGTATGCAGGTCCTCACTATTTAATACCACTCGCTCAGCGGGGTGTTTTTACCGTAAACGGCAGACGTATCCCATCAGGCGCGCTCTTTGTTTCGATGGCGGACAAGCGCCACCAGAAAGCCATCGCCAAAGGCATCGTATGCCAAGTTGCCTACAATCACCAAAACGATAATCGCCGCGCCCAAAAACTCGTTCCAGCGAAAGACCTCGCCAAAGAGGAGCGCCGACCAGCAGGGAGCGAGCACGACCTCGCTCATGCAAACCAAGTTGGCCGCAAACGCGTTAGTGCGCGCAATCCCCTTGGCATATAGCACGCTCGCAAGGCCACTGCAAAAAAGGCCATGCACCAGCATGAGCCCCCACTCAAATGGTCTCACGGAGTCTAGGGCGCCAGCAAAATAGACGATCGGCAGCATCGAGATACCGCAGGAGATGAGCGAGGACACCATGGGCGACGCATCGGGGCGAGAGTTCAAAAAGAAACACAGCCCAAAGGTGGCGCCCGAAATGACGGCAAGCAGGTTGCCGAGCATGCCCTCGGCACTCAAATCGCCTAAAAAGAAAAGTCCCATACCCGTAAAAGCAACCACCACGGAGGCAATCTTCGCAGGCGAGGGCAATGTGCGAGCTGCGAGCGATTGATACACGATAACGAAAATCATCGAGGTGTACTGCAGGACGATCGCGTTGCCGACCGTCGTGAGCTGGTTGGCAAAGTTAAACGTGGTGCCCGTCACGAAGTTGCAGACGGCCACAAGGACAATAAGACGGCTGACGCGAAGGACGGGCCTGCCGACGAGCAGGATAAAGAGCGCCATAAATATTGCCGTGACGGCACCGATCAAAAGAGCTGACTGCGAATTGGCGCGAACGAGGATGCCGATAAAACTCCACAAGAGCGCCGTGCCAAATAGATACATCGCCCCGCTCACGCCATTATCGGGTGGATTGTCAGATCGAATCACGAAGCACCTCCAACTAGCTTTCGGTAATAAAAAACGGCGACCGCAATGGGTCGCCGTTTCCCTTGGGGGCAGATAATAGGCCGGGCCCTTACGCCAGCACGCCGAAGAACGCGCCGATGATGCCCACGACCATGGTGGCCACGATCAGCACCATGGGGTTGATCTTCTTGGACAGCAGCCAGTAGTACAGCCAGAAGGCGATCATGCCGAGCATGCCGGGCATGATGCCGTCCAGGATGTCCTGGAGGGTCTGGGCGTCCTCGCCCGAGCCGATGGCCACCGGGATGCTGGCCCAGAACATGTCCTTGCACATGGCGCCCACGACCATGACGCCCACGATGCCCACGCAGGTCATGATCTTCTGCATGAGGCCGGTCCTCTGGGCCTCGTCCAGGAAGCCCACGCCCAGCTCGTAGCCCTTGACGGCGCCCCAGACGCGCAGCGCGAAGCCGGGGACGTTGTAGATGAGCAGGAAGGCGATGGGGCCGAAGGGGTTGCCGGCCTGGCACAGGCTGATGCCCACCGCGGCGGCGACCACGCGCAGCGTCGACAGGAAGATGGAGTCGCCGATGCCGGACAGCGGGCCCATGAGGGCGGCCTTGACGTCGTTGACGCTCTCGGGCTCGATCTCGCCGCGGGCGACCTTCTCCTCCATGGCCATCGCGATGCCGCCGACGAACGGGGCGAACTGGACGGTGATGTTGAAGAACGCGCAGTGGCGGTGCAGGGCCTCGGCGTAGTCGTCGGGGCGGCCGGCGTAGATCTTCTTGAGCATGTTGGCGACCATCAGGCAGAAGGCGATGTTCATCTGCTTGTAGTAGGTCCAGGAGAACTCCATGCCCAGGGCGCCGACGTTGACGGCGCTCTTGACGAGGTCGGAGCGCGTGATCTTGTTCTCGGGACTAGAAGTCATCGTCCTCATCCCCTTCCGCGGAGAGCTGGGGCTGGGCTCCGCCCAGGCCGAGCAGGTCGAACTTGTCGATGCCGATGATGATGGCGATCAGGGCGACGCCCAGGACGGGCACGTTGGCGTAGGAGCACAGCAGGAAGCCCAGGAAGTAGAAGGGCACGAGCTGCTTGGTGAGCACCAGGCGGCCGAGCATGGCGAAGCCCATGGCAGGCAGGATGTTGGCGGCAACGCCAAAGCCAGCAAGGACAAAGGGCGGGATGAAGTCGAGCATGCCCTGGATGGCGTCAGCACCCAGATAGAACGACAGCGAGCACAGCAGGAACGCCATGATGATACCGGTCAAACCGATCAGGAAGTGCATCGCATAGACACCCTTAAGGTTGCCCTGGCCGGAGAAGACATCAGCGCGGTCAACCAGGATCGGCAGGGCGGCGTTGAGGATGTTCTTGATGGCAAGGCACAGCGTGGCGATGGGCATGGCAAGCGCGATGGCTGCCTCGGTGCTCTGGCCCAGCTGGATAGCGAAGGCGCAGGCGAGCACGCCGCCGATCGTCTCATCAGGCGGCACGTAGGCGCCGATGGAGATCGAGCCCATGAACAGCAGCTCCAGGCTGGCGCCGATCGCGAGGCCGGACTGCAGGTCCCCCAGCACCAGGCCCACGAGCGGGCACAGGACGATGGGGCGGAACGCATAGAGCGTACCGAGCTGGCAGTCGAACTTACCAAATGCGGCGATAAGTCCGATGAGGATTGCTTGGGTAAGCATATATCCCCCTTTCCTAATAGGACACTACGAAGAGCTCAGACTCTTCGAAATTGAACGCCTAGAGCACGCTGGCGCAGTCAACCTTGGGGTCATCGGCCAGGGGTCGAATCTCGACCTCAACGCCACGATCCAGCATCTCGCGCACATCGGCTTCCTCGGCCGCGGTCAGGAAGATCTGATGAGAGACCTGACGAGCATCGGGACGCTTCTCGTCCTTGGGCTTGGTGTTGCCCAGGTTGACCGACTTGATCTGCGGGCAGCCCTCAACAAGCTGCTTTGCCTCAGCAATAGTGGCGACACAGATGATCATCTTGTACTTGTCGGTCACGCCCGAGTTGATAGCTTCGATTGCATGCTCCATATCTTTGATGACGAGCTTGCAGCCGGCAGGCTTGCCCATCTTGAGCGTCGTCTTCCACACCGGGTCGTTAGCGACCTTATCGCCCACGCAGAAGATGCAGTTGGAGCCAAGGCCCTGAACCCAGGAAACTGCGACCTGGCCATGAAGCAGGCGATGGTCAACGCGAAGTAGCTGAATCATAATGTGACCCCCCAAAGGTCTTGTGCCGTCTTACGGCGTGTCAGTAGGTGCTGCGGATTAGAACTCTTCTTCCTCGTCGTCATCGACCAAAAGATCGTTGACAAACTTCACGCGCGTATCGTCCGCAGCGACGATGGCGCGAATCGTCTCCTCAACCGGCGCCGACTCGTCAGAGAACAGCAACTGGATGAGGAGAGGAAGGTTCATGTTGGTAACGAGGTACGTGCGGGGACGCGTCTGGACGATCTTGGTAAACTCGTTGTTGACGCTGCCGCCAAAGAGGTCGGTGCAGACAACGACATCATCGTCGGCAGACATGCCTGCCAGCAGTTTTTGGGCCTCCTCGGCCACGTCCATGCGGCCATCGACGAACATCGAAAGATCGTGGACGTTGTCGCGAGCGCCCGAGAGCAGCTCGACGCTCTCCTTGATGCCGGTAGCGAAGTGCGCATGGCTGGCGATGATGTACTGTCTCATTCTGTGTTCCTCTCAATAGCCCGGCACGTTCCCGCACCCGTTTTCTTTAGTAGTCGAACTGGTGATAGTAGCGACGATACTTGAGGTTGTGCTTGGTGACCGTCTCGTAGTAGCGAGCCAGGCGGTCGGTAACGAGCACCGTCAGAATCCACGGAGACACGATGACGCGGAACTCGTCGTCAAGGCCGGGGATCGCGAACTCGGCGGTGTCGATGATGTTGATGTCGGTGTCGCCGGTCACGCCGCGGGTCAGGAAGGCGCGGACGCGCTCGTCGAGCTTGCGGTTCTCGTCCTCGCCCATGAACAGGAAGACCGGGACGCCGGGCTCCACGAGCTCGAGGGTGCCGTGGAAGAAGTCGGCCGAGGTGATGTAGCGGGTGCGCTTCCACTGCATCTCCTCCAGGATGCACATCGAGAACAGGATCGTCTCGCCCCACAGGGCGCCGGAGCCGATGAACATGGTGTAGGGGGCCAGGGCGTACTTCTTGGCGAGCTCCTCGGCGCGCGGCTCGAAGCTCTTGCGGATGTCGACCAGGTGGGTCCAAACGTCCTTGGTCTGCTCGATGAACTTATCGAACTTGGGGAAGCAGCCACGGCGATTGAGCAGGCGCAGGCCGAAGCAGTCGGCGAGGTAGTAGCCCATCTCGCAGCCACCGTTACCATGATCGGAAGCCATCTTGACGCAATTCTCGGCGCCGACAGCCTGGCCGATGGGGCCCTCGGGCTTGGTCATGGCGTAGACGCGAATGCCCTTTTCCTTCATCTTCTTGACGGCCTCGAGGACCTCGGGGGTGGTGCCGGACTCGGAGGCGGTGAGCACGACGGACTTCTCGGTCATGCGCTTGTGGCCGGAGACGTTCCACTCGGCGGCGTGGATCAGGTAGACCTCGAGGTCGCGGTCGCCGAACTTGTTCATGAGGTACTCAAGTTGCATGAGCTCGTCCCAGGTGCCGCCGACGCCCATCAGGAACACGGCGTCGTAGCCCTCGTCGGCGACCTTGTCGGCGAGCGCGGTCATCTTCTTGCCGGTCTCGTAGAGCGCCTTGCCGTCCTCGAGATAGCCCTCCTGGTCGAAATGCATGATCTCGATCTTCTCGGTTTCCTTCATTTGTCTCTCCTTTCTGGGGTTGTTTCCACATCCCCCATGCCAACGGGCATCAAAACCCGCTTACATTCCGTAACACTCAGCCGCTTTGGCCTTAAGCGCATTGACTGACTCTTCGTAGCCCTCTGCCTTGACCTCCATTTGCTTGGAGACGTCATCGAGATACGGGTGCACGTTCCATGACTTCAGACGCTCGGCGATCATGGCCGCAATCGTCTGGAAGAACACAAGATTGGGAATTGCGCTGAGCAGCGGAGCCACCTGAGGCACCGCAACCTCGTGAGCCCTACCCTTGGGATGGGCCGTGAGCAGCACCGTTTTTGCCGTAACGTTCGATAGCGCATCGGCGATATTCGCAAGACGCTCCGACCCCTGCGGATCGTCGACGATAAACACCAGATAGCCCGGAACGATCTGCATTTCGGGACCGTGGACGAACTCCTCGCCTTCGTGATGCATGGCAGGAATCTTGATGGTCTCGCTCAGCTTGAGCGCTGCCTCCTCGGCAACACCATAGTTGGGGCCGTTGCCGACGACCATGGCGGGCATGTGCTCAGAAAGCTCGAGCATGTGATCTTGGACATATGCCTCGGCGGTCTTGCACATCACGGCATTAGCCTGGATAGCCTCGCGCAGGTCATCAAGACGCTGAGCAACGCCCTTGGCGTCAATCGTTCCGCGCGCCTGACCGCCGTAAATACCAAAGAGCACCAGGTACTCAACGAGAACCTCGACGCCCAGAGTCACAAAGTCCACCGACTCGACGCCCACACCGTAGTCAAGAACGATGTCAGCGTGTTCCTTGATGGGTGCCTCGACGTTTGCCGTGAGCGCAACTGCAGCCATATCGTGTGCGCGCATGTAATCGAGCGCCGCAATCGTATTGGTTGAATAGCCGCTCTGCGAGACGGCAATGTTAAGCGCATGCTGTGGATAGGTGTGTTCAAAATCGACGAAGGCCTCGGGCGTCACAACGGACACCTGCATCTGCAGCGCATCTTGCAGGTAATCGCGGGCGCAATCCGCAGCATGGCGCGACGAACCCGAAGCAACGATGCGCAGCGCGTCAAAAGAACCAGACTGGAAAATATCAACGAGCTGCGCTACCAGCTCAGACGAACGCTCGAGGTTCTCTCCCATACGCACATGGGCAAGCTGAACGTAATCGAGCATCTTCATCGTCTCACCTTGTAACAAATCATTAGTATTTGATACCATTCACAGTTACAGGTTACGGCTTTTTGATACCTCTTTGTCGATTAATTTATCCCCTTCGGCGAACGGTCGATTTTGAGCCATGTAAGGTTGTATATACAGCTGACCCAACGATCAAAACTGGTTAGTTTCCCAGCCGTTATTCACAAAATACCAGCTAGTACGTATAGGTGTAGCCGCCCGTATCGCCACGATTGAAGGACTTTACATACTCGATAGCCTGACCGCTCGCGTCATAGCTCACGCATTCCAAAAGCAAAACAAGATCGCCCTGTTCCAGTCCAAGGAGGCCGGCATCTCGTGCGCCCAGTGCCTCGATATCGAGCTTTTCCTGTGCCATGACTGGCTTTCGGCCCAGCATCTCATAGGTCTCGTACAAACTGAAGACCGACACGTCAATATCTTCGATGGTTGGGAACAGCAGGCAGGGAATCAGCGCCGTCTCAATCGATACGGGGCTACCGTTTATGCAGTTCAGGCGTCGAACGGAATAGAGCAGGTCGTCCTCGGCGATGCCAAACAGGTCGGCGTAATATGGCCCCGCATAACGCTTGGAACGCGCGAGAATACGGACGGACGGCTCGCCGCCCGAAGCACGGACCGATTCACGGAAACCGACCGTGCGTTCAAAAAAAGCAGGTACTTTCTGCGCCACAAAGGCACCTTTTCCCCGAACACGGCGAATCTGCCCGCGTCGAACCAGCTCATCGACAGCGCTTCGGATGGTCAAGCGTGTCGTACCAAATTCCTCGGCGAGGTCTTTTTCGGACGGAATCATGGAACCCGTGGGATATGCACCGCGCTCGATACGTTCCTCGATGCAGCGTCGAATGCGCATATAAACCGGGGTGGCATCTACTGTTTCAGCCATTGTTCACCTGCCACGCTCCTCATGCCGTTCTCTTCGCCGTTATCGGCAAAGCGGAACTTTGTGGGCAAAATCACCGATTTGCAATGCTCCACAAAACGCATGTCCTTATCAAATTCGATCGAGCTCTCATAGAACACCGGCGTTCCCTCTTCTTGCTGGAGCAGCTCGGCCTCTTCGACGTTCAAACGCGAGATGGAGATATGCTCACGTCCATGCTCAACGCGCACGCCACCTTCTTTGAGCAAGACATCGTAAAGGCTCTCACACTCAAAATCGTGCTCGGGAAGCGATGGGCACAGGGACAGGTTAACGTGAGCGGTCTCGATTGACGCCGGCTCGCCCTCAATAAGTCGAACGCGCTGCATGCGGAGCAAGGGAGCGCCTACAGCCACCCCAAGCTTGTCGGCAAGCGCCTCATCCGCCTCGATGGTCCCGGTGGAAACCAGACGAGAAGAGGGGTGCAGGCCGGCAGTCCGCACAGCATCGGAAAAGTTATACGTTTCCTGGAAGATGTTCAGCGGCTTGGGAGGACACACATACGTGCCCGATCCGCGACGGCTCTCGAGCGTTCCACACGAGATAAGCCGCGTGATACCGGCACGCAACGCCGTACGCGAAACGCCAATCTCTTCGCACAGCACGCGCTCGGCCGGCAGGCGATCGCCGCCGGCAAGCTGATGGTGCTGGATATACCAAAGAATTCCCTCAACAGCATGATCTTTGGGGGGAATTGCATAAGATTCGCCTGCCATTGCACAGACCCCTCATTCAGAAACGTATGCCGCCAAAATTAGGCCAGCCCTCCCATGGCATCAAATTCTGCCTTGATCTTCTCGGCGACATTCCGATACGACTTATATAGACTTGAATCGCGTTTGACTTCGTCGGTCATAACGGGAATCTCTAATTTGGAAACCTCGTCTTTTCCCGTCTGAACCGCCACAACAACGCCCATACCAAGACACATATTACGCTTGGCAGCATTTATTTTTGCTGCCTTGGCAGGATTTGCCAGGATACGCTGGGCAAATTCCTGTTTAGAGACCGCTTCTTCGGCCTCCGGATCGCCCGCCTCGGCCACTTCGCACTGCAACACGTCCGCATAGTCAAAAATCTTCGGCTCGCCGCCGCGCTGATGCACGGCCCACTTGCGGCGCGTGGCATCCTGGTAGATGGCCGGCAAAAATGTAAACCGCGGCGGGTCCAAAATCGTATCCGTGATGGTAAACACATCGGGATCAAAGGCATCCTGCGGGTTTTTCTTCTTGAACAGCCCCATATCAGCCTCCCGTACTAGCATTAAACAACTCAAGCTGAATATAGCACCAATTTCAAGCCGCTGCCTTACCCTATCGGTGCGCGGCGTCTAAGGCTCGCCCAGCGGAAGAGTTAACGGACGAGGGCCGGGGTGCCTGCCTTGTTTTGAGAAGTGGGCTCCGCGAACTTCTCAAAACAAGGC
>JBKTBE010000011.1:0-32843 GCA_046883645.1 Collinsella sp. | reverse complement strand
GCAGGCACCCCGGCCCCGCCGGCAAATAGCGGACACTCCGCATGCAATCTATGCAAACAAACAAGTACGCTTAGCTACATTCGGTAAGTTCGAGCACGCTGCCCTTAACGATAAGCGCCGGCTCCAGGACGACCTCTTCGGCACGCCTGCCGCCCCTACCGGCAAGACGCTTGGACATGCAGCCAAAAGCATGCTCCGCAAGGACACCAGGATCCTGCTCAATGGCGGTCAGCGCCGGCTCAAAGAGAACGTCGGCCGCCGAGTTGTCATAGCTCACCACCGAGATATCGCCCGGGATGCTCTTCCCCATCTCGTGCAAGCGCTTGAGCAGACCGAGGGCGATGTTATCCGAACTTGCGAACACAGCGGTGGCATCAGTTGCGAGCACCGCCTCCGAGGCCTCGTAGGCACTCGGAATGTAGTACTCGCTCTCAAACTCCAAACGTGCGTCGATAGGCAGGCCAACCTCGCGCAGCGCGCGCTCATAGCCGGCAAGTCGCTTACGCCCCGTATTGGAACGGCGCGCGTTAACCAAGCAGGCAATGCGACGGTGGCCCTGCTCGATCAGATAGCGGATGGCCATGTAGCCACCCATCTCGTGGTCGAACATCACCTTGTCGCACTCGAGCCCCTCAATGGCACGGTCGACCATCACGGCAGGGATAGGCAGATGGCTGACTTCTTCGCGCAGGGCGCGGTCGTCGGAGAACTCGTCGCCCACAACCAGGAAGACGCCATCAACGCCGCGCGTTACCAGCTGACGCAGCAGCTCCAGATCGTCGTCGGCACTTCCACCCGAGCTGGTAATGAAGAGCGCATAGCCGTCCTCGCGGCAGCGCTTTTCCAGGCTACCGGCGAGCGAGGCAAAAAAGCGGCTCTCGATGTTAGGGACGATAAGGCCCAGCGTGCGCGACTCGCGCATGACCAGACTACGCGCAATCTGATTAGGAACATAGTGGTTGCGCGCCGCGACCTCCTTGATGAGCTTGCGGTTTTCTTCCGAGATGCGACAGGGCCGATTATTGAGAACAAGCGAGACCGACGAGGGGGAAAGCCCCACCTCCTGGGCGATCTGCTTGAGGGTGACTTTGTTGGCCATCTCGCTCCTTCCAGGTTTACGCGCAATCTCTTGAAAGTATAGCGACCACCCCTCTACCTCGGTGATAAACACTTTACCAATCCGGTAGACGGCTGTTTTATCGCCGCCAGCGCACCAAATCCGTCCGGGTGGGGTATATTGCAATCGATTGATGACAACGACCACCAAAAGGCGGATATTCGTATGCACGAGAACGACTTTTTTAACGAGGACCTGCTGTGCGCGCTTGCTGGCGTTGCCGGCGAGGACAACGTGCTGATGAGCGAGCCCATGCGCGAGCACACCACGTTTAAGATCGGCGGCCCGGCCGACGTCTTTGTCACGCCCGATACCGAGCAGGGCCTCGTCGCCACGCTCGACACCTGTTATCGCTGCGACCTGCCGCTCACCATCGTGGGCAACGGCTCCGACCTGCTCGTCGGCGACAAGGGCATCCGTGGCGTCGTCGTGGCGCTGGGCGAAGGCCTCTCCAACATTACGGTCGACGGCACGCATGTCACGGCGGCAGCCGGTGCCTTGCTTTCCGATGTCGCCGCGGCGGCAGCCGAGGCCGGCCTTACCGGCATGGAGCCCATCTCGGGCATCCCCGGATCGGTCGGCGGCGCCTGCTACATGAACGCCGGTGCCTACGGCGTCTGCATGGCCGATGTGCTGGAGTCCGTGCGCGTCTACAAACCCGCTCGCCAGCTCGACGACGGCACCCGCGGCAGCGGCAACATCATCGAGTTCGATGTCGACGAGCTCAACCTGGGCTATCGCAAGAGCCGCATCGCCGACGACGGCTTTATCGTTCTTTCTGCCACCTTCAACCTCGCACCGGGCAACGCCGCGATGATCAAGGCTGACATGAACGACTACCGCCAGCGCCGCGAGGACAAGCAGCCGCTCGACATGCCGAGTGCCGGCTCCACTTTCAAGCGCCCCGAGGGTTACTTTGCCGGCAAACTCATCATGGATGCCGGCCTGCGAGGACACGCCGTTGGCGGCGCGCAGGTGAGCGAGAAGCACTGCGGCTTCATCGTCAACGCCGACCACGCCACCGCCGCCGATGTCGACGAACTCATCCGCCACATCCAGGCAACCGTCAAAGACCAATTCAACGTAGACCTAGAACCCGAAGTCCACCGAGTAGGCGAATTTTTATAAAAAGAAGGCCCCGAAAGGGGCCTTCACCATATTTATTCAGATAACCCAGTCCGGTGTGTCGCGCCCCGAACCCGAGAGGGCCGCGTGCCCGCCCGCAATATATTTGATTGATCGCGAGTTCCGCACGCAAAGAAGGCCACTTAATGTGGCCTTCGTCTTGCGCAGGACTGCCCGAGCAGGCAATCAAATATATTGCGGGCGGGCACGCGGCCCCGTCGGCTTTACGACAGCGCAATACCGCCGAGCCAGCCCCAACGCACGCCAGAGCCAGTGCCATAGAAGCTAATAAACGAATCAAGCGACTTAGACGTAATGGCGCCCTCATTGCTCATGACGATGCCGCCGCCAACATAGATGCCCACGTGGCCATAGATCAGACCCGGCATGCCGGTGCCGCTATGCGATGAGTCGGCCACGATCATGCCCACCTGCAGCGCCGAGCGGTCGGAGCTATAGCACCAGGCGTTAAACATGTCGCACGCATTGCCTCCAAAGTAGCCAACGCCGGCGTTACGGAAGACATTGGTGACCCACGCCGCGCACCAGTTCTGACCCGGCGAAGGCGTGGAGTAGCACGCGTTGACGACAGCCTGCTGCTTGCCCGAGCCGGCATTCTGCTGCGGAGTTCCGGGCGCGTACGATCCACCACCCGAGCTCGAACCACCCGAGTAGGAATTGTTCTTGTTCGCGGCAGCCGCGGCAGCGGCAGCCTTCCTAGCGGCCTCCTCAGCCTGGGCAGCAGCGAGGATCTCGGAATCGCGCTGAGCCATGAGCTCCTTGACGTCGTCGGAAAGACCGTTCAGCACGGTCTGGACTTCTTGCTGCTTGGCCTGCATGTCCTGCATCTGGGCAGTCTGCTGGTCCTTGAGCTTCTCTAAGTCGGCCTTCTGCGACTCGAGCTCGGTCTTTTGCGCATCGAGCTCTTCCTGGATGGTCTGAATGTCCTCGATGGCGTCGCGGTCGCTCTTGTTGATCTTCTCAACGTAATGCGCGTTGGCGACGAGTTCCTCAAACGAGCCAGAGGCCAGCAGCAGCGACAGGATGTTCGTGCCGCCGGACTTGTAGCTGGCGGCCACGCGATCGGAAAGGTCGTTGCGCTTCTTCTTGAGCTCGGCCTTCTTTTCATCGATCTGGGCCTGCGTGTCGTCAATCTTGCCCTGGACATTCTCGATGTCGTTGAGGGTCTGGGCATTCTTGTTGGCCAGCGCCGCATACTCATTTGCGATGCTGTCGAGCTGGGCCTGAACCTCGTCGAGCTGGGCCTGGGCGGCATTCAGTTTATCGGTGGTTTCTTTGGAAGCCTCCGCCGCATGGGCGCGAGCGGGCAGGCCAAAAAGAACTGCCGCAGAAGCGGCGCCGAACAGGGCCTTGAGGGCAGTGCGGCGCGAGAGCTCCTGGGAAAGGATGGAATCGCTGTTTGGTGACATATGTACTCCGTTACATGCTTATTTATATGTCGCTCAACTCATACATATTAGCGTACATATGGCGCGTCCCAACGATTTCCACGAACGGCAGGAAACTGCAAGGTCAGCGGCTCGTAAGCAAATGCCAAAGATCAGGTTATGCGTACGCAAGCTCTTCTATGAGTACGTTAGCACAATCCTCTGCTTTTCCTACAGCGCACGATTTGGGCGTCCCTGCCTGCGCTATACTCCCCTGAAGAAGTGTTCCTGATTCGATAGGAGACTACATGTCCAAAGCACTCGACCCCAAAGACACCTGTGTCCTCGTTACCGGTGGCGCCGGCTTTATCGGCTCGCACACCGTCGTTCAGCTGCTCGAGGGTGGCTACCAGGTCGTCATCGTCGATGATCTCTCCAACTCCAGCGCCGTCGCCGTCGACCGCGTCAAGACCATCGTGGGCGACGAGGCCGCCAAGAACCTCACCTTCTACGAGGCCGACGTGCTCGACCGCGATGCGATGAACAAGATCTTCGATACCCATCAGATCGACCGCGTCATCCACTTTGCCGGCTTTAAGGCCGTCGGCGAGTCGGTGAGCAAGCCCGTCGAGTACTACCACAACAACATCGAGAACACCCTGGTGCTCATCGACGTCATGCGCAACCATGGCTGCAAGTCCATCATCTTCTCGAGCTCCTCGACCGTCTACGGCGACCCGGACAACCCGCCCGTCACCGAGGAGGATCCTAAGAAGCCCGCGACCAACCCCTATGGTTGGACCAAGTGGATGATCGAGCAGATCCTTATGGACGTCCACACCGCCGACCCCGAGTGGGACGTCGTGTTACTCCGTTATTTCAATCCCATCGGCGCCCATCCGTCGGGCCTGATCGGCGAGGATCCCAAGGGCATCCCCAACAACCTGGTGCCCTATGTCGCCCAGGTCGCCGTGGGCAAGCTCGAGGCCGTTCAGGTCTTTGGCAACGACTACCCCACCCCCGACGGCACCGGCGTGCGCGATTACATCCACGTGTGCGATCTGGCATCTGGTCACGTGGCCGCCCTTAACTGGATGAACGGCAAGACCGGCGTCGAGATCTTTAACTTGGGCACCGGCACCGGCACCTCGGTACTCGAGGTCGTCGCCGCCTTCTCCAAGGCTTGTGGCAAGGAGCTGCCCTACGTGATCCGCGAGCGCCGCGCCGGCGACATCGCTGCCAACTGGTGCGATGCCTCCAAGGCCGAGCGCATGATGGGCTGGAAGGCCCAGTACGACATCGCGGACATGTGCCGCGATAGCTGGAACTGGCAGAGCCACAACCCCAACGGCTTCGCCGACGCCGAGTAGCAAAAACCTACATACCGCTCTTGCCCCGATCTCACGTTGTGAGGTCGGGGCTTTTTCATGGCATGTAACCATTCGCCGAAAATCGACCAACTTTTTTATCTTGCCTGTACATGTTTAAACAACATGTTTTACAATAGGCGTATCGAATCAGAACATCGGAGGCGGACTGCACACCCATCGGCAGGCCGACCCCACAACAAGAAGGTTGGTGAGCGCATTCATGGAGCGTGCAAGCGGCGTCCTCATGCCCGTCTCATCTCTGCCCGGACCATACGGAATCGGCGGCTTTGGCTGGAATGCCTACGACTTCGTCGATTTTCTCGCCTCGTGCAAACAACATTACTGGCAGATTCTGCCCCTTACGACGACCAGCTATGGCGATTCGCCCTATCAGTCGTTCTCGGCCCGCGCAGGCAACCCCAACTTTATCGACTTTGCCGAGCTTATCGAGGCAGGGTATCTAGAGCAGCGCGATATCGATGGCGTGTACCTGGGTTCTGACCCCAGTAACGTCGACTACGGTGCCATCTTTGGCGGCCGCCGTCAGATTCTCGACCGCGCCGCCGAGCGCTTTGCTGCCGACAAGCCGGCCGATTTCGATGACTTTATCCAAGCCAACGAGGATTGGCTCATCCCCTACTGTGAGTTTATGACCGTCAAAGAGGAGTGCGGTCTCAAGGCGTTTTGGGAGTGGCCCGCGGAGCTCCGCACCCGCAGTGAGGCTTCCGCCAAGGTCTGCGCCGACCATCCGGCGCGTATGCTCTACCACCAGATGACGCAGTACTTCTTCGATCGCCAGTGGAGCCGCCTCAAGGCCTATGCCAACGAGCGCGACATTCTCATCATCGGCGACCTGCCCATCTATGTCTCGCGTGACTCCGTCGAGATGTGGGCGACGCCTGAGCTCTTTAAGATCGACGCCGCCGGCAATCCCGTGAGCGTCGCCGGCACGCCGCCCGACCAGTTCTCGGCCACCGGCCAGTACTGGGGCAACCCCATCTACGACTGGGACGCCATGGAGTCCGACGGCTTCTCCTGGTGGGAGGGCCGCATTCGCGCCGCCCTCGACATGTACGACGTCATCCGCTTGGATCACTTCCGCGGCTTCGAGGCCTATTGGGAGGTGCCGTTCTCCTCGCCAGATTCGTCCTACGGTTCGTGGACGCAGGGTCCCGGCCTCAAGTTCTTCAAGACGCTCGAGGAAAAGCTCGGCACGCTGCCCATCATCGCGGAGGACCTGGGCTTCCTCACCCCCGGCGTCATCGACATGCGCGACAACTCGGGCTTCCCCGGCATGAAGATCCTGCAGTTTGCCTTTGAGGGCACCAACTCGTACTACCTGCCGCATAACTACATCGCCAACACCGTCGCCTATGTGGGCACCCACGACAACGAGACGGCGCGCGGTTGGTTTGAGGGAACGGCCACCCCGCGTCAGCGTGAGCAGGCAGCCCTGTACACCCATCAGCAGGCCGGCGAACCCATGGCAGATGCACTCAATCGCACCATCGCCGCCAGCGTGAGCGACACGTGCATCTACACCATGCAGGACCTGCTCAACTTGGGCAACGAGGCGCGCATCAACACCCCTGCCACGCTGGGCGGCAACTGGACCTGGCGCATGCTCGACGGCGCCATCACCCGCGAGCTCGAGCACAAACTCACCGACTGGACCGAGACCTACTTCCGCATCCCGTCGGAAGCCGAAATCGAGCTTCCTCAATAGGAGCTACCGCGCCCGACCCCTCCCCACCGTGCGGACGCGCTTGCTTTTCCCGCGCGAGGCCACCCCAATCCCCTCGCGCGGGCTTCTTATGAATTGCAGACATGAAACAACCCATCACAGGAGAAAACATGCCCCAAATTAACCTCATGGAACTCGCCGAGCAGTCTTTTGGCACCTCGCTCGAGCAGCTCGACGACCGTCGTATTTACAAGCTGCTGGTCAAACTCGTGCAGGAGCGCTCCGCCACCTGCCCGCTCAACAACGGCAAGAAAAAGCTCTATTACATTTCCGCCGAATTTTTGATCGGCAAGCTGCTCATCAACAACATGATCGACCTCGGCATCTACGACGAGGTTAAGGACCAGCTCACCGCCGCAGGCCACAACCTCAACAAGATCGAGGAATTCGAGGTCGAGCCGTCGCTCGGCAACGGCGGCTTGGGCCGCCTGGCCGCATGCTTCCTGGATTCCATCGCCACGCTGGGCTTGACCGGCGATGGCGTGGGCCTCAACTATCACTACGGCCTGTTCCGTCAGCGCTTTGTCGACAACCAGCAGAAGGCCGTCCCCGACGAGTGGCTCGGTGAGCAGGACATCCTAGTCGACGATGACCGCTCCTACACCGTCGAGTTCGGCGATTTTGCCGTTACCTCCAAGCTCGTCAACATCGATGTGCCCGGTTACGGCCGGCCCACCAAGAACCGCCTGCGCCTGTTCGACCTGGCGAGCGTCGACGACGGCCTGGTCCCCGGCAGTTCCATCGACTTCGACAAGACCGAGATCGCCAAGAACCTCACCTTGTTCCTCTACCCCGACGATTCCGACGAGCAGGGCCGCCTGCTTCGCATCTACCAGGAATACTTCATGGTGAGCAACGCCGCCCAGCTCCTGATCGACGAGGCCATCGAGCGCGGCAGCAACCTGCACGATCTGGCCGACTACGCCGTGGTCCAAATTAACGACACGCACCCCACCATGGTCATCCCCGAGCTCATTCGCTTGCTCACCACCGAGCACGACATCGAGTTTGACGAGGCCGTGACCATCGTACGCTCCATGGTCGCCTACACTAACCACACGATTCTTGCCGAGGCGCTCGAGAAGTGGCCGCTCGCCAGCCTGCAGAAGGTCTCCCCTGCCATCGCCGACATTATCGTCAAGCTCGATGAGATCGCGAAGGCCGAGCACGATGACCCGCGCGTCGCCATCATCGACGAACACGATACCGTCCACATGGCCCACATGGACATCCACTTTGGCTTCTCCATCAACGGCGTAGCCGCCCTCCACACCAAGATCCTGGAGGACACCGAGCTTCATCCGTTCTACGAAATCTATCCCGAGAAGTTCTCCAACAAGACCAACGGCATCACCTTCCGCCGCTGGATCCATGGGGCCAACCCCGCGCTCGCCAGCCTGCTCGACGATGTGATCGGCACCGACTGGCGCAGCACCGGCGATCTGAGCAAACTCGCCAAGTTCGCCGACGACAAGGACGTTCTTGAGCGCCTGGCCGCCACCAAGGTCGAGGCCAAGGCCATCATGCGCCAGTTCATGGCGCTCGAGCAGGGCGTGACCATTCCCTCCAACGCCATCATCGACGTCCAGGTCAAGCGCATCCACGAGTACAAGCGCCAGCAGATGCTCGCGCTCTACATCATCTGGAAGTACCTCGATATCAAGAACGGCAACAGACCTAAGCACCCCGTCACCATCATCTTTGGCGGCAAGGCGGCGCCTGCCTACACTATCGCGCAGGACATCATCCATCTGATCTTGACGCTGTCGCGGTGGATTGCAAACGACCCCGACGTGGCTCCCTACCTGCAGGTTGTCATGATCGAGAACTACAACGTCACCGCCGCCGAGCGCGTGATCCCCGCCGCTGACATCTCCGAGCAGATCAGCCTGGCCTCCAAGGAGGCGAGCGGCACCTCCAACATGAAGTTCATGCTCAACGGCGCCCTAACCCTGTGCACGCTCGACGGTGCCAACGTGGAGATTGCCGAGCTCGTGGGCGACGAGAACATCTATACCTTTGGCGCCTCGTCCAAACAGGTTGAGCAGCTCTACGCCGACGGCACCTACAACGCCGGTGCGCTCTACCGCAAGCCCGGCATTAAACTGCTGGTGGACTTCATCACCAACCCGGCCTTTATGGCGACCGGCAACGCCGAGCGCCTGCAGCGCCTGCACGATGACATTAAGGGCAAGGACTGGTTTATGGCCCTGCTCGACATTGAGGAGTACATCCAGACCAAGGAGCGCGTGTTGGCCGACTACGAGGTCCAGGACGCCTGGATGCGCAAGGCGCTCATCAATATCGCCAACGCCGGCACCTTCTCGTCCGACCGCACCATCTCCCAGTACAACGACGAGATCTGGCACCTGAACTAATTTCACTTCCCTTACCCATCCTCTTGAGAAACGGAGTCGTGGCGACACGGCTCCGTTTTTTGTGCCCGCACGTTACCCTGCAACCCGACTCGACCGAAGAATCTCGATCTGTAACAGCTACTCGGTAAAAACGGCCCCAGCTGTTACAGATTGAGACATACCGGCCCCTCCCCTTGGGTTTATCTCAATCTGTAACATCTAGCAGCTGAAATTCACCTTTGGTGTTACAGATTTAGATGAAATGGCTAGCTCAGGGAACCGTCTCGATCTGTAACATCTAACGTCCGAAATCGGCCCTACCCGTTACAGATCGAGACAAACGACCGGTCAGACAATCCCAACACAAAGAAAGGCTCCCCTCTCGCCCAGTGGACGGGAGGGGAGCCTTATATGTGACCGCGGCAAAAGGATGGCAAAGCCGCAGTCGCCCAAAGGGAGGGCCTGGATGCACCGGGCCTAGATAAGGTTCTTGCCAGACACCTTATCGAAGAGATGAGTCGCGTTCTTCTCGAACTTGAACCAGATGGGGTCGCCAGCCTTGAGCGCGCCCTTGGCCTCGAGGTCGACGACGGGGATAATCAGGACAAACTGGCCGTCGGGAGCGGTCACGTGGACATGCTCGGTCGAGCCCATGAGCTCGGTCACCTCGACGGTGCCCTGGAGCGCACCCTCCTCGCCCTTGTCGGCAAGCAGGATCTGCTCGGGGCGCACGCCGGCCGTAATCTCCTTCACGTCGCCGCCGTCCCAGTTGAGGGCAAGCTGAGCGCAAGTCTCGGGGGCGAGCGCCACGTTCATATCCTCGGTCTTGACGGTAAAGCCGTTGCCCGAGCGCACCAGCTGGGCATCGAAGAAGTTCATCTGCGGCACGCCGATGAAGCCGGCGACGAAGATGTTCGCGGGGTGGTTGAAGACCTCCTGCGGCGTGGCGATCTGCTGGACAACGCCGTCCTTCATGACCACGATGCGATCGCCAAGGGTCATGGCCTCGGTCTGGTCGTGAGTAACGTAGATGAAGGTGCCCTTGATTTCGTGGCGCAGCTTGATGAGCTCGGCACGCATCTGGTTACGGAGCTTGGCATCCAGGTTGGACAGCGGCTCGTCCATCAGGAAGACCTTGGGGTCACGCACGATGGCGCGGCCGATGGCGACGCGCTGGCGCTGGCCGCCCGAAAGCGCCTTAGGCTTGCGGTCGAGATACTCGGTGATACCCAAGATCTCGGCAGCGGAGCGAACCTTGCGGTCGATCTCGTCTTTGGGAACCTTCTTGAGCTCAAGCGTAAACGCCATGTTCTCGTACACCGTCATGTTGGGGTACAGAGCGTAGCTCTGGAACACCATGGCGATGTCGCGGTCCTTAGGAGCGACGTCGTTGACGCGCTTGCCGTCGATGAGCACATCGCCCGAGGTGATGTCCTCCAGGCCGGCGACCATGCGCATCGTCGTGGACTTACCGCAGCCAGAGGGGCCAACGAGGACGATGAACTCCTGGTCGTGAACGGTGAGGTTGAAGTCCTCTACAGCGAGCACACCGTCCTCGGTAACCTTGAGGTTGTGCTTCTTCTCCTCGGTCTTCTTCTTTTTGCCAAAGAAGCCCTTCTTTTTGGACTCGTTGTTGGGATACACCTTCTGAACATGTTTGAGAACGATCTCGGCCATGTCTCTACCTTTCGATATGCGGCGCCACGCTGAGGGGCGCCGCAGAAACTTGCAAAACAGTTACGGCATCAGCCCTTGACGGCACCTGCCACCACGCCGTCGATGATGTACTTCTGGCAGAGGATGTACATGATGACGATGGGGATAACGACCATCATGATGCAGGCCATCATGGGGCCGAGCTCGACGTGGCCGTAGCCGCCGCGGAAGTACTGGATCAAAATAGGAATGGTCTTGTACTTGGTGGAGTCGAGCGTAAGGTAGGGCAGAAGATAGTCGTTCCAGACCCACATGGTCTCGAGGATGCCGACCGAAAGATAGGTGGGCTTCATGATGGGAAGGACGATCTTAAAGAACACCTGGACCGGGTTGCAGCCGTCGATCATGGCCGCCTCTTCGATCTCGAGCGGAATGTTCTTTACAAAGCCGGCGAACATAAAGACCGCCAGGCCCGCGCCAAAGCCCAGATAGATAAAGCAGATGTTGAACGGCGTGTTGAAGCCGATGCGGTCCGCCAAATTGGACAGCGTGAACATGAGCATCTGGAAGGGCACGACCATCGAGAAGACGAACAGGTAATAGAAGAAGTTCGAGATCTTGCTGTTGACGCGCACTACGTACCAAGCACACATGGAGCAGCACACCAAAATCAGCACGACCGACGTGACCGTGATGATGAGCGAGTACATAAATGCCGAGGCAAAGCCCTGCTCGTTAAGGGCATGCATGTAGTTTGCGAGGCCGTTGAACGTCTCGGGCGTGAGCAGATCGAATGCCGTGGTGGTGCTGATTGCAGTTGCCTTTTTAAAGGAATTGAGCGCAATCATGAACACGGGGTAGATCCACGCGAGCGACAGAATCGTAAAGAAAATCGAGAGCGCGCGGTTGATAACCTTATCGCGTTTCATTACTGCTGCACCTCCTTGGACCTCGTGGCCTTAAGCTGAATCATGGAGATGGCTACGACCAGGATGCAGAAGATAACCGCCTTGGCCTGACCGATGCCCTGCCATGCGATACCGGCACGCGAATAGAACGTGTTGTAGATGTTCAGGGCGAGCATCTCGGTGGAGTGCGCGGGGGCGCCGCCGGTAAGGGCGAGGTTCTGGTCGAACAGCTTAAAGCCGTTGGTGATGGACAGGAACAGGCAGATAGTGATGGTCGGCATCAGGTTAGGGATCTTAACCTTCCAAAACGTCTGCCATGCCGTGGCACCGTCGACCTTGGCGGCCTCGATGTAGTCGGACGGAATGGACTGCAGACCAGCGATGTAGATGATCATCATGTAGCCGACCTGCTGCCACAGGGTCAGGATGATAAGGCCCCAGAAGCCAGCAGCAGAGTTAAGGGCGATGAGCTGGGCGCCCACGTTGGAGAGCAGGCAGTTGATCAGAATCTGCCAGATGTAGCCCAGCACGATGCCGCCGATCAGGTTAGGCATAAAGAAGATCGTACGGAAGATGTTGGTGCCCTTGAGCGCTTTGCGGGTGAGCGCCTGCGCGATGGCGAGGGCGATCACGTTGATGAGCACCGTCGACAGGAAGGCAAACGCCACGGTAAAGAAGAACGACGTGGCAAACTGCGGATCGGACAGTGCGCGCACGTAGTTCTCGATACCGACAAAGTGCGTGTTGTTGATGGTAATAAACTGGCAGAACGAGAGATAGAAACCCTGGATAAAGGGGATCACGAACCCGATCATAAACGCCAGACACGTGGGCAGCATAAAGAGCGGCCACCAGCGCTTGAGTGCTTTGCCCATAGAAGGGTCCTTTCAATATGCAGGGGGCGGGCAAACCAACGTCTGCCCGCCCCCTGTCGCTAATCAGATAGCTTGGGCAGCAACTGCTTACTCGGAAGCAGCCTTCTCGGTCTTCCAGCCATCGACGAAGGCGTTCTTGACGCCGTCCCACTTGCTGTTGTCGGCAGCATAGGCAATCAGAGCCTGCTTGAGGTTCTTCTTCCACTCCTCAGAGGGGATGTAAACGAAGTCCCAAGCGACGGTCTTCTTGCCGTCCTTGGCCATGGCAACGGCCTGCTGCGAGAAGACGTTGGTGGTCTCCTTAGCGCTCTTGAACGGGGCAGTCAGACCCATCTTGTCAGCGATGATGCTGGTGGCGGTGTCAGAAGTGACGCACCAATACATGAAGTCCTCGGTGGCCTTCTGGGCATCCTCGGAAGCCTGGGAGCTGACGCACCAGTAGTTCTCGCCGCCGGAGCACAGGCCCTGGTTCTCCTCGCCGTCGACACCGATGTAGATGGGCATCATGCCAATCTGATCGTCGGTCATGCCAGCCTTGGTGAGGTCAGCGTAGGCCCAAGAACCGTTCTGATAGAAGACGGCCTTGCCGGTTGCGAACTCGTTTGTGGCGTCGTCGCCGGTCTTGGAGGCAAGCTGCGAAGGATCGCAGGTGGAGTCGGTGATGTACAGGTCGAAGATCTGCTTGAAGTTGTCGAGATACTCGCCCTTGATCTCGTCGTCCTCCTGGTTGTGCTCCTTCTCGAACTCGTAGTAGAGCGGGAGGTTGGCGAGGTGGGTGGTGTAGCGCCAGCTGGAGGAGTCATCCATGCCGGCGGAAGTAAAGGCACCCTCAACACCAAGCTCGTCCTTGCGGGCCTGGATGTCGTCGGCACAAGCCTTCAGCTTGTCGAAGGAGTTGATGTCCTCGGCCTTGTAGCCAGCCTTCTCGAGCAGCTGCTTGTTGTAGATGATGCCGTAGCTCTCCTGGACCCAGTCGATACCCAGATCCTTGCCATCGGACTGCAGAGCCAGGGAGTCGTCAATGAGCTCACCGCGGAGCTTGGTATCGGACAGGTCGGCGCAGTAATCCTTCCAGTTCTTAAGACCGGTGGGGCCGTTGACCTGGAACAGGGTCGGAGCGGAGCTCTTGGACATCTCGGACTTGAGCTTCTCCTCGTAGGTGTTGGAAGCAGCGGTCACGATCTTGACCTCGACGCCCTTCTCCTTCTTATAGGCCTTGGCGATCTCCTTCCACTCCTTGTCGACCTCAGGCTTGAATTGGAGGAAGTAGACCTCGGCAGCGTCACCAGAAGCAGAGGAGCCGGAGCCGGCAGAACCACCGCAGCCCACGAGACCCAGACCAAGAACCGCAGCCGCGGAACCAGCAAAGCCCAGGAACTGCCTTCTGCTCATTTCGTTCTTCATTACAATCCACCCTTTCACACCGTGGCGGCACCCTTTGCCGCCGCCTTCGGAGATTGGCTCGGGGACTTTGCCCCTTTTGCTGATTTGTACAATACGCTATTTGGCTAGTTGTTTGAACAAGTATTACTAGAGCGGTAGAAAAACTTCGGTGAACGGTAATTTCAACTTTTCGCTTGACAAGTTTTGTATAAACAATTATATGTTATCGGATGCAGACAAAACGCCCGGTCAAGCCGATATGACGTCGGCCTGACCGGGCGTTTTCGCTTTGAGGGCATAAGCCTCGCCAGACGGCGAGCCTGCCGCCTATCGCTTGGAGTTGACGCGGTAGTGGAAGATCTCGGGATGCGTACGGGCGTGCGTGACCTCGAACAAGATGCCATCTGAGGTGTACGACTGGCTTTCCATAACGGCGACGCAGTTATATTTGCCAAGGTCAAGGTAGCTGCAGTCCTCATCATTCGCAAGCTCGACGCTCACCGTACGACGGCTCGCCATCACTTTGATGCCGCGCTTGTGCTCCAGATAGTCGTAGATAGACTTCTCGGCGACCTCGGGCGTCAGGCCCTTGGCGATCGACTCCAAAAAGTAGCCGTGGTCCACCTGGCGAGCACTGCCGTTGAGGCTTCGGACACGCACTACACGAATCAGTTCCTCGCCCACCTTAAAGCCCAGGCGACGAGAAAGTTGCTCCGTGCAAACCAAATGTTCAAAAGACTTGACCTCGGTCGATGCGACGGCATTGTTGCGTTTTGCGAACTCGCCAAACGACTCAACCTCTTCGAGTGCGCCCAACATGTCGGTTTCGCCCTTAAGCCAAATAACGCGCACGCCCTTGCCGTGTATGGGCTGCACAAACATCTGGTCGGCCAGCATGCTCAAGGCGCGTCGAACAGTATTGCGAGTACATCCGAACTCCGCGGTCAACTCAGCTTCGGTTGGCAGCATCTCCTGAAACGCATAGGTCCCATTAATGATGCGCGAGCGTATTTCTCGGTAGATTCCTTCGTATATCGCTTTTGGCATTGTTTCACCTCTAATTAATATGTATGGCTAGGCACGATAGCATTTCTTTGGGTTGTTTAAACCGTCTATCGGCAAAACACCGATTATTAACTGTCAACGGCGCCCGTGATGCTCCAATCGATTCGAATCAAAACCGTCAATGCGGCAAGCAGCCAGTCCTCTACAATGAGTTCATTGTTTAAACGTTCTTGCTCGCACAGCATGTTGCATCCGGAAGGCATATTATGCTGCAGAAAATCCAACGTTTTGGCGGAGCCATGTTCGCGCCCGCCATGCTGTTTTCTATATCAGGCCTCATGGTCGGCATCTCCGCCCTCGCCACGACCGTAGACATCGTCGGTGACCTCGCCGTATACGGAACCCCTTGGTACGTTTTCTGGACCATCATCCAGCGCGGCTCGTGGACGGTCTTTAAACGTCTCCCGCTCCTTTTTGCCGTAGCGCTGCCTATCGGTCTTGCCCAAAAGCAACCGGCACGCTGCTGCCTCGAGGCGCTTGTGGCCTATTTTGCCTATTGCTTCTTTTTGAGCGAGATCATTAAGCTGAGCGGAGACAACCTTGGGCTTAAGTACCCATCATCTTTGACCCCCGCCAGCGGTATCACCGTCATCGACGGCATCAAGACGCTCGACACCGGCATTATCGGCCCGCTGGCGGTATCGGCAACCGTCGTCGCCATCCATGACCGCTTCTACGATGCCAAGGTTCCCGATTGGCTCGGCACCTTCTCGGGTTCCTCGCTGGTCTACCTCATCAGCTTTTTTGCCGTGTTTGCCCTTGCCGCCATCTCGGCCGCCATCGTGCCCTTCGCATACGCTGTAACCGAAACGCTGCGCCACGCACTTGCGGGCGTCGGCCCCTTCGGCGTGGGCATCTTTGTGTTTTTGGAGCGAGCACTCGAGCCCATGGGGCTGCACCACCTGCTCTATATGCCCATCTATTACGACAATCTGGTCATTCACGACGGTATTTACGCCACGTGGACCAACCTGCTCCCCATTCTCTCCCATAGCACGCGCCCTTTAAATGAACTTGCGCCCTGGGCAGGTTTTACCGCCACCGGCTGGGGCAAGCTCTTTGGCCTTCCCGCCATCGCGGCAGCATTCTATTTCACCGCCAAACCCGAACGCCGCGCCGGCCTTAAGGTCATCCTTTTGCCCGCCATCGTCGCCTCGGTGGTCTGCGGTGTCACCGAGCCGCTCGAGTTTCTCTTTATGTTCACCTATCCTGGACTCTTTTTGCTCTACGCCGTCCTATCCTCCTGCCTTGCCATGACCATGAACTTCTTTGGCATCGTCGGCATCTTCTCGGGCGGTCTCATGGAAATGACGGCCTTCAACTTCATCCCACTCATGCGAATGCATGCCAGCTCCTACCTTTTGGCGCTCGGTATCGGTCTTGCCTTTAGCCTCATCTTTTTTGTTAGTTTTCGAGCACTCATCTTGGTCTATGACCTTAAGACGCCGGGCCGCGAGGATCATGCCTCCAATCGCGCGGCAATCGATCGTTTAACGGGAAGCGGCTTTGTCAAAGAGCAATCTCCCAATGGCGAGGTCAGTATTCAATCCGATCAAGATCACGTCCTCGCTGAGCGGGTAATTCAGCTTTTAGGTGGCGTTGGCAATATCGTGGGCGCAACCAACTGCGCCACGCGCCTGCGCGTCGAGGTCGCAGACCCTTCCATCGTTGCAGATAATGCGTCGTTTGTCGCGGTGGGCGCCAAGGGCCTCATCATTACGGGCAAGACCGCCCAGGTGATTATCGGCATCTCCGTTCCCCGCGTTAAAGAGCATTTTGACCAGATCATGGGCCTCGAGCCGGGATTTGTGCCCACCACCTCGGCCTCCCCTGCCGCCAGCGCAGCCCATAAGCGCGGCGATATCTGCTTCTTCGATATCGACGGAACACTCGCCTGGCAAGACCCTCGAGTGGCACAAGAGCTTCCCGAGGGCGAGCGAGACCTCTCCCCCTATCCCAATGAAGCGGTCTCGCAAGCCATCCGTGATTTTGTCGCCAAGGACAATATGGCGTTTATCTGCACAGGGCGTACGCTGAGCTGCATCCATCCAAAGCTGCTCGAGCTGCCCTGGACCGGCATCGTCTGCCTCGCGGGTGGCTATGTCGAACTTGAGGGACACGTGATTCGCGATTTGGCGATGACGCCCGGCATGCTGCAGCGCCTTGCTCCCATTCTTGAGCAATCGGACGAAGTGATTCGTTTTGAGGGACTCAATGGCGTCGTTCGCATGAGTGCCGATGCGCCCGACGCCCCCGGATACGCCCGCACCGTGGGCGATGCAATTACGCAGCTGCAACATTACAGCGCCTACAAGATCTTAATGTCCACGTCGCTTGCCAACCGCATCGCTCAGGATCAAGCGTTTGAGCCGCTGCTCTGCTTTAACGAGCTCGAGCTCGAAGTGACCGAGATTTCGCCTCGCGAATGCACCAAGCGCGAGGGTATCCAGTCCGTACTCGACGCTCTCGACCCCAACCATGGAACGGTGTATGGCATCGGTGATGCCAGCAATGACATCTCGCTGATGAACGCCGTCGATGTCGGTATCGCCATGGGCAACGCACCGGACTATCTCAAAAAGCGCGCGGACTACATCACCGACTCGGTCGACAAAGATGGCGTCGTCAAGGCGCTCGAGCACTTTGGACTGGTCTAACTACGAAACTCGTCCGACATGCGCCGTTGCCTTAAATCCCCAAACCTGCCACGCAGGCAGGCACAATGTGGCAATATGTTGCCTGCACACTACATCGATGCAACCTAAGAAAGAATGCGAGAACCCGTGTCCAGTCCGTTTACCAGCTTTTTAGCCCAGCACTTTGACCAGATTAACGACTATCTGGCCACGTTCTTTGACGGACAGGCGACTTCCGCCGATATCGAGCGCTACCTGTATACCCCGCTCTCGGCATTTACGGCAAACGCTGGCAAGCGCCACCGCCCGCTCATCTGCATGCTCGCCGCCACTGCGGTAGGCGGCAGCTTTGAGAGCGCCCGCAGCGCAGCGGCGGCCATCGAGCACTTTCAGTCGGGCGCACTCATCCACGACGACATCGCCGACAACGGGCAGATTCGTCGCGGCAAGCCCTGCATGCACCTTACCGAGGGCACCGGTCTTGCCATCAACTGCGGTGACCTGGCGCTCACCATGGTCACCAAGACGGTTCTCGACGACCCCACACTCAACGCAGACGTGAAGCTTCGCGTGCTCCACGAGCTTACCGAGATGATCGTCCGTACCATCGAGGGCCAGGCGCTCGACCTGGGCTGGGTCCGCGACGGGCGCTTTGACATTTCGGTCGACGATTATCTGGACATGGCGACGCACAAGACCGCGTACTACAGCGGAGCGACGCCGCTTGCCGCCGGAGCCATTATCGGCGGCGGCAGCGAAGAGCAGATTGAGGCACTGCGCGCCTTTGGGCTGCACACGGGCCTTGCCTTCCAGATTCAAGACGACCTGCTCAACTTGATCGGCACCAAGGAGGCCGCCAACAAGGACTTCCGCACCGATATCACCGAGGGCAAGCGCACCCTCGTTGCCGTGCATGCCCTGTCAGACGAGCGCTATCACGACGAGATCGAGGCAATCCTTTCCTCGGGCACCGAGGACCCTGCGCAGCTCGCACGCGCCGTGGAGATCTTCCAGGAGACCGGCTCCACCGAATATGCTCACGCCTACGCGCTGGACCTGACCGCAAAAGCCAAGGCTGCCATCGAGAACGTTGAGCTTGACCCGCACGCACGCGAACTGTTCCTCTCCATGGCAGATTTCTTTGTGGAGCGCCTCAACTAGCGGGGGTCACAAAACCTGTGGGCAGCGCGTTTGGGTACAAGTTGCTACACTGTTGAGTGCATGTTTATGCATTGTCTCGCGTTGTCTATCCGACACGCGCTCAAAATAGTACGAATCGTACGCCGAAAGGGGTTCGTTCATGGAACCTATTACCACGGGCATGCAGGGAGCAGCCGTCGAGGATGTTCAGTCCCGCCTTCTGCAGCTCGGTTACACCATCGATGCCGACGAGGTCGCCGACAAGCGCTTTGGCACCACCACCGAGCGGCCGTCAGCACCTTCAGGCTCGACAGCGGCCTTGCTGCCGGTCATGCCGTCGATATCCCCTGTTGGAGCGCCCTGGTCGACGCCTCGTATAAGCTGGGCGACCGCACCCTGTATCTGCGCATGCCCAATTTCCATGGCGCCGATGTGCAGGCCCTGCAGCGCGCTCTCAACGTTTTGGGCTTTGCCTGTGGCGAAGACGACGGCTACTTTGGTCCGCATACCGAGGCCGCCCTGCAGCAGTTCCAGGAAAATGTCGGCCTGTTTGCCGACGGCATGGCCTTCCAGGACACCTACGGCTACATCAACCGCCTGCACCATGTGTGGGAGGGCAAGCCCTCGGTCACCGAAGCCGAGTCCCGCATTGGTTTTGCTCGCGCCGCCAACGTGCTCGAGCGCTTCCAGATCGCCGTTATCGGTGAGGACCCCATCGCACGCAGCGTTGCTTCGCGCATGTGGAACATCGCCACGGCAACGACCGACAACAGCGGCATGATGCTCTGCGACTCCGAGGTCCCAACCGACGTTGACCTGGTGCTCGAGATCGCAAGCGACGAGCTGCCCGCCGACGCCGCACCGCGCGCCACGATTGCCCTCGCCGAGTGCCACAACCTGGCCCAGCGCATCCGCACTGCCAATGTCGCCGCGCAGCAGAAGCCGGCTCGCATTCGCATTGAGCTCACGGGCATGACGCGCTACAACGGCACTTTCACGGCCAGCGACGCGCAGACACTCGCCGTACGCCTGCTCGACGGCGTTTGCGATGCCCTCGCAGATTAGGTAAACTAAACGAGTTGCTTTTGGGCAACACCACACATTGGGACGTAGTTCAACGGTAGAACTCCGGTTTTTGGTGCCGGCTGTTGGGGGTTCGAATCCCTCCGTCCCAGCCATTAAAATTGAGCGCCCTGAGCCCATAACGGCCCAGGGCGCTTTCTTGTGGGCAAGCAGAGGGATTCGAACCCGCAAGGGTGCGGAGCTGAGGAAACGCGAAGCGTTTTCCAGCGCAGCACGCAAGGAGCGAAGCGACGCAGCGGGGCGCGGTCGCCGCAGGCAGACGCGGTGCCGTCACTTGGGGACGCTCCTGAGTGCCGGCATTATAGGAACGTCCCCAAGTGCCGGCTCGGGACTATTTTCGAGGACCCTCCGAAGGACTGTGGCCAAAAAACGGCAAATATGAGTACTGTTACCGTTGTAGCTACATTATTTTCGTTAATAAAAGAAGATCTTAATGAGATTTATTCGCATCAAGGTCTTCCTTTAATGAACACTTGAGGAGATACGGCAGCTTATCTGCTCGATCGACACGTCAAATCACCTTAAATGTGGTCAAAATTACTGCTACTAAAAGAGTATCACTACTCATATTTGCCGTTTTTTGGCCACGGCTCTTTATAGACACCCTGCACAGCGACGGTGGTAGATTTCGGAACGTGTCCGTCAGCCCCGTTCCGAAAAGCGAGCCGCGTGCAACGGCCAAGCCACGACAGCCCCCGGGAGAGCGGGGACACCGGCTTAGGTTTATCGCGAGTTCCGCACGAACAGGAGGCCACTAGCCCCGATGTTTTGGACGTGACAGCGAGAGGGGCCCTGGCATGGCAAGGTGACGTGAAACAAGGCGGCGCCGACCTTCTGGTCGCGCCGCCGAAGTTGAACGTCAGATTCCTGCGGGCCCTCGCAGCGTCGGGAGGACCGCCGTTCGGTAGAACGGCGGAACTAATTGTTCAGCATGCGGTCGAAGCTTCCCGAGTCGCCATCCCGATAGTCGGCGGTCATCAGAATCTCCTGTGGAATGCGTCCGCCCTCGCGCAGCACGTTGCGGAACTGCACGCGCGTGACCATGGGCAGATCCTTGATCGTCGCCGCCAGGTTCTGCGGCACACCCTGGTTGGCAGCTGCGGGTTCGCACTCTCCGCCGGCCTTCACGCGACGCTTGTGCTCGGCAAGCATGGCGCGATACATACCGGCATGCAGGCGAATCTCTACCACATTGGCGTTACGGGTCTGCTCGACAATGCGCGCACCCTCTCGGTCGATGTCGCCCACGTAGTAGACATAGTTAAAGCGATAGCCGATCTCGGCCAGATAATCATCCAGTGCGTGCGAAACGCTCGCCTTGCAGCCACCGCCAAAGATCACGCCGCCCACCTTGGTGCCAAAAAGCTTGGCGTGCTTGCGGCCGCGCAGGAGCTTGACGATTTCGTCATAGGTGTCTAGGTTCTCGACCATAATGAACGGCTTGTCGGCGCCCAGCGTAAAGAAACCCGTAAAGTGCACGGGGCGGTTGGGGGCGACCTTAATCGCCTGCATGCTGATACCTTTTTCGGTCATACGCCGAATCAGGCGCTCGCCGTGCTTGCCGTCAAAGGCCTTCTCATCGTTAAAAATCTGGTAGGCGCGCTGGCGACGCGAAGCGACCGGCGTGTCGGCACCGCGATTCTGCTCAATCCAAGCCTGGATGATCGCAATTTCCTCGGCAATCTTGCGGTTGGACATCTCGTTGTGCTGAGTGCGCTGCGGAGCCTTTTTGCCGTCCTTGCCCTCGACCTTAACAATTTGAGTCTGCTGCTCCTTGATCTTAGAGAGCGCCGTGGGCGTAGGGACAACTTTGAGCAGCTGCCTGCCTAAAACGCGGGCAAGGGCAAACGCCGAGACCTCGCCGTGAACGGCCGACTTGGGCTGCTGGGCAGCAGTATCTGCTGCGGCAGACTCCGGCTTCTTCTGAGACTTGCGCTTAGAATCGCCTTGGGAATTGCGCTCGCGCTTCGGCATAGACGCCTGCTTCTGCGGACGATCGGACTTACTCTCCTTCGCCCGCTGGCGCTTAGGCTGCCCCGAAGAAACCTCGACCTTCGCATCCTCGTCCTGCGGCGTGGTCTTCTCGGCTGCAGTCTCGGCATGGGAACTGCGGCCCCCACGATGGCGACGGCGGCGAGGCTTGCTCGAAGCACCCTCCCCCGTCTGTTCAACCGCAGGTTGCTGGCCCTGGGTCTCCGTATCGGACGCAGTCTGCTCATCAACAGGCTTCTGTTCACGAACTCCCGACTCGGCAGGCTTCACGGCCTTCTCGGCCCGCACCTCCGGAACCTGATTAACCTTCTCCTGGCGCTTTACGGGGTACGCGCGACCTGCAAAGCCGCGACCGGGACGACACGAGTCTGAGGCCTTCTTGGCCGGCTTCTCAGAATCGTCCGCAACTTCGGCAGTCTCTTCGGCCTCGCGCACAACATCCTGCTGCTCGGCCCTAAAATGCGCACCGCGGCGACGCTTGGGTTCCTGAGGCTCAGCGGACTTTTGCTCTTTCACAGACTCCTGCGGCTCGGAGACGGGCTCGTTCTCGACAACCTCGGTAACGGCCCCATCCTTTTGAGCGACGGCGCGACGGAAGCGCTCCTGCTGGGCGCGGCGCTGCGCATCGCGCTTGCCACCCCCGCCAAAACCGCCGCGTCCTGCCTTGGCCGTAAAGGCACGCACGACGTTCTCATCGAGCAACTCATCGGTATCGACATGCTCACGCGGAGCAACTTCTTCCACAGCAGGCACGTCAGCGGAATCCTCGACGGACTCGGCAGGCTGCTCCTGGGCATCGCGGATCTCGGCATTGATGGTATAGAACGCCGGGCGCCCGTTAATGCCGCTACCCTCGATCTTGGTCACAATATTGGCCGCGATAAGCTCATCGCGCATCGCCTTGGTGTCACATTCCTTATCGACGGAGCGGAAAATCTGCGCCAGCGCACTCGACTTAATCTTGAGCGCCTTGCGGCAAAGCAGGTCGTAGGCAACCAGCTTGGCACGCTCGGCAGAAAGCGACGTCTGGCTGCTCAGACGTTCAGCCAGGGCATCGACATTATTTTGGTTATCGGAATATACCGTCTTGGCCACGGGGCCCCTTTCATATGCACACATATACGTCCATATGGTACAACGCGCGCCCTTATCCATGCAAAACATCTGCGAGAACACTCGAGCGTCACCCGCTTTTGCATGAAAAAAAGACCGAGCCCGCGAAGTCGCGGACCCGGTCTTTCCGAGTCATATAGATGTGACGTTCAACTCGTCAGGTCGGCTAAGCCTTGGCGGCCTCGGCGTCGACGGGAGCCTCGGCAGCAGCAGTGCGGCCATACTCGGCCTTGCCCATCTCGGACCACTCGGGATCCTCGTCAGGCATGGAACCGGTCTCCTTGCCGAAGAACTCCTTGAGGCAGTTAACGGCAACGATGAGGCCCAGGACCATCAGCAGAACGGCAAAGACAAGCTGCAGGCCCTTGGTGGCGGCGACGGAGACGGCGGCCGTGGTGGCGGTAGCCGGGATGGTGCCGAAGAAGCCGTAAGCCTGAACAGCGACCATGCAGCCCATGGCGCTCTGGACCAGCGAGGTGAAGGTGCAGCAGAGCAGGAAGACGACGGGCACGTAGAGCATCCAGCCCTTGCGGCCGGTGCACTTACAGAACACGGCGAGGGTGATCATGGTCATGCCGCCGAGCAGCTGGTTGGAAGCACCAAAGAGCGGCCAGATGTTGGCATAGCCACCAAAAGCGAGGGCAAGACCGGGAAGCAGGGTAACGACCGTGGCGAACCAGGGGTTGCCGAGGACCTTCATATAGCCGGCCTTGGACTCGATGGCCAGGGCATCGTTGGTCTGGGCAAAGAACTCGGAGAACGAAGTGCGGGCGATGCGGGCGACGGCGTCGAGCGAGGTCAGGGCCAGAGCAGAGACGTTCATGGTCATAAAGACGGTAGCGAGCGTGCCGTCAACACCGAAGGCCTGCATACCGCGGGAGATGCCAGCGGCGAAGATCTGGAACGGGGTGGAAGCGACACCGGCGGAGGGCGCCGGTACCGGCGGTTTCATGTCGGAGAACATGATGCCGGCGACGATGATGTCAAGGATGCCGACGAAGGACTCGACGACCATGGCGCCGTATCCGACCTTGACGGCGTCCTGCTCCTTCTCGACCTGCTTAGAGGAGGTACCGGAAGAAACGAGGCTGTGAAAACCGGAGAGAGCACCGCAGGCAACGGAGACAAACAGGACCGGGAACATCATGCCGGAAGCACCGGAGAAGCCGGTGAAGACCGGAGCGGTCATCGTAGCCTGGCCGTTAACACCCAGGACGACGATGCCGAGGACAGCGCAGGCGATCATGACGATCATCATGATCGAGGTGAGGTAGTCACGCGGGGTCTTGAGCATCTGGATGGGCATAGCGCCAGCGAAGACCAGGTAGACCATGACGACGGCGAACCACTGGAACTTGTCCAGGTAAACCGGGAACTGCATACCGACGGCGAACATGAGAACCATGAGGATCACGCCGGTGACGAACTCGGCAGCGCCGGTGAGGCTGAACTTCTTCTGGGCCCAACCAAAGGCGATAGCGACGAAGGTGAACAGGATGGAGATGGTACCAGCGCAGCCGGCGGCATAGGACTTGCTGAAGTCGATGGCACCGGTAGCAGCGCCAGAAGCGTCAACGGCCGGGGTGAACATGAACGTCTTGCAGACCATGTCGGTGAAAGCGGCGATGACGATGATGCAGAACAGCCAGCAGAACAGCAGGAACAGGCGACGGCCGGTCTTGCCGATGTACTTCTCGATGAGCTGAGCGAGCGACTTGCCGTTGTTCTTCATCGAAGCGTACAGGGCGCCGAAATCGTGGACGGCGCCAAAGAAGATGCCACCGACGAGAACCCAGAGCACGACGGGCAGCCAGCCGAAGGCCATGGCGACGATCGTACCCGTGACAGGGCCGGCACCGCAGATCGAGCTGAACTGGTGCGAGAACGCGGTGAAAGCGGAGACGGGCGAGAAACTCTTGCCGTCCTTCATGCGCTTGGCCGGCGTGAGGGCCTCTTTGTCAACACCCCACTTGTTGGCCAACCAGCGGCCGTAGCCCAGATAGCCGCAGGCGAGCACCGCCGCGGCAACAACCATGAGCAAAACTCCGTTCATGTCATTTCCTCCTCTAAAAAGCACTTCCTAGACATAAAAAATGAGGGGCGTCGGTTGCGCTCGACGGCCCTCATCTTCATCAGCCGCCCGTTATCGTACGGGCTAGCTGTATGTGCTAACCCGCATCAGATAATTACTACGCTGATAATGTTTAGCTGATGCGTGAACATGTCTAAGAAGTCCTCTTCAATCATGATGCGAACGATCCGTGCGTGTTCACATCCCCCAGTGGATGAAAAGGAGTATGAAACTTTAGTTACCTAAAGTCAACGCAAATTTGTAATGAATTTTCAACTTTTTTGAAATTCTCGGTATAAAACGCCACTGACCTCGGACTTTACCCGACAAAAGTTTTTGCTTGAGAGACGTCCCTCGGGGGCGGGGCGGGCGCATGCAAGGTTTCCTGCTCTACAGTCCTGCTCGCACGGAGAGCACATTAAGTGCTCTCCGGCTCGTGCGGAACTCGCGATAAACCTTGCATGTGCCCGCCCCGCCCCCGAGGGACTCCCATCCCAAATGCGGAGCAAAGCTCCGCATACCATCTTTTTCTTTCAGCTAAAGAACGGCGGAAATTCGATGCTGGCAGGTTAACTTTGCTGGACGCTGTCGACGCCGCCCCAGCTCAGAAGCCATATCGATACAGAAAGGTCCCCGGCCCCGCCCGGGCCCCAGCGGCCGCATATGAACTTTATCGCGAGTTCCGCACGAACAGGAGGCCACTTAATGTGGCCTCCGTCGTGAGCAGGACTGTAGAGCAGGAAAGTTCATATGCGGCCGCTGGGGCCCGGGCGGGGCCGGGGACCGCACCAGTACGACTACAGCGTCATGTTCGGATCGGCGTCGGCGTCGAACGGCGAGATTTCTCCTCGGTCGAATTTACGGCGGGCGACCTCCGCGATCATGGCGGCGTTGTCGGTGCATGCCGAGAGGGGCGGCACCGTTACACGGATTCCCTGACGCCCAAGCTTCTTGATCATCATCTCGCGCAGATGTGGGTTGGCCGAAACGCCGCCGCCGATGCAATACTCCGTGCACCCGGTGGCATGCAGGGCGTTCTTGGCCTTCTTGTACTGCACGTCAAAGACCGCCGCCTCAAACGAAGCAGCCAGATCGGGCAGATGAATCGTGCGCCCGGCCTTGGTCTCCTGCTCAATGTAGAACGTCACGGCCGTCTTAAGGCCCGAGAGCGAAAAGCGATAGTCTCCCCTGCTATTGAGCGCACGAGGGAAGTCGATTGCCTTGGGATTGCCCGTCTCAGCCAGCTTGGAGATGATGGGGCCACCGGGATAGCCCAGACCCAACGCCTTAGCCACCTTGTCGAAGGCCTCGCCCACGGCATCATCGAGCGTCTCACCGAGCACCTCGTAGTCACCCCACGCTTTAACGTGCACGAGCATGGTGTGCCCGCCTGAGACAAGCGTGAAGATAAACGGCGGCTTGAGGTCGGGCTGTGCCAGCAGATTGGCGAACAGATGGCCCTCCAGATGGTTAACACACACGAGCGGCTTGCCGGCAGCATAGGCAAAGCCCTTGGCAAAGGCGACACCCACGACCAAGGCGCCCACCAGACCCGGGCCCTGTGTCACACCCACGGCGGCAAGCTCGCTCGGTGAGATGGCTCCACCCTCAAGACCAAGCGATGCCGCGGCATCCTCGAGCGCCGCGTCCACAACGCTCACGATTACCTCGACGTGCTTGCGCGAGGCAATCTCGGGCACAACGCCACCAAAGCGGGCATGGAAATCAATCTGCGTCGAAACCTGGTTGGCTAGCATGTTGCCGTCCGCGTCGATAATCGCCACGGCCGTCTCATCGCAGGAGCTCTCGATAGCAAGTACCAGGCGGCGGCGCTCGATTTCGGCACGCTCCCCAACGGTGCGCTCGGGTGCAGGTAACGGCCATACGCGCTGCTCAGCTGCCGTCGGCTCGGGCGAAGCATTGTCGACCGGAAGCACCAGGGGCAGCGGTGCCGTCATGACGATGGCATCCTTGCCGGTACCGTAGTACCCGCGACGGCGACCCGCCTCGGTAAAGCCCAGAGCGGCGTAGAGCGCAATCGCGCCCTCGTTACCGTCCTCGACCTCGAGCGAGGCCGTGGTGCAGCCGAGCATCTGGGCATCGTAGCTCACGTGCGACAGCAGCTTGCGGGCGATACCCTCGCGGCGATGCGCCGGATCGACGGCGACGTCCATGATCTGCACATCGCCGTCCACGACCATGCCGCCGGCAAGACCCAGCAGCTGGCCATCGTCGTGCGCCACCCACCAGCTGCGCGGAGCGGCAACGTCCTCGCCCAGCTCGGACAAGAACATGCCCGGCGTCCACGCCTCGTGTCCGGCACCTTCAAAGCAGGCAGCCTCTAGCGCGCTCGCGCCCTCGGCATCCGCCGCGCCCATGGGACGGAACTGCAGATGACGACCGGCGAGCTCATCGGCAACGCCCGTAATTTCGCTCTGCGCACTCTCGGCAAGACCAAGACGCTTGCGCTCGTTTTCCTCGGCATCCGAAAGGCGCGTGTAAATCGGCAGGACGCGAGCCGGATCGCCGTCACCCGCAGCGTGCACGAGCAGCAAGCCCTCGCCCGAAGGCCACCACAGGTCGCGCTCCACGCAGCGGGCGGTCTCGTCCTCACCCAGCAGCTTGCCATAGCGCACGAGACCGTCACCGGTCAGCTGAACCTGGTCCCAGTCCGCTGCTCGGCGCCACTCATCGAGCGCCACGGCGGCCTTGACCACGTGTTCGCGCTCAAATTGACGCTCGGGACCCTCATCGCCCAGCATATATAGTGCCGGATATACCTCACCGCGCATGGCATCGGCCAAGATACCAAGCTTGCCGCGCACGCCAGCCTTCCACGCCGTCCAAGCGCAAGCGTCGAGCGTCGACACGCCCAGCAGTGGAACATTGGCACCGCGCGCGAGGCCCTTGGCAGTGGAGATGCCGATGCGCACACCCGTAAACGACCCCGGGCCGCGGCCGACCACGTAGTAACCAACATCGCTGCGATCCAGACCGGCTTGAGCCAGCACGCCATCAACGGTATTCACGAGCTCAACGTTGGCGTGACGGCGACACATGTGGTCGCCACTCACGAGCTTCGTCTCGCCCGTCTGCCCATCAATCCAGCTTGCCGCGCAGACAAGCATGTCGGTCGAGGTATCGAGCGCCACCACCAGCGCGTTGTCGTTATGCAAGCTCATCTTGTACAGCCTTATCAATCAAATGGGAAAGCTCCATTGCGCGGTCACCGTGTGCCTCGAGCGTTATCGTTCGCACATCGCTGTCGCCCTCATCACGCTTGAGCGTCACCGAAAGATACTCATCCGTCAGCTCGTCCTGGAATTGTTCGCCCCATTCCAGCAAGCAAGCACCCTCATAGCCCAGCACATCGAAAATGCCCGTATCCTCGAGCTCGTAGGCATGCTCCAGGCGGTATAGATCAAAGTGAAACAGCGGAATACGACCTTGATCGTGAACGGCCATGAGCGCAAACGTAGGGCTCGTAACCATATGCTCATCGCCCAGCCCGCGCGAGACGCCCTTGGTAAAGTGAGTTTTGCCCACTCCCAGGCCACCGGTCAGGATGAGCACATCGCCGTCCTCAAGGCACGGTGCAATTAGCTCGCCAAAGTACTCCGTATCGGCAGCGCAAGTCGTTTTGTAAGTACCTACCCCCAGGCGCTCCAGGGACATATATGCTCCTTATTATTCCGAGGCGTCCTCTGGTGCGGGATGTCGCTCCAGATAGTCGCCCAGCATCTTAAAGTCTTCCTCCAGCAGCTCCTGCCACGCCGGATTGCGCAGCGCTGCTGCCGGATGGAACGTGGGCATTACTACAAAATGCCCCATCTGGTGGAACCTGCCGCGCAGCTTAGTAATGCCAATCTCGGTCTTAAGCACAAAGTGCGTCGCGGGGTTGCCGAGCGTCACGATAATATCGGGCCAGATGCTTCGAATCTGCTCACGCAAAAACGGCGAGCAAGCCAGCACTTCCTCGGGACGCGGATTGCGGTTTCCCGGCGGGCGGCACTTAAGCACGTTGGCAATGTAGACGTCTTCGCGTTTGAGGCCCGCCAGCGACAAAATGCCGTTGAGGTCCTCGCCTGCCGCCCCCACAAAGGGCTCGCCCTGCAAATCCTCATTGCGGCCCGGCGCCTCACCAATAAACATCACGCGAGCGCGGGGGTTTCCCACGCCAAACACGATATTGTGACGCGACTGGTAGAGCTGGCAGAGGTGACAATCGCCCAGAACGGCCTCAATTTCCTCGAGTGCGACCTCACGTGGTGCCTGATGGGTATGGCCGGGGATGTGCATGACGCCCATAGCGGCTCCTACACGTAGACCTTGTCGAGACGCATGCCAAAGCCGCAGGCGACCTCGTAGTTAATCGTTCCGCGCAGTCGGGCCATCTCGTCCATAGTGATCTCGGCATCGCCATCGCGGCCGACAATGATCATCTCGTCACCATACTCGGCCTCGGGAATCTCGTGTGCCGGGTTGGACTGAATGGCGACCATAAACTGGTCCATGCAGATATTGCCAACCTGATGCACACGCTCGCCGCGATACAGCACATCCATACGATTGGAAAGCGTACGCGATAGGCCATCGGCATAACCGATCGGCAGCGTGCAGATCTGAACGCGCGTACGCGGTACGCGGTAGGTAAAACCGTAGCCCACGCCCTCACCCATCGCAGGGTGTGCCACGCGCGTCACACGCGCATGGACGCTCATAACGGGATCAAGCTGCATCACGCGGCCACTCAGCTCGCACGGCTGCATGCCATACAAGCCAACGCCGGCGCGGATCATATCAAAATGCATCGAGGGGTCGAGCATCGAGGACGGCGTGTTGGCGCAGTGCACGATACCGCACTCAAAACCCGCATCCTTAATGGCCTGAACGGCCTCGGTAAAGCGCTGACACTGCAGCTTGTAGTCCCAACCCGAAGGTTCATCGGCCGTGGCGAAGTGCGTAAATACGCCGTCGCACTGAATACCGCGATGGAAATTTATACCGCGGACAAAGTCGAGCACCTGCGTGTAGTGAACGCCGATACGATTCATGCCCGTCTCGATGGCGAGATGATACTTGCCCACTTTGCCCGCCGCGACGGCACATTCGCCATACGCAAGAGCAAAGTCAGACGTATAGACCGAAGGCATGATATCAAACTCGAGCAACGTCGGAATGGCCTCGATAGGCGGCTCGCTTAGGATGAGGATGGGTTTCGTAATCCCGCCCTGTCGGAGCTCAACGCCCTCGTTAACCGTCGCCACGGCAAACATGTCGGCACCGGCCGAATACATGATCTTGGCGCACTCAACAGCTCCATGGCCATAAGCATCGGCCTTGACCACGCAGCACAGGCGCTGACGTGGATTCAGCAAGTTCTTATAGGCCCTCGTGTTGCGACGGAGCGCCCCGCGGTCGATCTCGACCCAGGACCAGCGCGTCAAATCGGCTTTATTCATGATTAGTCATCCGACCCTTCGTCCATGATTCCCAGATCTTCGAGCGCATCCTTTGCCGCCAGTTCCATGGCCGGACCGATCAAGTCGATAAGATCGGTCGCGATGACGCTCTTCTCACCATACTCCGTCGCCGCGGCAAAACCGGCGTAGCTGTGAAGTGCGACGGCGTACGAATACAGCAACTCCCAACGATCCATCTCGTCGCGCATGGTGGCAAGCGTGCCGGCCAAAATACCCGCGAGGACATCACCCGAACCGGCAGTTGCCAGAGAAGCCGGACCCGAGAGCGGCAGCAGCACACGCTCAACGCCACAGATAGCCGTCGTCGGCCCCTTGGCAATGACCACCAGATTGTCAGAGCCTGCAGCCCAGACAACCTTCTGCGCGGCTGCAATCGCAGTACCAAGGTCGTTCACCTCGTCACCGGCAACCAGACGCGAAAGTTCACGATAGTGCGGCGTCATAACCAACGGCTGCTCGCGACGATACATCTCGGGATTACTATCAATACCGTCAATGGCAATCTTAGCAAGGCAGTTGAGTGCATCGGCGTCCAAGATAAGCGGCACATCAAGCTCGAGCAAGCCCGAAACCACCTGCATAGCGCCGGCAGATGTCGTCATACCGGGACCGCACAGTACACAGCTGTACTTCTTTGCAATCTCGCACACAGTCATGCGCGCAGCGGCGCCAAAGGAGCCGCGGGAATCAGACGGAATAGCTAAGACGGGAATCGAAGGAAGTGCCATGCGAATAAGATTGGCGCAGGCGTCAGGAGCCGCGACTGCCACGTAACCAGCACCCGCGCGAGCTGCAGACTTGGCCGCCATAATGGCAGCACCAGGATATTGCGCAGATCCGGCGACAATAAGCACAGAGCCACGGGAATACTTATCGATATTCGTAGGTAGTGGGGCAAAGTAATCAACTAAGTCACCGGGCTCGACAATCTCGGCGGCGTGGTCGACATCATCGATGACCTCGTCAAGACGGTCGTAAAGATTGCCGCAGATCAAATCGCCAGCATACTCAGGACCATCAGCGCTATACAGACCAATCTTGGGCGCAATCATCGTCACCGTATGCTCGGCACGAATGCAGTCGTCATCAACAACGCCCGTCTCGGCATTCAGGCCCGAGGGAACATCAATGGATACGACACAATCGGCGCATTCATTGACCGTAGGAATCCAGATGGAGAACGGCGCACGCAGATTTCCGTGGAAACCGGTACCAAAAATGGCATCGACAACAACATCGGCCTTATCGATCAAAACCTCGAGTTCGTCACGCGAGGGGCCGACGCAAACGTGCACATCGCGGCCGGCAGTACGACGAGCAACATGACGTGCCAGAGCAGCAGGAATCTCATCCGGCTCAACCGGAGAAACGATATCCACGTCCACACCCTTATGGCTCAGGATATCGGCGGCAACCCAACCGTCGCCGCCATTATTACCAAAACCGACCAGAACGAGAACCCGATCGGGATTGAGCTTCAAGACCTCGTTGGCGGCAAACTCACCCGCTAGCTCCATAAGCTCGGCCTTCGAAGTCCCTTCGCGTTCGATGATATCCTCGAGACGAACGACTTCTTCGGTACTCAAAACCGGTTTCATCTATGCTCCTAGCGTATCTTGCGAAGCATCGCCCAGGTGCTCCGTCAATGCTGAATTCTGCAGCTGCTCAAGCTCATCTAAAACAGAGCGAGCCTCTTTAAATGTCTGCGCTACGCGTTTCTTGGTGCTCACCTTTTCCTCTTTTGGCTTAGGCCGAGCATCTTCGGTAATCGCGATGGCATTCGCAACGGCCAAGTCTCCTGTAAGCGTAATGGAAAGAGCGACCTCAACAACACCCAGTTCTTGAGCGATCTCGAGAGCACGGCCCGAAAGCAGCGCCTTCGGTTTGCCGAGTTTATCACGCGTAACCGAAACATCCTTGCGACCCACGCCTTGACTAAAACCCGTGCCGAGAGCTTTAAGTACCGCCTCGCGCGAAGCAAAGCGGCTCGCATAGTGAGCAGCGGGACGCGATGATGCATCGCAATACGCACGCTCTTCTTCGGTAAACACACGCCGAGCAAACGACGGCGTCTTTTCAAGAATTGATTTCATGCGGGAAATCTCGACGATATCAACGCCGATACCAGCTTCAGCCATGTTCACCTCCATATCGCACAGACTAAGTTATTGTAGCCCGTTCGCAGAAGATGCGACAAACGAGGGTTATAAAACACAGTTACTATGTGAGACAAAAGCCCGTAAACGCAAAAAAGGGGGAGGCCGCGAGGCCTCCCCCTTCTCAGTTCAAGCGTACGGCTCGGTGCCGTCCACCGGTCAGCGGCGCCCTGGCCTCCCA
>JBKTBE010000100.1:0-5450 GCA_046883645.1 Collinsella sp. | reverse complement strand
AAAGTTGGGATAGTCCTCCCACTCGCCAGTCTGCGGGTTGCGGCGGCGATCGTTCACGGCGACGCCAAAGGACAGAACCTGGGTTCCGCCGGCGGTGGCGCGCAGCTCGGGATCACGCGTGAGGTTACCGGTGATGTTCACTCGATTGATGCTCATAACTCACTACTTCCTCTTGGGGCACAAGCCCAGTCCAAAACGACAGTCTTACTCCTGGTCGTCGCGACGGACGATCATGTGGCGGACCACAGCGTCGGTGATGCGCAGGACGCGATCAAGCTCGGCGATCTGGGTAGGATCTGCGTGGAAGTTGATGAGGGTGTAGTCACCATCGGTGAGGTCGTTGATCTCGTAGGCGAGCTTGCGCTTGCCCCACTCGTCAACGGAGTCGACCTTGCCAGCGCCCTCAGCGATCGTGGTATCGATACGCTTCATAACAGCGAGACGAGTCTCGGGGTCGAGCGACGGGTCAACAAAGAACAGCAGTTCATAAGCCTTCATATTGTCACCTCCTCTGGGCAAATGTGGCTTCAGGTCGTGAAGGTGCGCCTGAAGCAGGAAAAGACTTGGTAATAATATCTTTCAACCTCCCAGGCCGCAAGAATATGCAGCTACAACCTCATGACCTCCACATATGTCCATGCTCGCACCACGTTTCATGCGCATTCCAACCAAATGCCAACCAAGAGCTTGACGGATTTGTGGACAAGATACGGTGCCGCGGGGACAAGCTGAGCCAAGCCGCAGGTCAACGGGCACAAGGCTGTGGTCGCAAAATGCATACCAGTGGCCCACAGCACCAATCAAAGATTTTTAAATTCATTGCCAAGTCGCTTATGAATACCCTTTTTGAACAATTGAGTTGATCAACCACGCTGGTCGGATGCCGTTTTTTGGCACCTCAAGCCCCACTGCAGCGCCAAGCACGGCCAAGCACGGCCAAGCGTTTTAAAAAATGCCAACTTTTCTGTTTGCACTTTGCGATTTCTCGTGTATACTGACTTTCGCATTTAACGGAGAGTTGTCCGAGTGGCCGAAGGAGCACGATTGGAAATCGTGTAGGCGTCAAAAGCGTCTCCAGGGTTCAAATCCCTGACTCTCCGCCAGTTAATTCCAAAGCAGGCCTTCGAGCCTGCTTTGTTTTTACCCCACGCGGAGGGGTGGCAGAGTGGTTGAATGCGGCGGTCTCGAAAACCGTTTGGCCTGTATAAGGTCACGAGGGTTCGAATCCCTCCTCCTCCGCCATTTTGGTTGAGAAAGCTCCCAAGAATGGGAGCTTTTTGTTATCGAAATACGTCTCGATCCCACGCTTCCCCAAACATGTACGTCACCCTCCAAAACCGACATTTTTCGACATCTTTGGAGGCTGACGTACACGTTTGGATTGAGCTCACGGGAGCGGCGCTATTCGGAAGGTGCCTCCTCGTCTCGTATGCTTTTCCAGTTGCGGATAAGTGCCTTGCGTAGTTCGTTTTGTTTTCTCTGGTACCCGGTGTCGGTACAGCGAGGCATGCCGAGTGCTTCGCGAATGTTGTTCATGGCGCGGTGAAAGGCGAGCTGGCTGCCGAACTGAGCCGAAGTGAGCGTAACGATTCGATATCCCATTTGGGAGAGAACGGCCTCTCGCTCCGCATCTGCTCCCTTGCGCTCGAGCTCATCGTGAAAACCGCCCTTATATTCGATACCGAGCGCCCTGCGCTTATAGGTCACGAGCGCATCGATTTTGAGCGTTCGAGCTTTGGCGCAATGCCAGAGACGTTGAGGGATCTCGAGCGGTTTGTTGAGTTCGACACCTCGGATGCCAACGCCGCCTTCGCTTGTTGGGAGCGAGAGGGCGATTGCCGAAGCGGTCTCCATAGGCGAGGCCGAGCGATCGTAGATGTGCCTGAGCGCGAGCCGTGCACGTGTGGCACCGGGTTTGCCGGGGTGCCGATCGAGCAGTTCGGTTATTTCATCCTTGGAGGTGGTGGCTGGTTGCTCGGTATAAGGGTCGGCGGGATTGAGCCTCATGCGATAATCGCCGCAAACTTCATAGCCATATTCGAGATATTCGATCCTATCCATCCACTCGGCAGCGAGCACGAAGGCGAAGGCTTCGTCGGTGATGAAGATTCCGGGCGTCAACTCGTTAATATGCTCGTAGGGAAGATTTTGTCCAAGAATGTGGCAAACGACGCCTTTGGTACGAATTCGCTCAAATTCGAATACAACCGCGATATCGATAGTCTTAAGCATATCGGACGGAATGCCGCAGTCGGTAAGGGCCTGTCGTATGCGCGCAACACGTTGCTGGGTGGAGATGCCTTGTGCGCCTATCTGGTAGTCGTGCCGCGCAAGAGACTGAACCAAATTCTGGGGTGCATGATGGACAAGCCATGCGGTTTTATGCGAAATGAGAACAGGGGTATCCATTGAGGGCCTCTCGCTCTGAGCCGGTATCCAACTCTTATGTCCGTTGAAGTGGGGAAATATACCGGATGTGAGTAAATCAACTCACTCATGCTGTGAGCTCAATCCAAACATGTACGTCAGCCTCCAAAGATGTCGGAAAATGTCGTTTTTGGAGGCTGGCGTACATGTTTTGGACCCTTGGCATTCCAGTAACGCCACGCCCCCACCCAGTCCCGACCGTTTGCCGAGCAATAGGGTCGCAATCGGCGCTGAACATGTACTATGTACGGGCATTGTCCAAATCCGTAATCCAAAGGACCCCATCTTGCCCGTCGTCGCCGCTATGACCATTACCTCACATGCCTCGGATGCCATGGTCGCTATTCCGTTTTGGCTCGAGATGTTCGCCGTTGTCGCTGCATCGATCTCGGGTGTACTGGTTGCGCGCGAGCACAAACTCGACCTGGTGGGTGCAGTTGCGCTCGCGGTGGTTTGCGGCCTGGGCGGCGGTCTTTTGCGCGATATGACGCTGCAGGTGGGCAACGTCTACATCCTCAACCAGCCGATGGCGCTCCCGCTTTCCATTGCCACGGCAGCCATCATCTACATTTTCCCGGCAATCGTCGACAAACCCGAAAAACTCATTCCCCTGCTCGACATCATCTCGGTCGGCATCTATGCCGCCACCGGAGCGGACAAGGCGCTGGTCTACGGCTTTGCGCCGGCGGTGTGCATCATGATGGGCTTTTTTACCGCAGTAGGCGGCGGCATGTTGCGCGACGGTTTTATGGGCGTGGTTCCGGGCATTTTCCAACGCACTAACTTTTATGCCATCGCCGCCATCGCCGGATCGACAAGCTATGTGTGTCTCGTTATGAGCGGCATCATGAGCAATGTCGCCGCGCTGGTCGTATGCGTTGTCGTGACCATGGGCCTGCGCTGGCTCTCACTGCGCTTTGACATCAAAAGCCCCACCGAAGAAGATATCGCGCGCTTCTTGCACCGTAAAAAGTAGACAGCACGGCACGACCCTTCGAAATGCAACCGAGAGGTTCTTTTAGAGCGCCCGCACGTTGGGTACCCTGTTAGGTATATGCCGAACACCTAACAAAAGGATCAACCATGGCTTTCAATCAAACCGCGGCGGCGCCGTCACACAAGATGCGTCGCTGCCTGCTTATGGCATTCGCGCTCATCGCGCTGGCGATCACCGCGCTTCCCACGGCGTCGTTCGCCGGCACGGACACCGCAGGCAACGTACTTGCGACCGACAATGACGCCAATCCGTCCGGCGTCGAGGGTGACCTGTACTGGGCCGGTCAGGCCCTCAACTTGGATGATGCGTCCATCGACCACGATATCATCGCTGCGGGCGATACCCTCTCAATTCGCGACTGCACGGTGGGCGGCGCCGTTCGTCTTGCGGCGCGCACGATTGATATCGCCCAGACCACGGTTGATGGCAGCGTGACCGTCGCTGGCCAGCACGTTGTTCTCAACGCCGGCAGCACCGCCAACTGTTTTTACGCGATAGGCGAGACGGTTGCCCTGCGCGGCTCTACCAAGTCGGCAGCGCTTGCGGGCGATACGGTGACTATCGATGGCACCGTCGAGGGCGATGTTGAGGTTTGGGCCGACAAGCTCATCCTGGGCAAGAACGCCCACATCACCGGCGCCGTGAACGCGCACGTCTCCGAGGACCCCGAGCGTGCCGCAGGAGCCGAGGTAGGCGCGCTCAAGATCGACCGCACCGAGAACGAGGATACTTCCACCGTTAACGATGTCATCGGCGGTATCGTCGCCGCGGCGCTTTCCACCTGCTTTGTCGCCCTGCTACTCGAGCTCGTCTTTCCGCGCGCGACCGCCAGCGCCGCCGGCATGCTCCACCAGCGCCCCACGCCCCTGTGGGTGAGCGGTCTTCTGGGTACGATTGCTATAGCCCCCGCCGTCCTACTGCTGATTATCTCCATCGCTGGTCTGTCGCTTGCCGGAGCCCTCTTGTGCGGCGCTATCGGCATCGCACTGGTGTCGAGCGCCTTTGCGGGATGTGCGATCGCCCGCATGGTCGGACATAGTCAGAACCGCTACGCCATGGCGGCCGTGGGCGGCATCGCCGCGGGCGCGCTTACGGCAATCCCCCTCGTAGGCGATTTCATCAGCGGCGTGGCCTTTGTCTTTATGCTCGGCTACATCATCCAAATCATCTGGCGCAACGCCCACCTTAAGCCGCAGCAGCCGGCTAACACGCCAGAACTCCCCACCGCTTAGCCGCCAACCACCATAAAGGGGCCAGGCACCTTTGTGGTGATGCAGACCAGCTCAGTCCCTGTGCACAAAAAGGGCGCCGACCATCACGGTCGACGCCCTTTCTTGTTAGACGCTATAAAGACCAGCGCTTATTTGTTGACCTGGCCGGCGCGGACGGCAGCCTTCTTGCGGTCGGTGGCGTTGAGCAGACGCTTGCGCAGGCGGATGTTCTTGGGAGTGATCTCGACCAGCTCGTCATCGGCGATGTACTCCAGCGCCTCCTCCAGCGAGAAGGTGCGGGGCGGCACCAGCTGGACGGAGATATCGGAGGTCGAGGAACGCTGGTTGCCCAGGTTCTTGGTGCGGGCGATGTTGACGACCATGTCGCCAGCCTTGCTGCGCTCGCCCACGATCATGCCCTCGTAGCACTCGGTGCCCGGCTCAACAAACAGCTGGCCGCGCTCCTGCAGCGTACCCAGAGCGTAGGCAACGGCCTTCTCGGTGGTCATGGAGATCATGGCGCCGTTCTGACGGTTGCCGATCTCGCCGGCGTAGGGGCCATACTCCAAGAAGGTGTGGTAGAACACGCCCTCGCCGTGGGTAACGTTCATGATGCGGTTCTTAAGGCCCATGATGCCGCGGGTCGGGATCTTAAACTCGAGGTGCGTCACGATGCCCGAGGTATCCATGCTCGTTATGATGCCGCCGGAGGTACCGAAGACCTCAACGACCTTGCCCGAGTACTCGTCCGGGCACTCGACGACGGCCTGCTCGACGGGCTCCATCTTGTTGCCGTTCTCGTCCTTCTTAAACAG